>JADJXP010000001.1:350439-700878 GCA_016715795.1 Chloracidobacterium sp.
GACCCTCGCTCGTCGGCAGAATCGTAGGCGAGTTTCGTCGCTGTTGACACGCCCGAGTTCCCCTCATAGGTTATGTTTTGAGTAGTATCAACCCGGGCGTTCCATTTCAGAGTGGGCCGGGCCCGGGCGCGGATGATAATCTTGGCGTCGGCGGTTGTCGTTATCCACCTCGTAATTGTCCGTTGCTTGATCTGCTTGGGTTGATCGTTAGAAAATACCCGCGTTTCCCAAACCCGCCCGGCGAGCGGGGTGTCGTATCCCCACTTGAGACCGTTATAGTAGTACTCATACTCCGTCTGCGCGTCGCATAAAGGTCTGATGCCCCTGTGCATCAATGTGTCGGTTTGGATCCCGTCGGGAGCGGTCACGCTTGTCCGATAATTGTGGTCGGAGGATGCCGACGAATATGAATATGTTATCGGATTCGATGCGGTGCTCTCATAAACGCGGCGGTTCTCGACCCCTCGGTTTGCCTGCTGAACCCCTTCGGCCTGCCCCGCCAGCGAATCGACCTTCTTATAGTCAAATTCCTCGTACCCGCCAAACGGATACTCGATCTTTTCTATCTCGCCATATTCATTATACTTGAACCGATATTTTGCGCCGTTTGGCAGTTTCACCTCTGCCAACACCATCGGGTTAAATGGTGGATCACCAGTAGAATGGAAATAGTTAAATGCTGATACCGCCAGAAGGCTATTCGTTGGAAACTGTGGTCGGTCTCCGTAGCCGCATGTCGCAAAAATATTCTCATTGACAAAAAGCGGATTCTGCGGGAAGGGCGCGTTAAAGCCCTTGCCGATATACCGCGTGGCATAGTTGGTTTCTGCAAAAACACTGGCCAGCCGCTGCCATTTCAGTTCGTATGAGTTATTTCCCATGCCGGGCAGGAAAAACGTGTCGGTAAATTCCGTCATCTCCTCAAATCCCCAGGGTGTTTCAGGAGGAACCATTACGGGAAACGTACGGCCAAGCTGATCCGTCCATGAGCCATATTTATAGGTTCCATTCGCGGCATTGAACTCAGCGAAATTTCCGTTCACATCCGTAAGTCGTCGCGCGCGTCGAATATAGGATTGCGTAACAGTCAGGCCATGCGGCTCAGGGGGGCCTGAGTTGAAGTCATAAAACGATCCGTCCGACAAATACAATCGGAAGATATTTGCGTTAGTGTCCTGTTCATATTTAAGGCCCGAACCATCGGTCGCAACAAAAATTCCTTCCCAAGCCGAAGCCGGAGGCCAGAGAGGATTAGGAAGTGGTGACGGCATTGGAACGGGGACATCGCTGGCCCGCAGTTCGTGTGATTCGCCGCCGGGAAGAAACACGGTTAACCGACGGACGTAATAGACATGGTAATAGGTAGGACTGGCATTACGCCAATTGTATGGCCTGCCGTGAGTGTCGAAGAGGCGTGTCATGCCTGTATATTCGATATGCGGTTGAGCAAGGCTGCTCGTCCAGCCCGCCGCGGAGTCTTCCGAATAAATGCCGTCCACGCGGGTTATGGCGGAGTTTGCGTCGTATTGGTCTTCCTCGAGCTTCCATACTTTAGACGAGTAACTAAGACCTAGCGGAAGATCGAAACCTCGCCCCTTATAACTACCTAATGGAAGATCGAATTCCATGCCAAGAGTCGAAGGATTTACACGCCCGGAGGAACGCAGCGTCTGATCAACGGTGTTCTTGGTGGTCTGCGTGTGTTGACCAAAACAGATGGCAGATGCGGCCAAAACGATGAAAAAAGATAGGGTGATCCTTTGCATTGCTACCTCCTGTAATATGTCGGCACCGGAATGTCGCCGGCGAGGCCCCATTGGACGGTGCGGTCGGTTTGGGTGGCGGATTGGCGGATATACCACCAGCCGTAGTTTCTGCTATCGACGCGCCAGACGGCGATATCGACCTTGGCGTCGCCGTCGTAGTCATTCGGGACAAGGATGTCGCCCGATGCGCCGTACGAGAGCGATGTCGTGCCGCCGTCTGAACTGCGCCGTATATACCAGGTTGTATTGGACGAGCGCCAGACGGCGTGGTCGGCCCTGCCATCGCCGTCATAGTCGGCTGATACGGGCATGTCTCCGGTCGCCCCGTAATCCTGTGTGCGCGACGCGCCGTTTGAACTGTCGATCGAGTAGAACGTATGGTTCGAGTTTCGCCAGACGGCCAGGTCGGCCCTGCCGTCGCCGTCGTAGTCAACAGGCTTTGGCGTGTCGCCGCCTGCGCCGAACTGTGTCGAAATCTGGCCGCCGCCTGAGCTTGGCAGGTAATACCAGTAATAGGTCGATGGCCTCCAGACGGCGATGTCGGTCTTGCCGTCACCGTCAAAATCGGCAGCCATATTGATATCGCCGGTCGTGCCGAAGTTGACGCTGTAATAACTGCCCGTAGAGGATGGCACCATGTAGAAGACGCCCGTTGGACCGGGCCGCCATATGGCGAAGTCCGTCTTGCCGTCGCCGTCGTAATCGCCCTGGACGGGAACGTCTCCGTTCTGGCCCCATTGGTACGATGTCTGCTGTGAGCCGGGGCCGCCGAGAACGTACCACATGCCGGTGGACGGCCGCCATACGGCGAGATCGGCGGGCGGAACGGCGCTGGCGTTCGCGTCCTCGACCGCGAGAAGCCGCGACCCGGCATAGATGTATTCCTTGCTCAGTTGGGGCGTCGGCGTTGGATCGGGTGGTGCGAAAGGTATCCAACTGTTCGGTGCCCCCTTCGGCAGTTTCTTGCCGAACCAGCCGTAGCGCTGGCCGGTGATGGCGTCCGTGCGCGGCAGCCAGCCATTTGCGGTAAAGACGCCGAGAGCGATCAGCAGTAGCCCCGCGACTCCCGTGATCCAATAGACAAAATCGCCCGAACGCTTTGCTTCGGTTCGTGACATCACAGACATCTCGGACCTCCTGTTGCTTCTGTATCCGGCGGTATGCACCAAACAGCTTCCGCCAAAGCAGAGGCATGCGATGCTGCTAGTCCTTTATTTGCAGTGTTTAGAGAGAACCGGGGGGGGGTAATGCAGACCCCAACCATGGATGCGGTCGGGAGCATGCCGTCGGAACGTATTCATCATTGCCTCGATTCTCCGTCAGGAAATATGATTGCACCCCAAACTGCAGGGATCGGTAAGAGTATCGGAGATCAAGGAACGATCATTTGCAAGATACGCCTGTTCAGGCAGGTTGTCAATATGCTTTCACAAAGAACGTGTTTAGTTGTCAGAACCAGGAGAATTCTCGCAAGGGAATTCACTTATATGCTCAAGAAATAGTCTTTGTTGCTGAAAAGGTCGTTCTTTGCCCCAGACAAACTCATTTTGTTAGCGAACCCGGCCGAAAAGTCCTCAATAAAATGCCAAAGTTCGCAAACAAAATCATTTTGTTAAGGAACATTGCTGTTCCTTTTATGAACAAACCCGCTCCTTAAGGAAACGACCTCTTTCCCCTCACCAACAAAACCATACCCGTCACATGCAAAATGCCATCTCTCGATATCTTTGTAAGGAACATGGGCAGCGTATTGTCTCTGCAACATCGTATAGTCTGCTTGACACGTTGCATAGCTGATGTTAATATCGCAGAGATGCAACCCACACGGGCTGCAGAATACAAAACAACACATTAGGAGAAACCACTATGGACTACAGAAGATTGACCGACGCCGATCTCGTTGACTTTGCAAAGAATGTCGAGCAGCAGCTCATTGGGCACAACGTGGATGGCATCGACAACACGCTTGCCGATTCGCTCGCGGCCACGCTCACCACGCTCAACCCGCCGTTCGAGACGGTGATCGAGAGCAGCGTCACGCAGACCGCCGAGAAACAGTCGGTCATAGCCGACAAACAAAGCATGAGGGACGAATTGATGGCAAAGCTTGCCAAGGTGCGTAACTATCTGGTCGCGGCCGAATCGCCAAAGAAGGCTTATGAGGTGTGCGGGTTTACGTTCCCCTCTTCGCGTTCCACCATTACGGCCTATGACCCAAGCGATCTGGCCGGCGAGGGGCGCTCAAACGGCGTCAATTACCTAAAATGGAATGGCAACAACAAGACAGGCTCGGTGGTCTATGAGATATGGCGACGTTATGGCGACGGACTCCCCTTCGTCCTTCACGCGACGACCAAGAAGCAGACCTATCAGGACTACCCCGTGCAGCCCGGCGGCGAATACACCTACAAGGTCCGTGCCGTCGCCGCTACCAACACGTCAAACTTCTCAAACACCGCGCTCATCTACGGGTCGCCTTAGCCGCAGGCCTGTCAGTATTAGCAAGCAGGGCCGACGTTACGCACGTCGGCTCTTTGCTTGAAAATCAGTTTTCTATGATATACGTGTGACCTGCACCTGGCAGGGAAACCAACGAAAGTATGGTAATCTGCATCTTTCTTTGAGATGAAAAGTTTCGTCGTCATCTTGCTCGTTGCGGTACTTGGTCTGTCAGCCGTGGCCCAGGAAAAGCCAATCACGCAGAAGGAGTACGTATCGCTGCTCTACGCGCTCGAGAAGGCGCCAACTACGAGAGATGAGGTCATCGACGCTCTCCGGCGGCGAGGCATCGATTTTGCCGTCACCGACGGCCTCCGCAGCCTTACGCGCTCCAAAGGCTCAAATAACGAGGAATTGAAGCGCGCGTTGGAAGAGGCGGGGCGTCGGCAAAAGGACCCTGTTGCAACCAAGCTGCCCGGTGAGGCAGAGGCCGCCGAGGTGCTCGTTCAGGCACGCACAAGAACGCGAGAGCTTCTCGACGAGATGCCCGATTTCGTCGTCAAACAGATCATCACCCGCTCTGATTCGTATGCGGGCACAGGCAACTGGAAAGCCTACGATAATCTGGTGATCGCCGTCAGCTATAGCTCTGACAAAGGCGAACAGTATCGCGTCCTGGCCCGCAATGGTGCTCCGGTAACCGATGCGGTGACGGCGGGCAGCTATCACGGCCTCGACGGTGCTACCTCAGGCGGCGAATTTGTCGAGGACCTGCAAAAGATATTCAAGCCGGAAAGCAAGACGACATTTAGCCTGCTCACGACCGATGTCGAGCGCGGCCGCCGCACGATCGTCTATGAATATGAGATCCAGATCGAGAACAATAAGGATGGAGGCGTCGGGCTGAAAGGGCCTGTCTTCTCGTCGTCGCCCGCGGGCGAAAAGGGTCGCATCTGGATCGACCGCGACACGCACCGCGTATTGCGTGTCGAGTACAAATTGACGAATATCGCGGCAAGCTTTCCCGTCAAGGCCGTGACAAAAACGATCGAGTACGACATGGTCGATATTGCCGGCGAACACTATCTGATGCCGACGCTCTCTGACTTTCGCGGCACGGTCGAGCAATCCGGCAAGCGGTTTGAAAGCCGCAACGTGATTAGGTTTAGAAATTATCAGAAGTACGGCAGCGAGGTCCGCATCCTTGATGACGACATCGAACCGCAGCCCGAACCTACGCCGAAACCTTGAGCCGATGTCGAGTAGATTTGCACTGCGAACGGTTTCGATTATCTTTTTCTGTTGTGCGGTAATTGCCGCGCAACCAAAGGAAGAGAACAAGCGCGAGGCCGATCTGGTAGAACTAAAAAAACTCGACAAGTCGATAAAACTCGATATTCGCTACGCGACCGCTGACAACTTCATGGGCCGCGTCGTGTATCCCGAGGCACGTGCATTCCTACAGCGGCCCGCCGCAGAGGGCGTCATCCGCGTTCACAAGCTATTGAAAAAAGAGGGGCTTGGCCTTGCGATATTTGACGGCTACCGGCCGTGGTCGATAACAAAGCTCTTTTGGGACACTGTAACGCTCGAACAGCGAAAGTTCGTTGCCGATCCCGCAACGGGCTCAAAACACAACCGCGGCTGCGCAGTTGACCTGACGTTGTTCGACCGCAAGACGGGCCAGCTTTTGCCGATGCCTTCCGGTTATGATGAATTCACAGAGCGGGCATCGCCAGATTACGCGGGCGGAACCGAGGAAGAACGGGCGAACCGGGACAGGCTGCGGAAATTGATGGAGGCCGAGGGATTCACGGTCAACGCCGACGAATGGTGGCATTTCGACTTTAACGAATGGCAGCAATACGCGATCTACGATATCTCGTTCGAGGAGGCCGCGAAACTAAAGCAATGAAGCTGTGTAAAATGGCAGTCTCGTGTTTGTTCTGCCTGCTGGCAGCGGTTATGTCATTCGCCCAGGGCGGCGGCAAGGCGGAGCCGAAACGGATACAGTTTGCCGCCGGCAAGTCATCGGCGGCGCTCAGCGGGACGCTGTCAAACGGGCAGGAGATGGAATACGTCTTCGGCGCGCAAAAGGGGCAAACCGTCACGATACGCAATACGAGGACGAGCCTATTTGACTTTCGCGTCTTCAACGAGGAATTTGACTTTGAGACCGAGTTTGAGAGTTCGCCAACGCTTACCTTTGAGGTGCCCGAGACGGGCGATTATCTTTTTTTTGTCAGAAAGAAACACGTCAGGAGCCCGCGAACTGCGCGGTTCTCGCTGACCCTTGCTATCAAATAGATCTGGAGGAGTTTGATTACAATGAAAAAGACCACGCTGCTATTGACCATCGCCCTTGTGGCGTTCATGACGATCTCACAGACCGGTGCCGAGGCCCGCGAGCAGACCTTTGCCGACCGCTTTGCCGGGGCGATAGATGCCGGTGAGAGCGGCACATATATGTTTGACAAGAATCACTCGGTGATCAGCTTTAAGGTCAAGCATAACGGCCTGATCGAGATCCCCGGATTTTTCCGGGATTTTACCGGTAAGGTCGAATACAACGCCGCCGACGTGTCCAAATCCACCGTCGAATTCTGGGCCAAGGCGACGAGCATCGACACCGGCGTCGCCGGCCGTGACAATCATTTGCGATCAAAGGATTTCTTTGAGATCGAGAAGTTCCCGGACATCACCTTTAAGAGCACAAAGGTCGAAAGAAAAGGCAAGGTCTGGGTCGTGACGGGCGATTTTACGATGAAGGGCGTGACCAAGCCGATGTCGTTCCCGTTCTACCTCACGGGCTTTCTCCCAGGCAAGGACAAGAGTCCGGCCCGTATGGGTATCACGGCATCGACCGCGCTCAATCGACGTGATTTTGGTGTCAATTACGGCGGCAATCTGCCGAGCGGTGTTGCGGTGATCTCTGACAATATCAATATCGTTCTCGAGATCGAGGCGACGATCAAGAAAGACCTGCCGGCCGCGATCAAGGCCGCGACCGCATTATGAGCCGGCCAGACACGACCGAATACGATGCGGCCTACGAACACTACGTTTCGCTGGTGCCTGAGGACCGGATAGTGCCGGTACTTGAGGCTCAGCCCGCCGAGCTGGAGGCGATGTTTGCCGACATCGCCGAGGAACGAGGCACATTCGCATACGCCGAGGGGAAATGGACGATAAAGGAACTTCTCGGCCACCTGATCGACTGCGAGCGGATGTTTGCCTACCGGACGCTGCGTATCTCGCGCGGTGATAAAACGCCCATCGAGGGTTTTGAACAGGACGGCTATATCGAGAATGCGTTCGCGAACGAGCGGTCATTCGGGGACCTGCTCCATGAGTTCTCCATTGTGCGCGAAGCAAACGTGATAATGTTCGACCACCTAAAGAAGGACGCATGGGCGCGCACAGGCACCGCCAACGACGTTGAGATATCGGTGCGCGCCCTTGCCTGGATCATGGCCGGGCATGTGCGTCATCATAAAGCGATACTGAAAGAGCGTTATCTGGCGCCTGCGTGACCTACGACGCGATCATCATCGGCGGCGGCGCGGCCGGACTTTTCTGTGCGATCACGGCAGGTAAGCGAGGCCGCCGGGTGCTCGTGATCGAGCACAACGCCGAGGTCGGACGAAAGATCCTGATTTCCGGCGGCGGCCGCTGCAACTTCACGAACCTCAGCGTCACGGCCGAGAATTTCATCTCGCAAAATCCGCATTTCTGCCGGTCGGCCCTTGCCGGCTATTCGCCGCAGGACTTTATTGAGCTCGTAAAAAAGCATCGCATTCCCTTCTACGAAAAGAAGCTCGGCCAGCTATTTTGTCGTGACAGTTCGCGTTCGATAGTCGATATGCTGCTCGCCGAATGCCGCAGAGCACGCGTCGAGATCCGCACACAGTGTTCGGTTGCCGAGGTCAATCATGCCGACGGCTTTTCGGTCCAAACAGATCAAGGACGATACAATGCCCTTAACCTCGTCGTGGCTTGCGGCGGCCTCTCGTTCCCAAAGATCGGAGCAACCGACCTCGGCTACCGCATCGCTCGCCAGTTTGGCCTCGGGATCGTTGAAACTCGCCCGTCGCTCGTCGGACTGGTGCTCGAAGGACAGAAATTTCCCGAACTGGCCGGCATATCGCTCGATTGCACAGTGTCGAACCAGAAACACAAATTCCGCGAAGATGTCCTGTTTACGCACCGCGGCCTGTCGGGACCGGCCATTATCCAGATCTCCAATTATTGGAAAAGGAACGAGGCTGTTTCAATAAACCTACTTCCCGACATCGATGTGGCCGCCACGTTGACCGCGAACCGTCATGGCCGGCGAACGGTGGCCAATTTTCTCGGCGATCTCGCACCAAGACGCTTCGCCGAAGCTTTCGCGGCAAACGCGAACAAACCGCTGAACGAACTCTCAAATCGTGCGCTTGCAGAGCTCGGACAGAGGTTCAACTCATGGAGTCCTCGATTCTCAGACACCGACGGCTACTCACGGGCCGAGGTCACACTCGGCGGCGTCTCGACCGCCGAACTTTCGTCAAAGACCATGGAGACGAAAATGGTCCCGGGACTCTTCTTTATCGGCGAGGTTGTCGATGTGACAGGATGGCTCGGCGGCTACAATTTTCAATGGGCGTGGTCGTCAGGTTTTGCAGCAGGAAATGCCCTGTAAAACGATAAGCGAGGGAGGCGTCTCCCACACCGCCTCCCTCTTTTTCGCGGGCATGTACAGGGCGTACACGTATCCGCGAAACCAAGCTGTTATCTTCGGTCACAAGACCGTGCCGAGAGCCCTACAGTGTGGGTGCGCTTAAACAGTTACACAACGGACTTGACCCTGTCAAGCAAAAAGTCATGGCCTTTTGGACGTCTCGCGAAAGTCCGAGATGTCCATTCCGTAACGCTCCTTGACATACTCCTCTGCGGCTGCATTCACCGAACGAAGATTTATCAGCCGCCGCTCGCTCTTCTTGATATGTACGCGGGCACGGGCCGCCATTTGCGACAACAGGTCGCGTCCCTCCGCCATCTCAGACTCGACCTTTTTCCGAAGCTCGAAGAGCTCTGACGCCTCGGCCTCAGCACGCTCTCTAACAAGTTCGAGGAACCTCGTTCTTATCTGCGCTATCTGCCTGATGGCCCGCACCAGTTGGTCGCCGATGCCGTCGCCGCTGATCAGGTCAGGGCTGTGACGAAGGTCTTCGACCAATTTGTTCAGCTTTACTTGGTCGCCGGTCGAATACGCCTGATTTAGCTCGGCCATCAGGCCGTGTCGCCGCTCCTTCTCGGCCACGTCCAGGGCAAGGTCCGGGTGGATGACCCGAGCAAGGTTGTGATACGCCTTACGTGCCTCAGGCGTGGGGTCGAACAGGCCGTCAGACGAAACCGTTTCGGCGGCACGCGCCGATTCCTCAGCCCGGCGACGCAATTCCTCAGCCTTCTTCTTGATCTCTTCATCGTCAGGGACCAGCTTGTATTCTTCCTCCGCGATCTTGGCCTCGATCTCATCATGCTCCGCATAGAGCCTAGCCACATCCATCGTGTACCGGGCCTCAAAGCGTTCCAATGCGAACCGGAGATCGGCCATGTCCTCCTCGCGGTCGGCGAGCCGATCCTTGAGCCGTTCGAGGACGCGGAGCTTCTTATCGAGCTCGATCTCTTCCGGAGGTTTGTTCATGAATACAAGTTCATCGGCCGCGTGAGTAACTTGACCGGATCAGCCACGTTCAACGCCTCGCGAACAAAAAAAGGCTCGCCCGCCGCTACGCCGATCATTGTCCCAAAGTGCCTCGAGCGGTTTTCCAACTGATCAAGGAAACTCTTGCCCGTCAACATCGTTTCAGGCTCGGTCGACAGCGGATCATAAAACTGCGAGCGGTGGGCGCGTATAGCCTCCATCTTATCCTTGAGAAAATCTGAAATATCGACAATGAATGACGGCACTACCCGCCGTGAGAAGAGGCAGTGGGCGACGATCGGCGGTTGCAATCGGTCCTCGCCGGTTTCCGGATCATAATTGCGCATTGCCGCCAGACGGGACGATTCGCGAACGAGTTGAGCAATGTGATCGTGGTCGGGATGCGAGTCCTCGTGCTGATGCGTCAGCACCACACGCGGCCTGAGCCGTCGAAAGACACGCACCATCGCAACTCGCTCTACGTCCGTGACAAACACATGTCCGTCCGTCAGGCCCAGGTTCTCTCGCACGTCGAGCTTGAGAATTCTCGCCGCGTCCTCGGCCTCTCTTGCTCGGCCCTCGACCGTTCCGCGCGTGCCCATCTCGCCGCGGGTCACATCAAGTGCTCCCGTCTGGTAGCCGAGCGATTTCATCTTTAGCATCGTGCCGCCGACCGAGAGTTCGAGGTCGTCGGGATGCGCAAAAACGGCGAGGATGTCGACCTGGCTCATTCGGTTAATTTATCACAGCATCGCTCTGTTAACATTCACCTATGAAGCTAACGGTCCTCGGCTCTGGCACGAGCGTTCCGCATCCAAAGCGGACAAGTTCTGCCTACTGGCTAGAAACGTCTGGCGGCTCGCTGCTCCTTGATTGCTCGGCATCGGTCGACTCGCGAATGGCCGCAGCAGGTCTCGACTGGCCAAACCTCGACACGATCTGGATCTCACACTTTCACCTCGACCACGTCGGCGGCCTCGCACCGCTGCTCGCCGGGACAAAACACGCCGAGGAAATGAACGGCCGCACCAAACCGCTGCGCATAGTCGGGCCCAAGGGCCTTGCCCAACTGATCAATGGATTCAGCGACGCAAATAACTATCGCCTGCTCGAACAACCGTTTCCTGTCGAGATAATCGAGGTCGAACCGCTGGAAAAACATGAGATCGTCACAGGTGTCGAGGCGGTCGCGATGAAAACTCCTCACACCGCAGAAAGCCTCGCGATATACATTCGCGACGGCGAAACAACGCTCGTCTACACGGCCGATACGGCCTTTGACGAAAAACTGGCGACCTTTGCCAACCGCGTCGACCTGCTCCTGATCGAATGCACCTTTTTGCGCAATAAGCCCGTAAAGAAGCACCTTGAGCTCGCCGAGGTTATGCACATAGTCAGAAAGGCGCAGCCAAAACGCGCTGTTCTGACGCACTTCTATCCCGAATGGGACGAAGTCGGTTTTCAGGAAGAGGTGGGCAAATTTCAGCCGGCCTCGGAGGTATTCCAGGCTTTTGACGGAATGACTATCGAGCTCTAGCCATTGGCGTGTCGCTTTGCCATCGCCATCAGGTCGGCGGGCATCCATTCCTCAAGGACCTTTTCCTCTGCAGCGGCAATGCCCTTGGCCCGGTTTCGCCACTCTTTTGCGGGGTCGTCCTCGCGGCCGGATTCCTTGGGATAATTCTCGACCTGTTCGAGGCTGATGACGATGCCGAGGGCAACTTCGTTCCAGTCCTCGTTCTGGATGCCGCGGAGTACGACCGGCAGGCCCGCGGTCCAATCCTCTTCGGGCGCAATGTTGTCAAATTCCGGAATGGTCAAGGTCACGGTTAAGGGAAATGGGCCGCCGCGAAATTCGCTGACGATGCGCTTTCGCAACTCATCAAACGACGCAGACGGATCGCTGCTCCGCATCTCCATCGCACGCCTAAAGATATCTGATACACTAGGTTCGTTCATGGCTTTTCAGCCACAGGTTAGCACATATTGCGAAACCGGCGGAAAGAGCGCAACGTAAACCTTCGTTAACCGCATCTGATGCGTGAGCACTTTTGACCAAGATGAAAACAGCCATCGCTATAGTATTGACCCTCTTTACCGGCACCATCGCGTTTGGCCAGAACGAGCAGGCTCCGATCCTCGAGAAGGAAATCACCTATAAGAACTGGAAGTACAAGGACGTTCGCTCGGGCGAAGAGACGGAGTTACGCAAGTTCGCGAAAGGAAAAAAACTCGTCATCGTTGTCTATTTTGCCCCGTGGTGCGGCAACTGGCGTCACGACGCTCCGTTCCTGCAGCGGTTCTATGAGAAATACCATGGCAAAGGACTCGAGATCATCGGTGTCGGCGAGTATGATCCTGCGTCGTCAATGCGAAGCAATCTGGACACTCTAAAAGTCACCTTTCCCGTCGTTTTCGAATCCGAAAGCCGTGCAGATAAGCAAAAGACCTCGCACTACGACTATCGCAAATCTACCGGAGACAACCGCAATTGGGGCTCGCCGTGGTACGTTCTGCTGAGTCCGTCAGCGATGGAGAAAAAGGGAGACGTGCTCGTGAAGAAGACCCACGTCATCAACGGTGAGATGGTCGAGGCCGAGGGGGAACGGTTCATCCGGCAAAAGCTCGGGTTGCCTGTTGCCGATACAAAGACCGCTGACAAGGATGCAAAGATCGAGGTCTGTGACCCGAATCAACCTTCAAGCGGGCTTATCACCACTGCTGTGAAGAAGCAGTGAGCCTACATCGCAGCCAGAGCATCAGATAATTTCTCCACAAGCATCAGCAACGGTTGTCCGGATTGCGAAAACTTTCCGGCTGCCGCCAGATCTTCGCATTCGGCACTGATCCGCGTGATCCCGTCGATCTGGGGCAGGAATTTCTTGAGGCCCGATTTAGTGCGGAAGTCGACCTCCAGCGTCGCGATACCCGCGCGAAGATTTCGTATCGCCTGCATCACCTTCGCCTTGTTGGCAGAATTTGCGTCAAGCGTCGTTTTGGGCAGCGTTTTGGCATTTGCCTGTGCGTCGATGTCCTCTATCCCGTACGCGATGCCGCCGAGCATGTAGAGGAACTTGGTGACGTTCTTGATCTGGATCGACACTTTATCGGCACCTTCTCTAATTTCCAGGGGCGAGCCGGCGGTCACGGGCTGAGTTGTCGGCTTTTTGGCGGTCGATTTGGTCTTTTGTCCGAACGCGGCTGTCGTTGATATTGCGAAGAAAAGGGCGATGTAGATTAGCGTGGTCAGTCGTTTCATAATGGGCCTGCCTGTTAAATATCCGGCAAAAATCTTATCATAGATGAAGATGCCGGTTCGGGAGTTGGAAGTTCGCCGCCTTGGGCGCATCGCCTATGCGGAGGCACTCGATTTGCAAAAGCAGCTCGAGGATGATGTGATCGCCCGGCGTGTGCCGGACCATTTGTTGTTGCTCGAGCACCCGCACACTTACACGCTCGGACGCCGCTCAAAGGAGCAGGGCGTGTTGGCAACCGAGGCAATGCTTCGGTCACTCGGCGTAGATGTCTTTGATATCAACCGTGGCGGTCGTGTCACGTATCACGGACCCGGTCAGATCGTCGGCTATCCCGTGATCAATCTCTCACCTGATCGTGAAGATGTACACAGATATGTCCGCGACCTCGAAGAGGTCCTGATTCGCTCCATGGCGGACTTTGATATTAAGGCCTACCGGATCGACGGGCTCACGGGCGTCCATACATCGGCTGGCAAGGTGGCAGCTATTGGCGTCCATATTAAGCGCTGGGTGACAACGCACGGATTCGCCCTGAACGTGAAAACTGACCTGAGCTATTACAACTGGATAATAGCCTGTGATGGCGAACCGGTGACATCGATGGATCGGTTGCTGGGACACGAGGTGGAGATGGCTGAGGTCACTGACAGCGTAGTGAAGAATTTTTGTTCCGTCTTTGAGTACGCCGGGATCGTTCACTTCTCCGAACAGACCGCACGCCAGCCGCGCAATGAGACTGGGCTATTAGAGGTACTGACATGAACAAACTATCGATATTGCTTTCTGTTCTATTGGCCGGCCTTTTGTCGGCCGCGTGCGGAGGCTCGCAGAATACTGCAAGCATTAATCCGACGGTCCCGCCTAAGCCGCTTTTCAAGGTTGTCGAACGACCGCAGGAGATCAAAGACCTGATGGCCAAACGCGGCGAGCAGGATCAGGCCGCGCCAACCCTAAAGATCGTCGAGCCGGCCGCCGATACCACGTTGTCGAGTTCGACCGTCAAGGTCAAACTCGAGATCGCAGGTGATCTGAAGGGTTACTCTCCCCATATGGATATGGAGACCAAAACGGGCAACCACATCCATGTCATCCTCGACAATCAGCCATACGAGGCATATTACAATCTGGGCCAGGCTTTCGAATTGCGGAATGTTCTGGACGGGGAGCACACCCTACGCGTCTTTCCTTCACGGCCGTGGCACGAAAGCTATAAGAACGACGGCGCGTTCCAGATGATCAAGTTCACTGTGAAGGGCGGCAAGGCCGACCCGAACAAGCCGACAATCACGAACTCAGGTCAAACTGTGTCCAATACTAGCTCCGCCCCGGTGGGCGAGGGCAAGGACGTTCTGCCCAGCAACGCGGGCCCGGTGGACATGACAAGGCCGCTGCTCACCTACAGCCGGCCGAAAGGCGAATACAAGCTGGAAACCTCGGACGAGATAATGGTCGATTTCTGGCTCTCGAATGCCAAGCTGACAGGTGACGGCGGGGAGTACCGAGTGCGGATCAAGATCGACGCCGCTGAGCCCATCTATCTTGAAAGATGGGAGCCCGTGTGGCTGACGGGTTGGACGCCGGGCAAGGCGATGCTTGCCCTTGAGCTCGTAGATCGGAATGGCAACATCATTGACAACGCGGGATATAACCGCACGACCCGCGACATCACTATAACGAAATAGATATGAGACGAGACATTACATCGTGGTTTAGCCACAATCTCGGCATGGAAATGCCCCTGGTCGCCTACGGTGACCGCGGCTACCCGCTGCTGATGTTCCCGACCGCCGCGGCTGACTATCTGGAGTATGAGCGGTTCTATCTGGTCGATTCGATAAAGGACCTCATTGAGGCGGGACAGATCCGAGCTTACTCGATCAATTCCGTCAATCGCTACAGCCTGCTCAACAAGGAATCGCATCCGGGCTGGAAGGTCGAGATGCTGGCTCGCTACGACCGCTACATCATGGATGAGGTCATTCCGCTGATCCGAAACGAATGCGGCTCTGACGCCCGCCCACTAACAACCGGGGCCTCGCTTGGGGCATTCCTGGCTGCGAATACCTACTTCAAACATTCCGAAGCGTTTCGCGGGACGATCGCGATGAGCGGCAGCTACGACATCTACAACTACCTTGAGAGCTATTTTGACGACAACGTCTACTTCAACAATCCGGTGATGTATCTCAAGAATCTCGATGACGACTATCATCTGCCGCGTTTGCGACAGGCGGATTCGATCGTGATCGTCAGCGGCCAGGGCTCATACGAAGCCCCAGACCGCAGCCGGGAATTCTCAGGCCTGCTGCATTCAAAAGAAATTCCACACCGCCTCGAACTCTGGGGCCACGACGTTAATCATGACTGGCCGTGGTGGCGGCGAATGTTGCCGCATTATCTTGGCGAGTTCTGCAAACAATAAGAGGGATGATCTCTCATCCCTCCTGTGATCAACCGTCACCCTTCTTACCCTTGCGTTTTCCGCCTTCGGGCCTATCCGGCGCCGGGTCGTTTCGCGGCGTCGATTGAACGGTCGGCGGTCGAACGACGATGGGCCGATCGGGGGGTGGTCCCGTATCTGCAGGCTTGGTATCCGCCGATCCGGGCCTCCCTGAATCGGTCATCTGTGTTTCACCGGGCAGAGGTGCATCCGGGTCGATCTTGGTTCCCGGAGTAAAAACAACACCGGTCTTACGGCCCTCAAGATCTGCTTCTTCCAGCTTTTCGAGTTCCTCGCGCTTTCGCATCTCACTTGCCCGTTTTACTTCAGGCGGCATGGGCGGCGGAGACGGGAATGTCTCAGTTGGTTTTCCCTTCAAGAAGGGGACCATGAACGCGTTGTAGTAAGGTAGCGCACCATGTCCGCCGGTCATGCCCGAGCCCAGTGATTCCTTTCTGAGCGGATTGCCCATCCAAACGCCGGTCACGTAGGTCGGAGTATAACCGATGAACCAAACGTCGGTATGGTCGTTCACCGTCCCCGTTTTGCCTGCCACTTGGCTTCCGCCGCCGGCTGCTCCCGGGGCCGTTCCACCGCCGGCGGTGACGCCCCGCATCATCTGAACCATCGTTAACGCTACGTATTCACTCGTGACCTTGGTACT
This sequence comes from Chloracidobacterium sp., assembly GCA_016715795.1. Classification (NCBI taxonomy): domain Bacteria; kingdom Pseudomonadati; phylum Acidobacteriota; class Blastocatellia; order Chloracidobacteriales; family Chloracidobacteriaceae; genus Chloracidobacterium; species Chloracidobacterium sp. The sequence continues at coordinate 366,692 of JADJXP010000001.1, forward strand.
CGCGCCATCATACTCTTCGAGCAGGCTGCCGTCGCGGTTGTATACCTTGCGGATAAGGTGCGGCGCCATGCGAATACCCTTGTTTGGGAATACCGAATACGCCGCCGTCATCTCGAGCAGCGAGGCCTCGCTCGCACCCAATGCGCTCGGCAGGCTGGGGGCCATAGGATTCGATATGCCAAAACGCCTCACCATTTGCCCGCCGGCCTGAATACCAACCTGTTCGAGCAAGTGGACGGCCGCGATGTTATAGGATTTTGCGAGAGCGATCTTCATCGGGACGTTGCCGTGGCTCGTGCTGCCGTCGTAATTGTGCGGCATCCAACCACCGCGTTTTATCGGCGCACCGCTGACCGTCATATCCGGCGTCATTCCGTCCTCAACGGCAGCAGTGTAGATAAACGGCTTATAAGCCGAGCCTGTCTGCCTGAGCCCCTGTGTAGCGTTATTGAATTTGTTGGTTTGGAAATCGTACCCGCCGACCATACACACAACTTCACCTGTTTTTGCATTGATCGTTACCAAAGATGCCTGCACCTCAGGCACCTGTTGCAGTTCAACATCGAGCATTTGCTTGTCCTTATCTACTCCCTTGATAAGGAACTCAGCCAGAAAACCCGGCTTAAGCTCGTCCTTTGGCCTGCGGCCGCTGCGGCCCATATCACCGGCCCGCACGATCGCCTTGTAGCGCCCGAAACGCACCCCGACCTCATCAGATGTCGGGCTCACCTTCATAACAAGACCCTTAATGTACTCACCTTCTTTGTAGTCATCGCCATACCAGTCAGGATGTTTAAACGTGTCCAGCGTCCTCTGGATCTCTTTCTCATCTGTCAGAGGCTCTTCATTCTCATCAACGAGAATATTCTTATAGTCCGAACGCCATTTTCGGCCACGATCAAAGTTTCGCAGACGTTCACGAATGGTTCGGGTTGCGATCTTCTGCGCTTCGACATTTATGGTCGAATAGACCTTAAGCCCACCCTGTGCGACGCGGGTCGTGTATTTCTCCTCGAGGTATTTTCGGATCTCTTCGATCGGATAATCCCACGCGGTCGATTTCGGCTGTGACTGGTAATAGGCGGTGCTCGCCAACTTAATATCAATAGCTTTTGCGGCATCCACTTCGGCCTGAGAATACCTTTCGGGAAAGTACTTCGCCATTTGGTCGAGGACGAGATCGCGCCGTTCGCGCGCCTTCGCCAGATTGCGCGTCGGAGAGTATTCAGGCGATTTTGGGATCGCTGCCAGCAATGCCGCCTCCTCCAGTGTCAGGTCCTTTACAGACTTACCGAAATACGTCCTCGATCCGGCCTCAAAGCCATATGCGCCCGCACCGAGGAACACATAGTTCATGTACATCTCGAGGATCTGATCCTTTGTATAGAGCCGCTCGATCTGCAATGCGACCGCCCATTCGTTGACCTTTCTCGTGTAGGTCTGATCCTTGTAGAGAAAGAGATTCTTGGCTAACTGCTGCGTGATCGTCGATGCTCCCTCGGTCCGCCCTGTAGTGAGGTTTCTGTAAACCGCTCCGATGATCCTGTACGGATCGATACCGATATGTTCGCGATATCGATAGTCCTCAATAGCCAGAAGAGCATCGGTCACGCGATCCGGAACATCCTGGATCTTCAGGGGTATGCGTTTCTCGATAGCGAACTCGGCAAGGACCGTCTCGCCATCATCTGCGTAGATGGTCGTAACCTGAGGCGGACGATATGTCGCAAGGGCCGATACCTCGACCGAGTATCGAGAATTGTTGAGGTAGTAGCTCGCCAATACACCCGTCAGGGAACCTGCTGCGAGGGCCAGCAGAAGCGAGGTAACAAAGAACATCGCCGCCGATGAACGGCTGCGCGAACCCGCCGTCGCCCGTCTGCCGGGAACGTCTAATCGCTGAACCTCTACCGCCACACCAATACCTCCTAGTTAACGAACCGACGCAGTCTAATGCTCACGACGAAGCCGATCGCCACAAACGTCGACAGAATGGCCGACAAGCCTGCACTCATCAGGGGAAGCGGCACGCCGATGACGGGTAGAAACCCCAGAGTCATCCCGATGTTGATGAATATCTGGAAGACCATCCCGCTCACAATGGCCATTATAACAAGCATTCCGGCGCGCTCAGAAGCCTCTCTCGCCCCGGCTATCATCCTTGAAAGCAGTAAAGCGTATGCGAGCAACAGCGATATGCAGCCAATAAATCCTGTATTCTCTGCAGTAACGGCAAAAATGAAATCAGTATGCGGCTCAGGTAGAAATTTCAGGACGCTTTGCGACGTCTCCGTCTCGCCGTGAATGCCCGACAATCCGCCCTTGCCGACCGTGATCATAGACTGTATCGTGTGATACCCGTAGCCGCGCGGATCGACGCTGTCCGGGTCGATGACCGCCATGATCCGTTCCTGCTGATAGCGCTTGATCTTACCGGTGCTGACACCAACATACCATGCCGATGGGATCAGAACCGCCGTTGCGACAAGAGCAATGATGATGTATCGCACCTTGAGGGCGGACAAGAACAGCACAGCCGCGAGCAGCGGGATGTATGTGATCGCTTGACCCGCATCCGGCTCAAGCATGATAAGCGCTAGCGGCCCGGCTAGGATCGCACTTCCGATCAGGGTCTCACGCAGCGTTAGCTTCTTGGGTTTCCTGACACCGAAATACTTCGCCAGCATCAACACCGTAGGGATCTTCACGAATTCCGACGGCTGAAATTGCCCGATCACCGGAAGCCGAAGCCACGCCTTCTGGCCGTTGACCTCCACGCCCAACGGCGTCAAAACAAGAAGCAGCAGAACCAGTCCGACTCCATAGAATACGGGTGCCGAATCTACGATGCGGCGAAAATCAGTAAACGCAACGACTACGAACGCCGTAACGCCGATCGCGATACCGATGATCTGCTTTGACCAGTAACCCTCGCTCGGCAGCGCGTTTCGTATCTGCCAGACGCCAAATCCCGCAATGGCCAAGGCCAGCACAGCCGTTAGCCAGTCAAAATCGCGTAGCTCTCGTTTTTTCTCCAGAATGGCCGCCATGCCTTACTTAGTTGCGACCTCCTGTGGGTCATCCGGTCGCGGCTCCCGTTTGGTAAGGTACGATTGATACATGGCCCGCACGGCCGGCGCGGCATGTGAACCACCAAAACCGACGTTCTCGATCAGCGCGATCACTGCGATCTCGGGTTTGTATGCCGGTGCAAACGATACGAACCAGGCATGGTCCTTCTTTGCTCCAACGTCTTTGCCCAATTCTGCGACCTGTGCCGTTCCGGTCTTGCCCGCGATGTCAAAGCCCGGAATTCGTATCGAGCCGGCGGTACCGCCGCCGTTTACCACACCCCACATTCCCTTGACCATCACCTCTTCTTGTTCGGGCGTCATTGCGATGAGCTTTGGCTGCGTGTGAGTGTAGCCAAAGCCCGGCCGCTCAGGGAAAAAATTTGCGTCGCCCGGCTCGCCGACCGCACCGATCGTCTTGAACTCTTTCAAAAAGTGGGGCACATACATATTGCCGTGCATGCCGACGCTTGAAACGGCCCGGAGCATCGAGATCGGCGTTACGACAACTGTGTCCTGACCGATCCCCGCGTAAACTGTCCGGATATCACTCCACTTACCCTCATTTCGCTCAACCCAACTTCGCCACGATTTTGGCGTCTGACTTACCTTCTCGTTGGGCAGATCGATGCCGGTACGCCGGTCGTACTCAAAGTCCTCGATCATCTGCGACAGGCCGTCGATACCCATCTTGAGCGCAAGACGATAATAATAGCCGTCACAAGATTTTGTGATCGCAAAACTCAGCGGCGGCGAACCGTGGCTGCCCATACACCGAGTAAATTTGTTTCCGATCCTAATACCGCCGCCGCAGGCTACATTGGAATGAGCGACAGTGATCACGCCCTGCCTTAGAGCTCCGACCGATTCCGGGATCTTCCAGGTCGAACCCGGCGGATACCGTCCCTGAATTGCCCGGTTGTAAAGTGGGCGTTTCTCGTCCTGCCAATAGGCCGCGATCTGACGCCGCCCTTCCGGTGTTGAGCTGCCACGAACAAAAATGTTGGGGTCAAACGACGGCGCCGATGCCATCGCAAAGATCTGCCCGTTGTTAGGGTCCATCGAGATGATCGTGCCGCGCTTCGTCGCAGATTCGGCCAACTGCTTCTCAGCCTCCATCTGCAGATCGAGGTCGATCGTCGTTACGAGGTCCTGTCCCGCCTGCGGCCGCACGACCTCAAGCTCGCTTTGAACGCGTCCACGACTGTCGACCAGCACCTTCCTATACCCATCACGGCCGCGAAGATACTCATCATAATACTGCTCGAGTCCGCCCTTCCCGATAATGTCACCTGGTCGAAATCCGCGGTCCTTATAAACGGGGTCTTCTAACTGCTTTGGACTGATCTCGCCTACATATCCGAGTACGTGCGCGAGCGTCGTTCCCAGCGGATAAAACCGCTGTGGCTGCAACTCAACACGCAGCTCAGGGAATTCGAGTGAATGAGATTCGACCCACGCAATATCACGCATGTCGATGTTCTCTTTGAGCACCATCGCCTCGAACTCATTCTGTTGCTTTATCAGGTTGAGCCTTTCAACAACGAAGCCGCGATCAAGCTTGAGTCCATTCGCGTATTCATCAACCCGTTCGCTGACGTTGATCGATTTCAAGGGCTCGTTCGAGAGAACAACATTGTAGGTCGGCCGCGAATCTACCAGCAGCCGCCCGTTGCGGTCAAAGATCGCCCCGCGCGGGGCGGGTATCGGTATCAGGCGAACACGCTGACTCTCAGCACGGTCGCTGAAGTAGGCGCCCCGCATTATCTGCAGGTAATAGAGCCGGACTCCCAGAATGCCAAGCAGCACAAAAGCCAATACCTGTATCGTGGCTACGCGCGCGGCGAGGTTCTGGACGTGATCGCCTATCTTCATTCTATTTGCCCAGCCGGATGGGGTTTCGCCTGCGTGTCTGCCGCCGGGCTCCGAATACGTCGCGCCGTTTACGTCGCGTGCCCTTTTCGCCCGATAGGCTCTGCAACATCAGATAAATGACTGTTCCGACGGTCGTCGTTCCTATCAGCGAATAGGCTCCCGTGACCAACACATCACCCGCAGGCGCCTGTCCGAACAGGCGATGGAGTCCGTAATAGACCGAATCATCCAGCAAACACGCACCTGCTATGATGGGGATCCTGAGCAGAATGTTGTCCAGATACACCCTGCGGGCGATTTCAGAAACGGCGTAGGCGACGAGTGTCTTTGAGAACCCGTTCGCACCGAGCAAGCCGCCGCTCAACGCATCGACCGCGATACCCGCTAATGTTCCAAAGATGATCGCGCGGATAGAGTTTCTCTGAAGAGCTGCGTAAACAACAACGATCAGCGGCAGGTCGACATAAGCCAACGGCTCCGCCACATTGCGCAGCGTCCACTGCAGCACAACGGCGATTATCAGTGCGATGGTCAGTCTTACGCCTTCCACTTACTCACTCAGTTCCAGATCAGTCTTTTGGCCGTACCGAATTAGGCAGCTTTTGGTCATAGTCCGCATTGGCCTGCGGTTCATACAGGAGAATCCCGACTTCCTGCATCGAGCTCAAACGGGCCGCCGGTCGGATCTGGATTACATGCGGCGTCGTAGCCGAACCGGTCACGATATTGACGATCTCGCCGATCTTTAATCCCGCCGGGAATATCCCGTCCTGGCCGCTTGTAAACACTGTCTGACCGACCCGCACATCGATATTTCCCGGGACGTATTTCATCTCGAGGAGCTCCTTCTTGCTCGTGCCGGCGACGACGCCGAGGGCGTTTGATTCACCGATCTGGCCGACAACTGCCCCAACGCCTGATTTGTCACGGGTTATCAGATCTATCTGCGCCGTCAGCGGGCTGACGGCCGTCACGCGGCCGACCAGGCCGCCGTCCGTCACGACCGGCATGTTCAGAGTAACGCCGTCGAGGCTGCCACGATTCACTATTGACGCGTCAAACCAGACAGAAGGGTCACGTCCGATGATACGTGCAGTAAGCACGCGATACCGACTTTGCTCCTTTAGTTCGAGCATCGAACGCAGCCGAGTGTTCTCACTCGCGAGCTCTTCCTTTTGTTTTAGCTCGACCTCGAGTTCCTGGACACGCTGTTTTAGCAGACTATTCTCGTCCTGTGCGGAGCGGAGATTTGAGATGGAGGTGAAATAGTTGGCAATTCCCGAGGTGATGGTTGTGACCGGCGACTGGACAAAATCGGCTACCGTCTGCGTCCATGATCTGATGACACGTTGCCCGGTCGTAATCTCTCTGGCGTCAAACGCCATCAGCACGAAGTTGATCAACAAGAATGCGATCATCAACCACGGCGCCAGCCGCCATACTTCGGTTTGACTACGCTCTACCATTTAACACGGGTTCGTGGTCAGTTTCCGGTCATTAGTGAATTGTCCCACTTAACGCGCTTAAGGAGTTCGAAATCGGACAGCATTTTGCCGGTGCCTAACACGACGGATGACAACGGATCGTCCGCAAGCACGACCGGCAGGCCCGTTTCGATCATCAGGCGTTTATCGAGATTCTTGAGAAGTGCTCCGCCACCCGTCAGCACGATGCCCCGCTCGACTATATCCGCCGAGAGCTCGGGCGGTGTTCGCTCAAGAGCGACCCGGACGGCATTAATGATCGTCGATACCGAATCCGAAAGGGCCTCGCGTATCTCCTCGTCCGTCATCGTGATCGTCTTCGGGATGCCCTCGATCAGATTGCGCCCGCGGACATCCATCGAGAGCGGCTCTTCGAGCGGAAACGCCGAGCCGAGAGCTATCTTGATCGCCTCGGCCGTTCGCTCACCGATCAAGAGGTTGTATTTGCGCTTGATATACTGCGTAATCGACTCGTCCATCTCATTGCCCGCCACACGGACCGCACGGGAATAGACGATGCCAGAGAGCGAGATGACCGCAATGTCCGTCGTGCCGCCACCGATATCGACGACCATGTTGCCGTGCGGTTCGGTGATCGGCAGGCCAGCACCGATAGCCGAGGCCATTGCTTCCTCGACAAGATAAACTTCGGATGCCTTCGCACGATAGGCCGAATCTTCTACCGCGCGTCTCTCAACCTGCGTGATCTCCGACGGAATACCGATGACGACACGTGGGCGGACCCACGATTTGCCGTTGTGAGCCTTACGGATGAAGTGCTGCAGCATCTTCTCCGTGACCTCAAAATTTGCTATCACGCCATCCTTCATCGGCCGGATGGCCACGATATTACCGGGCGTGCGGCCAAGCATTTCTTTTGCATCGCGGCCAACGGCCTCAACCTGATTGGTAATTTTGTTTATCGCAACTATCGATGGCTCAGAGACGACTATGCCGCGGCCCTTTGCATAAACAAGAGTATTTGCGGTCCCGAGATCGATCGCGAGATCGCTCGAAAAGAGACTGAACAGAGACTTAAATGCCATTATCCATCAAATCTTCAGCTAATATCCGGCCGAGGGCGCCATTTTCAGACAAAAATGCCTAATCGAATAGCATACACCGTGTCTCAACGAATTATCCACTAGCAACGCCCTTTGGCAACACCTTTTTTTGCTCGTGCCTAGTTTAGGGCGTCAACGACAAAAAAGGGCGAGGTGCTGAGCCTCGCCCTCTTCAGTCATGTCCGCTTGTTGCGGAGCGTGTCTAGTTGTTAGTGGCCTCCGTGTCGATCGCAACAAAGTCGAGATCGGCAACGTTATCCGTCAGCGACAGCACCTGTGTCGGAACAGCAAAGATGTACCGCCTCGAATTGACCGTCACCATATAGGTCTGGCCGGTCTGCAGGCCTTCGAAGTTGTAGTATCCAAAGCTGCCCGTCTGGACCCTCATCGGCTCCGTCAGAGTGCCGCCAGAGATCACCACCTCAGCATTCCGGATGCCCTGGCCTCCGGCCGTTAGGACGCGACCTGAAACGGACGCGTTCGCTGCCGTCAAGGTGAGGAACTCAATGCCCCAGTCGCTGATGCAACCGGTCACAGCCTCCGGATTCGCCACAGGAACACCTGCATCGTCACGGATAAACAGGTTCCATGTGCCGTTGGCGTTCGTCAGACCGAAGTTGCCAAAGAGCGTCTGTGTTCCCGTTCCGCCGGCCGTGCTGCCGGGCTCGTTATACGGCCCCGCAGGTGCGGCACCCGGGAAGTTGGTCACAGGCGTCTCCCAGGTTGTCGGCTCGAAGTTGCCAGTCGTAAGCGGCCCTGAATTGGGCAGCACACCAGGCCCTGCGTCACGGAAGCTCAGCGTCACCGTGTTATTGCTCGGTATCGCTATCGCTCCGCCTGCATCGCCCATCAGCACGTACTTCTGGCCTCCCGGGCCGACCAGCAGGACGTCAAGGTGATCAGGGAAGATATGCTCCAGGTCATAGAGCGTGACACGCATCGCTCCGATCTGAAGCGGCCCACCTGCAACAGTAATAGGTGCCGGATACGGAGCAGCCGCACCACCAAGGTTGCTGCAGATCGCACCACCAAATCGGAATGCCGATGCTGTGTCGTTAATATTGAGCACAGCATTCTGCACTTCGGGTGCGAGCGTGCCCGGGCCGGTCAGCGTAAGGTTGACCGTCTCGGTCGGCTCGTTTAGCGTGTCGCTAAAGATCGGGACATTGACCGTCTTGAACGTGTCACCCGGGCTGAACACCACGGCTTGGGCGACCGTCTGGTAATCTACACCCGGCCCAGGAGCGGCACCGCCGGTGGCGGTTCCATTCGACGTCGTGAAGGTCACGGCGTTTGTACCTGAGAGGTCACCGCTGCGGACAATGCCGATAACGGCCGTCTGCGATTCATCCTCAGTATACGGGTTCTGAGCGAACGTGATACTGAAAGCGGACGGCGTCGGTGTCGGCGTTGCCGGCGGAGGCGTCGGTGTCGGCGTCGGCGTCGCCGGCGGTGGTGTCGGTGTTGGCGAAGGCCCGCCGCCGCCTGCTACCAGGCACAGGTTAACGGCCGTGACCGTTCCCGTGTCGCCCGCGGCATTGTCGCTGATGTTCAGCGTCCAGTTGCCGTTGGCAGCCTCAGGCGCAAGCCCCTCGAATACCGCAAGCCCGGTGTCATCCTGGGCCGGCCGGACCGGCCCGCCAAAGATTGTGTTCAGCGATACTGCTTCGCCCGGCGTCGTTACGCACCGGCTGGCCGAGTAGTCTCCCGCCGGTACCGGATTGCCCGCTACCGTGTGGAATGTGTTCGGGAATCCGTCACCAAAGTTATACGGCCCGACCAGATCGCTGGACGATCCTACGCCCGTCGGCGGGCATACCGTATTGCCGCGCCGCTCGACGATCGTCGCCGTCGGCCCGCCGCTCGGTGCCTGCAGCGTCATCTTGATGTCGCCGCCCCACGTGTGCATCGGGTTCCAGGTCCAATTTCTCAACTGTGCTGAGGTCAGCGTCCCTGTCAGTCCCGATACCGGGATCGTCACGTTGACGCCCGCCGGCGTAGTGTCTGGCGGTGATACTGGCAACCCCGTCGCCGGGAATGTCTGCCCCGCACATCCCGGTGGAGGTGTAGGCGTCGGTGTCGGCGTTGCCGGCGGAGGTGTAGGCGTCGGCGTTGCCGGCGGAGGCGTCGGCGATGGTGTCGGCGTCACGCCCGGCGTGGGTGGTGGAGTTGGCGTCGGTGTTCCACCGCAGTTGGGCGGTGAATACGTGATCTGCAATCCATCCGACAGACTCGCCGTATTGAATGAGAACTGCGTGAAGTCGGTTCCGGTCCCAGCCTTTTGGATACCTACCGTTGCGCTCGCACCGCCGGCCTGAGCACCGATACCCGTCGAGGCATAAATGTAACGGACCACATCCGAGCCTTCGGTCAACATGATCGCAAAGTTCGTTGTGATCGGCCCGTTCACAGTCTCGGAGAAGTGCTGAGCTCTCCATTCGACATAGAACTGACGATTCGGAGCCGCGCCGACCGTATTCGTATAAATACCGCCATTCGTGACATTCGCCCCCGTCATTATCAAGTCATCCCAATACGGGAACAAATTCGGCGTTGCGCCAAACGCCGAGGCAGGAAGCGCTGCATTGGTAAACGCCGTTGTCGCCGCGGCGTTCACCTTCATGTTGCCGTTCGTGCTGGCGCTCAGCGATGTCACTGCGATGCCATAGACAGATGATGTCCAGCCGGCCGGAAGCGTTATCGCGACTGCCGCATCGTCCGCCTGGCTACCTGCAACCAGGACGCCGCCAGCCGGAATGGTCTGGCCCGTCTGGGTAGTTGACACATAGTTACCGGAGCAAGGCGTCGTAAAGTTGAACGTCGCCGAATACTGTCCGTTGCCGCACGGGCTTACCGCCCTCACTCGCCAGAAATGCTGCGTGGTAACTCCAAGCGGTGATGCCGGTGTGAATGTCGGCGTCGTCAGCCCCGTGGCTGAAGCGACGATATTCGAGAATCCGGCATCCGTCGCTACTTGTATCTCATACGTGGCCGCACCGGCAACCGCGGCCCATGTAAACGTGGGCGAAAGTGTAGCGGTCGTCGATCCATTGGCCGGCCCAGTCAGCGTCGGCGTGCCAGGAGTACCGCTGAAGACGTTCAGCGTCACTTGCTGACTGTGGACCAAAGCCCCTGATGTACCGGTAACGGTGATGATGTAGGAACCGGCTGCGACACCGGTCGTTGTGACCGTCATCGTGGAGGTGCCGGGCGTCGGGTTAACCGGATTCGGGCTGAACGTGACCGTCGACCCGGCGGGATTGCCGGTCGCACTAAGCGTAACCGGGTCAGTGAAGCCGAGCTGCGTCGTGATGTTCACGTTATATGTCGCAGTCGCCGGGACGCACACCGCCTGCGTCGGTGGTGTGACTGCCACGGCGAAATCGGGTGCGCACGGTGCAAAGTTCTCGGTGACCGCAGAAGCAGACTGCACCGATGCAAAACAGCCCATACCGCGAATACGGAAGCCCTCGCGAACATCGTCAGCATCGGCGCTCGTCTCCGGCCCGACCGGAATAGCAGCGGCGGTCGCAACGATCGCATCGCGCTCCTGCAGCATGTTCGGGTTGATCGGAGCAAGCTTCATGCCGTTGGTCACCACATCGAGGACGCGCGTCGTACCGGTGGCAAATCCCAAGCGGGTGACCATCAGGGCACGCACTTCCCATAAGGCGCTCTTCCAGATCTCACCGGCGTTGTGGACCTGCGAGCAGCTGCCTGAGGTCGCAATTCGCGGATTGCGGGGAAATGCGCTGGATACCGCTGTGGTAGGCGTACCCAATGTCGTGTCGCAGCCTGCGTTGATATGGCCAAATGTAAGCGGGTTGTGCGGCAGGTTATTCGGCCCACCCGTGAAAGCCTTGACGGCCGTCGGGAACCGACGAATGCCGTAGTAATGATTCGCCGTCCAGGGCCCGCCAAGGTCCAAAAGCGAATACCCGCCAAGCCCATAAACGGCATTGATCGGATCGCTCGGCTCGGCCGTCATCGTATGAGCATAAAAATCGCCCCAGCCTTCGCCCATCATGCCGCCTTGGTTGCCAAGGCCGCTGCCGTTCCCGTGCTGGCGGTTCGACGTGCCGTGCGTAACCTCGTGTATTACGATCGCGGCATCGGCCGTTCCGTCACGATCCGGCGTCGGGCCGGTCCAAAGGTACATCTGCATGCGGCCGCGGCTGCCGTCAGCCGGCGTCGCAAAATTCGCGTTGTTTGTTCCCGATGAATCTTGGCCTTCTGAACTGACTCGGTCGCCGGCCACGCCGCCCGCACCCGCGAAGTTCAGGTGCTGGAAGTTGCGGGCAGGCTCATTAAACCCACGCTTATACAGTTCGTCGTGGTATAGATTCATCAAATAGAACATCTGCGTGACCGCACCGCGCTGGGCCGGAGGATCTAGCGGATTGTCGCCCGGTGCCGGAGCACCCGGCGGCGGGTTCCATGTTGATGTAAACGTCCTGCAGCCCGCTCCCGGACAAGCAGCGTCGCCGGTCAGAGGTGCATCAACACCGTTAGGCGCCACGCGGTCAAGACCGGCCTCGTTGGCGTTGCCGTCGGTGATATTCGTCCCGTCTGTGATCCAACCGTTATTGTTGAACGAATTCGCACCCTCGTTCCCGATCAGCGTCACATTCGTCCTCGTCAAAAGCGTCCCCTGCGTCCCAAGCCCGGGATCGTTCGGTCCCGGTGACAGCGGCGCCGCGTGGTCGGCAGCGTTGATATAGGCGTTCGAGTTGCCATAGATCGAATACGTGGCAGCCTCACTCTGATCGTCAGAAAGATTCTTATGCCACAGAACGACGCCCGACTCGGCATCGACGATGACGTAATATGCATTTATCGGCTGCCAGATCAGAACGCGCCAAGCGGGCACAGCCACGCCGGGCTCGGTCGGGAAGTACATCTTCTCAGCAAGAGTTGCCCAGTCACCACCGCCAAAGACGACACGGAGGTTGGTTGATTCGGCGTCATTTCGCGTGAGGTCCTCGGCGCGGAGCTCATGATTGATATGTTTTGAGGCCGTTGTAACGGCATCCAGCGGATCACCAAACGTCGTTGAGAGCCGCCCGTAGTCCAAGCCGGGTGCAAGGTTATTGACCACGCGGATCATCTGCCCATTGTGCCGGAATCCTGCCGTCATCTCACCGCGAAAGACCGGTATGCCGTTGATCTCCTGCTCGAGGCGGACATACGACAGATTCCCGTCGGGATTCACGTAATTCGCGGCTGTTTTGAGAGCGTCTATCTGAGTATCACTGAGACCAACGAGGTCGTTATAACCTTTGATAAAGTCTCGCAGAACGGTGGCACGATTGGCCGTGGTCGGCGACGTTAGCCATCTAACGCTCTGCTCGTATACGTCAGGCGTTAGGATCTCAGGAATTCGGATATCGAGATTGTACTCGACCTTGGCTCCGGGATGTTGCTGGCGAAATGCCTGCTCGCCGCGGACAAACCCGTCTCGCACATCAGCGACGCGCGTCGCGTCCATGCTGACAGATTGCCTGAACCGTGCGAGAGCCTCGGTGAACTCATCACCGCTCTGCTCACGGATGTCCCACATCTTAGGCAAACCGTCGTTACCGCTCTCAGTTCGAACAAAAAGACCGCTCTTTTTCTCGCTGGCGGCACTCGTTCCAAACTGAAACGGCACGGCGATCATCGCCGTAATAAATCCCAAAACTAAGAGACACAGCACGATCTGTCGTCTCGTCTCCGACTTTGACCACTTAAACATTAGAGAATCCTCCTGGAACGTTGGGCTTGAAAATTACTCTCGGAACCCGCACCTAAGACAAAAGCTCACTTCGCCAAGGCCAAGTGCCCCGACGAAGCATCGAGCTACGCATTCGTTGCCAAAGGCAACCTTACCTACAGAAACGTAAGCGGAGACAAAGACCTCCGACTACTCTATTTCAAACGTCTTACTGAACAGGACAAAAAGATGGTGGAAGTATAGTCCCAAAGAATCGCGGCTGTCAATCGGCGCGCGAGTAAAATCTATGCGCCTACTGGTCCAACGAGATCAAGCCTTCGCCAATGGTGGCTGGCCCGGTGACCGGCCAGGCCCTTCCTCGCGAGCTGCAGCGTGCTCACGCTCTTTGACCGACTCGGAACCTATGGGTTCGAGCGCGGCCTTAAGTACGTCACTGATCCATGCGGCAAACACGAGTTCAAGTTCCTTTTTCACGTCCTCGGGAATATCGTCCGTGTCCGCCTCATTACGGATCGGCAATATGATCCTCCGGATCCCGGCCCGGTGCGCCGCCAACACTTTTTCCTTAATACCGCCCACGGGAAACACAAGCCCCGACAGCGTTATCTCACCGGTCATCGCCGTGTCCGAGCGGACCTTGCGCCCGGTATAGAGCGATGCCATTGCCGTCGCCATGGTCACGCCCGCCGACGGGCCATCCTTTGGGATCGCTCCGGCCGGCACGTGCAGGTGGACACCATTGTTCTTGATCATCTCGGCATCGAGATCGAATTCGGCCGCGTGTGACCACAGGTAGCTGCGTGCCGCCTGCGCCGATTCTTTCATGACCTCGCCAAGTTGGCCGGTAAGCGTGAGGCCGCCGCTGCCCGGAAGCATTGTGGCCTCGATAAAGAGTACCTCGCCGCCCATCTCCGTCCATGCCATCCCCGTGGCAACGCCCGGCGGCAGTTCTTTTCGGGCTTCCTCAGGGAATACTTTTGGCGGACCGAGATAGCCGCGGACCTCTTCGGCAGATATCGTGACATTCTCCGTCGAGCCTTCGGCGACCTTTAATGCCACCTTTCGGGCGAGATTGCCTATCGAGCGCTCAAGCTGCCTGACGCCGGCCTCACGCGTGTATCGCGTGGACAATAAATTGATAGCGTCATCGGTGATGGCCAGTTGGTCCTTCGTCAGGCCATTCTCCTCGATCTGTCTCGGCACGAGATACTGCTTGGCAATATTCAACTTTTCACGGTCGCTATAGCCCGCAAGCTGGATGATCTCCATCCGATCGCGAAGCGGCATCGGAATCGGGCCGAGTTGATTGGCCGTTGCGATAAAGAAGACCTTGGAAAGGTCAAACGGCAGGTCGAGATAGTTATCGCGAAATGTATTGTTCTGCGCCGGATCTAATATCTCAAGCAATGCCGACGCCGGATCGCCGCGAAAATCCGCACCGAGCTTGTCTATCTCGTCCAGCATCATTACGGGATTGTTGACGCCCACGCGCCGAAGGCTCTGAATAATGCGGCCCGGCATCGCTCCGATGTAGGTCCGTCGATGGCCGCGAAGTTCAGCCTCATCGCGCATCCCGCCGAGGCTTAGCCGATCAAACTCCCTACCCAGCGCTCGAGCGATCGAGCGCCCCAGCGACGTCTTGCCAACGCCCGGCGGGCCGACGAAGAGCAGTATCGGACTTTTACTGTCCGGACGAAGCTTAACGACGGCAAGCGATTCCAGAATGCGTTCCTTTATATCTTCGAGGCCGTAGTGATCCTCATCGAGCACTTTTCGGGCCTCCTTAAGATCAAGCTTTTCCTGACCTGACTTACGCCACGGCAATTCGAGGATGTACTCGAGATATGTGCGGATCACATGATAATCGGGAGCGGCTTGCGGCAATGCCTCCATGCGCTTTAGTTCGCGTTCGGCCTCTTTACGCACATCATCCGGCAGATCGGCCTCCTCGAGCCGTGTCCGCAGTTGGCCCGCCTCGGCCTGTTCACCGGATTCGTCCTCGCCAAGCTCTTTTTGGATCGCCTTCATTTGCTGCCGCAGCACATAATCGCGCTGCGACTTGTCCATTTCGTGCTGGGCTTCGTTGGCGATCTTTGAACGGATCTGCATGATCTCAAGCTCGCGCGCCAAGGCGGCGTGTGTAAGCGTCAGCAGCCCGTCAACGGTCGAGGATTCAAGCATCTTCTGCTCTGTCTCAGTTCCGAGATCAAGAACAGAGGCGAGAAAATATGAAAGTTGAACAGGATCTTCCTGTGAGGTAACGGCGACGCGGATCTCAGGCGGAACCTGCGGGAGCAGTGCCAGGGCCTCCTGGATCATCCCGTGAATGTTGCGCTTGAGGGCCTCGATCTCTTCCTCATCGACGCGCCGCAGCTCTTCAAGCACGAGGATCTTCGCCTTTAAGTACGGCTGTTCGGCCGTCCACTCGATAACCTCAAAGCGGCGCATCCCTTGAACTATGAGCTGCATCACATCGTCTGTGCGCATCATCCGCTTGATGTTGACGAGTGTCCCGACCGTGTAGATGTCTGACGGCTTTGCGTCGTCACCGGTCACATTCTCGGACTTTGTCGTAATGCAGGCGAGCAGCTTCTCTTCGGTCGCAAGCGAGGATTCAACGGCCTTGGTCGAACGTTCCCGGCCAACAGCGAGCGGCACGACCGTGTCGGGGAAAAGCGTCGTATTCTGCAGGGGCAGCACCGCGATCTCAAGCTGCTCCGGCAACTTTATTTCCTGCGTCTTGAAGGCCTGTTCCTGTACTTCGTCCGCCATTACTCACCCTTCTTGAGCGTTATGATCAAGAGTCCATTCTCGAACTCATGCTCGACCCTCGCATTGTCGATCGCAGCCGGAAACCTGAGCGTCTTCTCAAAATTGCTGTAGGTTATCTCCATCTGCTGATAGGAAACACCCGCGGCGCAGCTGCGGTCTCGCCGGCAGCCTGCGATATACAGGACGTTGCCCTGTATATCGATCTCGATATCCTCTGCCGAAACGCCTGCCAACTCAACCTTTACGACCCAGCCGTCCGGCGTCTGAAAGACGTCCGCCGCCGGATACCATAGTTGGCCGCTGCGCACGTCTTTTGACGAGCCGACAAACTGGAATTGCCGATTGAACGATCTGGCCAATTAACGTTTTCCCCAGAATGCTGCTCCGCTCGATATATCGCCGAGCGTCGCCGCGATCTCTCCTTCGTCTTCCATGCTCAGAGCAACGTCCGCCACCGCAATGATCCCGGCCAGTGAGCCGTCGGACGCCACCACCGGTATACGCCTGACCTGTTTGTTGCCCATCAGCCGAATTGCCTCAAACGCAAAATCGTCCGGGCCGGCAGTAAACAGTTCTTTCGTCATCACCTGCGAGATCGGAGCGTTGCCAGAGATGCCGTCGGCAATCGCCCTTACAACCATGTCTCGGTCAGTAACGATTCCTATCAGACGGCCTTCATCAATGATCGGGACAGCCCCTACATCGCCGCTGCGCATGATGGCCGCAACCTCGCTCAACGTCGCCTGAGGCCCCGCCGTATGAACACTCGTCGTCATGATTTCGCTGCATCGCAGCCGCGAAACGACAGGACTACCGGTCTCGGTCATGCTTTCATTCTGTTCGACCACCATAAATAAAGCAAGAAGTTCTAACCACGGATAAACACAGATGCACAGAATAATTCTTCATTCTGTGTCCATCTGTGTTTATCCGTGGTTAATTATTCCTTTCGGTCATCGAGATCATCCGGTCGAGCGCGATGCGGGCGTAGTGCTTCGTCTCGTCGTCAACGATGATCTCATTGACGACAACGCCGTTCGCCAGGTTGTCCAACGCCCATGCCAGGTTTTGCGGGGCGATACGATACATCGTTGCGCACATGCAGAGGTCGGGGGCGAGCAAATGGATCTCCTTGTCCGGAAAGCGCTTTGCCAACCTATTGACGAGATTTACCTCAGTCCCGATGGCCCACTTTGAGCCGGACGGTGAATTCTCAACGGTCTTGATGATGAACGATGTCGATCCGTTAAGATCGCTTTTTTCGACGACCTCGCGAGTGCATTCAGGATGCACCAGCACCTTTACGCCCGGCACCTCGTCGCGGACCTTATCGACATGCCAATCCTTAAAGCGGCCATGGACCGAACAATGTCCGCGCCATAGTATCAGCTTCGCCTCACGCAGCTGCTCTGCCGTATTGCCGCCAAGTTCCTGATGCGGATTCCACAGCACCATCTGATCGAGCGGTATCCCAAAGTTCGCTCCCGTATTGCGGCCCAGGTGCTGGTCGGGGAAAAAGAACATCTTGTCAAACTCTTTCAGATAGATATCGAATAGCGGGATCGCATTTGACGACGTGCAGACGACGCCCTCGTTCCGGCCGCAAAAGGCCTTTATCGCTGCTGTCGAGTTCATATAGGTAATCGGAGCGACTCGCTGGTCCAAAACGCCGATCTCGCCAAGCTGTTCCCAGGCGTCCTCGACCTGATCTACCGACGCCATATCAGCCATCGAACAGCCCGCACCCATATCAGGCAGGATCACCCGCTGCGACGCCTTGCCGAGCACATCGGCCGACTCGGCCATAAAATGGACACCGCAAAAGACAATGTAGTCCGCATCGGTTTGCGAAGCCATCACCGACAATTGATAACTATCGCCCGTCAGGTCGGCATGCCTCACCACATCGTCACGCTGGTAATGATGCCCCAGAATAACTACCCGCGGCCCCAACGCCTCGCGCGCCGCCTCAATAGATTCGGCAATAGCCTCATCCGACATCACGAGGAAGTCCTCGAGGGCTCTGACTTGTTCCAGGACGTCTGTATGCATAGTACTCATAGATCGAGAAGCAACAGCAGCTCGCTCCGGCTCATTTTATGATGGGCAGCTATGTCGTCGAGGATCGATGCCAACGTGCCAATCCTTAGTGGTTGATGATACGGAACGGTTATGTGGTGGGTCCCATTTTCTGAAGTAGTTAGCCGGATGTGGCTCCCGGTTTGACGCGTCTGTACATAGCCGAGAACCTTGAGAGCCTTGACCAGTTCACCCCCCGAAACGTCGCGCGGGATCCTCATGCTGCCATTACTTCTTCGCTTACAAAGTGCAGCCTTATCACCTTGGGTCTTTCGTCGCCCTCGTCAAAGTGGCAATCGACCGCATCTCGAATATTCACTCGAAGCTGCTCGATATCGTCGCCCTCGGTAAAGATCGACTGGCCCAATGCACGCGCAATGTAGCCGCCCTCGACCGCATTCTCTACAAGGAAAATGATCTCATTCATAAGCCGCAGCTCCAGACCTGATTATACGCCTTCTTCTGCTCGAATTCAGTTTCCCGCCCCGAGCATACCGAAAGGCCGCCCGCATCCGTCCGCGATGCCATCACCGACAATTTGAAAACTGTCGCCCGTCAGGTCTGCATGCCGAACAACGTCATCACGCTGATAATGGTGTCCCAAGATCACCACGCGCCGTCCCAAGGCCTCGCGTGCGGACTCGATGCTCTCCTCAATCTCCGCATCGCTCATTACGACGAAACCTCGAGCGTTCTCGCCTGTTCGACAACCGTTAACATTAAAAAAATGATGTCACTTTGGTGGAGTATGCGCAACCCTTGTCGTACTCAGGCCACGCCCGCTATCTTCTCGATCAGCAGGATGATCGCGTAAGAGAGGGCGGCAATGGCGGCGGCGGCTGGGATCGTCAGGACCCAGGCCCAGACGATGCGGCCGGCGACGCCCCATTTGACAGCGGAGAAACGCTTTGCCGAGCCGACGCCGACGATCGAGCCGGTGATCGTATGCGTGGTCGATACCGGAATGCCAAAGGCAGTTGCGCCAAAGAGCGTTATCGCACCTGCCGTTTCAGCGCAGAAGCCGCCCACCGGCTGAAGTTTGACGATCTTTGTGCCCATAGTTTTGACGATGCGCCAACCGCCTGACAGCGTTCCGAGAGCTATCGCCGCGCAGGCCGCGACCTCGACCCATAAGGGCACATCAGGCAACTTACCCGCGGGCGTTAGCTGAAGAAAGCCTCCGGCGACGAGGGCAATGGTGATGATGCCCATCGTCTTTTGCGCGTCATTGCCGCCATGGCCGAGCGAGTATGCCGCAGCCGAAAAAAGCTGGCCAAAGCGAAAGATGCGGTCAACGCGATTGACCGATACGCGATGGAATATCCAGTAAACCAGCACCATCAGCGTAAAGCCCAGCAGCATACCGATCAGCGGCGAGCAGACGATAAAGATGAGCGTCTTGATCCAGCCTTCTGCCTTGAGCACCATCTGCGCGCTCCCAAAGCCGAAGTGCCAGCCGTAGGAGACGATCGCCGCGCCGGCATACGCGCCTACCAACGCGTGCGAGCTTGACGTGGGCAATCCGAGATACCAGGTGATCAGGTTCCAGATGATCGCGCCTATCACGCCCGCAAGCAGCACAAAAAGCTGGTCACCGGCCGGGATCACCGTGATATTGACCATGTCGCCGCCAACGGTCTTGGCAACCGCCGTTCCAAAAACGACGACTGCGATGAAGTTGAAGAATGCGGCCATCGCGACCGCCGCGCCCGGACTGAGAACCCTCGTTGCCACGACGGTCGCGATCGAATTCGCAGCGTCGTGAAAGCCGTTCACATAGTCAAATGCGAGCGCGACGAGAATGATGACAACGACGAGGGCAAGTGAGGCGGTTTGGGTATCCACTGATTACTGATTAGTTGTGTTTCAGGACTATCGACTCAATGATGTTCGCGACGCTCTCGCACCTGTCCGTGGCGTTCTCGAGTATCTCGTAAAGCTCTTTGAGTTTGATGATCGTCAGAGGATCGCCCGGGTTCTTAAACAGTTCACCGATAGACTTGAAGTAGACCTCATCCGCATCATTCTCCAACCGCTGTATCTCGAGCAGATGGCGGCTCATGCCTTTGCCGTCCTTGAGCAGGACGACCGCGGACTGTATCTCATGCGCCTGTTTGGTAATAACGCGGGCGAGGTCAATAATGTGTTCGTTGACCTCCCGCACGTTGTAGATCACAGCCGCCCGCGCCGCCGCATCGATATAATCGCAGACATCATCGAGGGCCACTGATAATGTGTAGATATCTTCTCGATCGAATGGCGTAATGAATGACTTGTTCAGTCGGG
The DNA here is from genome assembly GCA_016715795.1 of Chloracidobacterium sp. NCBI lineage: Bacteria > Pseudomonadati > Acidobacteriota > Blastocatellia > Chloracidobacteriales > Chloracidobacteriaceae > Chloracidobacterium > Chloracidobacterium sp. The sequence goes on from JADJXP010000001.1 coordinate 387,036, forward strand.
TCGTGATCGTATGGGTCAACTCGTCGCACTCATGCTCGACGCTCTTGATACGTTTTGAAGCGGTCTCGTATTCGCCCGACGGGCCTTCGAGCATGTCCAGCAGAGCGCTTGAAGCCTCCTGTATCTTCTCAGCCATTTGAATAAAAAGGCTGAAATACTGGTCCTCGCGCGGAAGTAAGCTAAATCCCATGTTCTATGGTCTCCGGTAACAGGATATCGAGATGAAAGACAAATATAGTAGACCACACGAACATTTGTCTAATCGCGCCAAAGGTAATGAAAATAATACGGACTTTTTAGGGCAAACCGGCGCTTATGGGCGCCTCATCCTAGCAACCGGCCTCGGCACGCCTTATAATCGACCAAACTATCACGGAGGAAAACATGAAGAGATCGTTCATCGGGAGACAGTTTGCGGCAGGTGCCTTGGCTGTCACGATATTGCTCGTACCTGTGGCAGCAACGGCACAGGTCTCTGACATCAAGCCACCCAAGAATAAGTACAAGGTCTCAGACGACATAAAACTCGGTAATGATGCAGCCCGCGAGATCGAGGCCAAGCTTCCTTTTGTGAACGATCGTGAAGCCACTGACTATGTGTCGCGAGTCGGAAGCAGGCTGGTGCAGAAGATGCCGATCCAGTTCCGAAGGTCTGAATTTGTCTACCGATTTAGGATCGTGAATGCGAGTGACCTCAACGCTTTTGCCCTGCCCGGCGGCCCGATGTACGTGAATCGCGGAATGATCGAAAAGGCCCGCAGTGAAGGCGAGATGGCCGGCGTCATGGCGCACGAGATCAGCCACGTCGCCCTTCGCCATGCGACGGCCCAGGCAACGAAACAGAGCAGTTGGAAGAATCAGCTTGGAATGCTGGGTATGGTGCTCGGCGGTGCAGTCCTCGCCGGCGAGGCCGGCGCCCAACTCGGCATGTTAGGTGCGACGGCATGGATGACGAAATATAGCCGAGAATATGAGACGCAGGCCGACCAACTGGGAGCGCAGATCATGGCCGAGGCCGGCTATGACCCACGCGACCTGGCGAACGTATTCCGAACCATCGCGGCCGAGAACAAGGGCGGCGCACCAGAGTGGCTCTCAAGCCATCCCGATCCGGGCAATCGATTCGAGAAGATAAATCGGATGGCCGAGAGCTTACGGATCGGCCCTGCGCCGCCGCGATTTTCGCCCGGATTCACGCAAATACAGTCACGCCTGCGCGCCATGCCGCCTGCCAAGACGATGGCACAGATCGAGAAGGAATCTCAGGGCCAAGGAACACCGAACCCGACCGCAGGCGGACGTTACCGGCAGAATGTTCCGTATCCGTCCGGTCGAACGCGACAATACACGAGCCTGAACTGGATGCGCGTCAGCGTCCCGGGCAACTGGCGCGATTTCACGGGCGGCGACAGTGTTCAGTTTGCACCTGACGGCGCCTACGGCGACAGCGGCATAACGCATGGTGCAATGATCGGCCTCTATAAAGGCGATGAATACAGCTTTGATGTAGGCGCTGACAGCTACTTGAATGACGTTCTCCAGGCAAATTCATACCTGCGTGTTCGCAGCCGGTACTCGCGCACTACGGTCGCGGGACGCCCGGGCTATATGGCAACGCTCGCAGGCCGTTCGCCCATCACCGGACGAACGGAGATCGTTAATATCTTTGTTGCAAGGTTCAGCGGTGACCTGATCGTCTACGCGACAACGGTGGCCCCCGAGGATGAATCTGACAACTACAACTATGCATTTCGCAACATGCTGGGTTCGCTGCGGCTTTACGATCAGAACCAATAGCTGTGTTAGTCTCTGACTCATGCCGGTCGTAAGATGTCCGCAATGCGGCACCGAAACCGAGTTTCAGGGCAACGAACATCGCCCATTCTGCTCCGAGCGGTGTAAGCTGCTCGATTTTGGTGCGTGGGCGGATGAGCAGTACACCATGCCCGGCGAGTCGTCAGGCATCACCGGAGTAGAGATGGAGGAAATGGAGCCCGATCTGCGATGACCCTGTTCCTTTTAGATATGGCTCCGGTCAGCGGCCTGATCGGTGCGGCAGCCGGTGTCGTCCTTTTTCTCGTCGCGACGGCCGTCGCCGCCTTTGTGTTCTTCTTTCTCCGCAGATCCGTCAAGATGGCCGTCCGACTCATTGTCGTTGGTGCGATCCTCATCGTCGCGGCCGCGGGCAGCCTTGGCTTGACGTATCTCGGATATTTAAGCTCAGAACGCCCGCGTCCGGGGCCACCGCCCCGCGTGCGCACCCGCTGACATCGATAGCATGGCTGCCGAACGGACAGTCCGAAAGCCCGCCGTCTGGCGTCGCTACTTTTCACTTCCACGTAATGTCGTTGCGCTGAGCTCGGTCGCCCTGCTGAACGATGTATCGAGTGAGATCATCTACCCGCTGCTGCCGGCGTTCCTCGCCCTATCGTTGGGAGCATCCCCGTTCGCCATAGGCATGATCGAGGGCTTTGCAGAATCTATCGCGAGCCTCCTCAAGCTCATCTCGGGCTGGCTCAGCGACCGCAGCGGTCGGCGCAAACTGCCTGTCCTCGCTGGCTATGCTCTGGCGGCCGTTACACGGCCCGCACTCGGCTTCGTCACAACATGGACTCAGGTCCTTGGTGTGAGGATGACGGACCGCGTTGGCAAGGGCATCCGCGGCGCACCGCGCGATGCGCTGATCGCTGAGAGCGTTGATGCGAGAGAGCGAGGATTTGCGTTCGGGTTTAATCGAGCAGCTGACCACCTCGGCGCGGTTATTGGCCCCGTAGTCGGCTTTGTCCTCCTTTGGCTCTTTGCTGCGAATTCGCAAAGCCCGACGATCGCCGAATATCAATGGGTCTTCCTGTTCGCGTCTGTCCCCGTGGTTATCGGCCTGCTGATCGTCATTTTCTTTGTCAAGGAGAAGCCGCACCACCCGCCCGCGGATGCCGAGCCGCCGAAACTGTCGCTCACCGGCTTTGACAGCAACTTCAAACGGTTCCTTATCGTCATCGCACTTTTTACACTCTCGAATTCTACGGACGCTTTCCTGTTGCTCCGCGCTGCCGACGCGGGCATCTCGCCCGTCGTGCTGCCGCTGCTCTGGATGGCCCTTCACATCAGCAAGGTCGTTTTTTCTTTGGTCGGCGGTGACCTCTCTGATAAGGTTGGCCGAAAGACGCTCATCGTCGGTGGTTGGCTCGTTTACGCGGCCGTCTATGCCGGATTCGCATTTGTCAGCAACGCGTGGCAGGCATGGGTGCTGTTCATTATTTACGGCGCCTATTTCGGAATGACCGAGGGCGTCGAAAAGGCTTTCGTCGCCGATATGGTGCCAGATTCACAGCGCGGTACGGCCTATGGGCTGTATAATTTGGCGTTTGGGATCACGGTCTTTCCGGCATCGCTTTTGTTTGGCCTGGTCTGGACGCAGCTTGGCCCGACAACTGCGTTTCTCACCAGCGCGTCAGTCTCGATCCTCGCAATACTTCTACTGCTGACGGTTCGTCCGCCGAACATTCACGTCGATAAAACCGTATCCGATACATCACTTTTGTGATAAAAGGAAAGTGTATGGGCGACCTGAAAGAAACATTTAGCAGTTGGACAAAAAAGGCGAGCGAAAAGCTCGATGAGATCGATTCGCAATACGGCATTAAAGAAAAGATCGAGGGTGGAGCAAAAACGCTCGTCGACGCCGCAAAGACCGGAGCCGATTACATCAAGACTGAAGCTGAGAAAAGCGATATCGGCCGCCGTGCGGTAAAGGTCACTGAGGACGCTGCAAGTCTCGCCGGCGAGGCTGCAAAAACGGCCTGGAATGCCAGCGAACCGGTCCGTGAGGCCGCAACCGACGTAGGCTCAAAGGCCGGCGGTGTGGTCGTCGATACGGCTGAAAAAGCTACAGACTTTGTCGGCGACGCTGCGGACACCGTCAGCACCAATGCCAAACGCGTGGCAAGGGTCGTCGGCTTTGGCTCGAGTATCTCGACGACGCTCGACTCAGGCTTGAGATCAGCAAAGAAAGCCGTCGACTGGACACGCGAAGATCCGCTGCGGGCTGCCACGACAGGTGTTTCAATGGCGATCGGGGCAGGGCTTGGAGTCATCTTTACGGGCCTCACTTCGCACTGGCTGCTCAATTCGGCCATACCGACATTCACGGTAAAGAAACTCGCCGAGAGTTTCGATGGCTATCTCAAACGTCGTGAAGAGCTTATCGACAAAGGAGCCCTCAATCAGGCCGACGCCGAACGTATTGCGTTCGAACGCGACATCGCAAAACGCGTCGGCGCGCCGCTGCTGGGCGCGTTCTCATTCGCCTCGGGTGCGGTCATGATGACCAACATCTTTGATGCGGGCAGCGTCACGGGCTTTCCCATCGGCAGCATAATCGGCGGCAATCCGCTGCTCGAGGGCGTATGGTTTTTTGGCAACGGCATGGTCTGCTTCAAGACGAGCTACGATTTCTTTATGATCGCCCTCGACGGCGACGAGGACGTCGAACGGATGGTGACAGAGATCAAGGGCCTGTTGCCTTCACCGGGGTAACGAAGAATAGCCGCAAAAAGGCCCAAAAGCACAAATAGGATTCTGGCTCTTGTGCTTCCTGCGCCTCTTTGCGGTTAATTGATTTGTATGGGAAACGGCACAAAACAGAGGGCAAAGATCACCAGCGTAAGGAGGGCTACGGCCTTCCTTTTTGCGTCAAGCGGTGTCATGTCCCACGGCTGCGGGTGACGGATTCGCATCATCACGGCTAAGATCACGGCTATCAAAAAGCCGCTGGGGCTGCTAAAGAAGTAGAACCCGAGAACAGACAACGTCGCCATCACGACGAATGCGATCCGGCCTGTCCAGTAATGCACCCTCTCGCCGAACACGGCGTAGATCGCATGGCCGCCGTCTAGTTGGCCTGACGGTATCAGGTTCAGGGCCGTCACCAACAGGCCAACCCATGCGGCGAAGTAGAACGCATTGCCCATCCCAAACTGCAGGTCGATACCAAAAAATACTGCCAGCAACCGCATCAACAGCGGATCCGTGAATGTCAGGATCCCCTGGCGGTCAACGAGTTGTTCGGGCGGAATCGTTTGCATAGTTGCCAGCCCGATCAATGCGATCGGTATCAGCGCCGCAAATCCGGCGATCGGCCCGGCCACGCCGATATCAAATACAGCCCGCCTCGACGGCATTGGCGAGAGTATTTTGATGAACGCTCCGAAGGTACCGGCCGGCCCAAGCATCGGCGGCGTCGGGATAAAGAACGGCAGCGTCGCATCTACGCGATAGATGCGGCACGCGACATAATGGCCCATTTCATGGCTGATCAGGATAAACAACAGCGAGAGCGAGAAGCTTAGGCCGTATCTCAATAGCTCCCAATGGCTGAGGATCATCTTGACGGTCGTCCCGATCATCACAAAATACCTGACCGGCAGCGACGCCAGGAAACTCAAGAATTCAGACGCCGTCTGCGGATCGTCCGTCGGGAACATATCGATCGCACCGAACGGGAACATCGTTCCCGCCACGGTCGCCGTGCAGAGCGTGACTAGCAGCAACAGCAAGTGCCTTGCGTAGGCGCGCTTTGTGGGTTTTAGGACGGGACGGTCACGATAGAGAGCGTCGAGAGATTCTGATTCGGTCATCTAAGCAAAGAATCGCAGAACCACAAGGTTGCCCGCAACCTCGCGCTTCTGCGATGCAAGAATACTGTGATCAGCTTATCCTACGGTCTTGGCCGAAAGCTCCTTGCCGGGCTTGAACCTAATGGTCTTGCCCGCCGGGATAGGCACTTCCGTGCCGGTGCGTGGATTTCGCCCGACGCCGCGCTTGCGCGCCTTTACGACAAAAACACCAAAGCCGCGCAGCTCGATCCTATTTCCATTGGCCAGGGCCTCCTTCATCGCCTCAAAGAGCGAATCCACAACCTGCTCGGCCTTCTGCTTGGGCACGCCCGTCCGGTCTGCGACCAGATTGACGATATCCAGTTTGATCATACTTCCTCCTGTCGGTCGGAAACTGAGGTGAGAAAACCTAAGTAAAGCGTGCTATGAATAATAGTCCTCTAAATTCGTATCTGTCAAGAAGTTATCTCAAATGCATCAACTAGTAGGATTTTCCTTAGCCGCCAACACTGAACGGTGCTAGAATCGCTTAATAAAATGCGTTAGCGGGAACACGAACCTATGCGTTGGAGAGATCAGCGGCAGAGTACAAATGTAGAGGACCGACGCGGCCTCGGCGGGCCGGCGATGATCGGCGGGGGCGGCCTCGGTGTTCTTGTCATCGCCCTTGCGATCTATCTGTGCGGTGGTGACCCGAGCCAGTTCCTCAATCAGAGCGGCCCGGCCGGCGGGGACGTTCCACCGCCCGGCCAGGCGGCGAACAAGGCCGTGACGCAGGACGAACAGCGGCAGTTTGTCGGCGCCATCATGGGCAATCTCGAAGACGGCTGGCGGCGCACTCTGCCTGAACAGAACCCGCGCGTCCGCTATCAGGACCCGAAGCTAGTCCTGTTCTCAGGTCAGGTGTCGTCCGCGTGCGGTTTCGCTACGGCGGCGAGCGGCCCGTTCTACTGTCCTGGCGACTACAACCTGTATCTCGATTTCGAGTTCTTTAATGAGTTGAAGCGAGAGTTCAAGGCCCCGGGCGATTTTGCGCAGGCATACGTGATAGCCCATGAATTTGGCCACCATATCCAGAACCTCACCGGTATCATGGACCGCGTCCAGAGCGCCGGCCAGAATAATCGCTTATCCGTCGCTCTCGAATTGCAGGCCGACTGCTACGCCGGTGTATGGGCAAATTTCGCCGCCAAGCAAAACCGCCTCGAAACCGGCGACGCCGAAGAGGCGATCCGCGCCGCCGCTGCCGTTGGTGATGACATGATCCAGAAACGCACGCAGGGCTTTGTCGTCCCCGATTCGTTCACACATGGCTCGTCCAAACAGCGGATCGAATGGTTCACCCGCGGCGCACAGTCCGGCAACATGCGACAGTGCGAGACTTTCAGGTGATCGGTCATTTGCAGATGATCTATCACGAACGATCTCGGATGATGTAAACTGCATTCAGTTCATACAGGAGGCCGTATGGCAACACAATACATTACTTGTCCTAACTGCAGATCACAGAACATGGCCGGAACCGGCATGTGCTCAAACTGCGGCACAGTGCTGCCGCAGATCGGTATGCCTCTCCAGCAGATGCCGGGACAGAAACTGCCCGGGGCCGATAAGAAGATCGCCGCCGGTATCTGCGGCCTGTTGCTCGGCGGATTCGGCGTCCATAAATTCATCCTCGGTTATCAGAACGAAGGCATCATAATGCTGTCGGCCTATCTCATCGGCCTCGTGATCACGTTTATCACATGCGGTGTCGGCGTGTTTATTCCCGTGGCGGTCGGGGTCATTGGCCTGATCGAAGGCATCATGTACCTTACAAAATCTGACGAGGAATTCGTCCGCACCTACGTTCAAAACAAGAAGCCATGGTTCTAGGTTAACGAGCATTGTTCACCGGCATCATTGAAGAACTAGGCTCGGTAGCATCACTCACACTGTTGCCGGCCGGCGCCCGTTTGCAAATCGCCGCAAGCATCGTCACAAGCGATCTCGCGAATGGCGATTCAATCGCCGTCAACGGCGTCTGCCTGACCGCCGTCGATGTATCATCCAGTTTCTTTTCAACCGATATCTCGCCCGAGACTTTAGATCGAACAACACTCGGAGACCTTAAGGCAGGTTCGCCCGTCAATCTGGAACGCGCGATGCTGCCGACCACGCGATTCGGCGGCCACATCGTCCAGGGCCACGTCGACGGCCGCGGAACATTCATATCGGCCACGCCCGAGGGTGATTTTCTGACGGTCAAGATCGGCTTCCCGGCCGACCTGGGCCGCTACTTTGTCGAAAAGGGCTCCGTCGCCGTCGAAGGCATCTCCCTCACTATCGCCGCCCTCTCCGACGAACATTTTGACATCGCCGTCGTCCCTAAAACATGGACCGCGACGAATCTCGCATCATTAACGCCCGGCGACCCTGTGAATCTCGAAACCGACATCATCGCCAAATACGTCGAGCGCCTCATTCAGAACCGGGAGCGGTAGCGACCGGATCTCGGAGGCTCAGCCGCCAATCGCGCGGATATAAACCGACAAGAGAATGCGGGATGGACGACCCCCGCGGTTCCCGCGCCAACGGATCGGACCGCGGGCACCTCTGCCTGCGTGTGCTGTGTACGAACTTGAAGCGGATGAAAGGGAACAGTTCTAATGTCCTTATATCAGCGCTTATCCGGCTACGATTAGCGTTTCACGTAGTTGGGGCAAAATGACTGAAGGCAAAAAGGGTGCCCCGGAGGAGACCCTTATTGGTCGATACTGACGATTCTACTTCGCTCCGCCTGAGAGTTTTCCGATCAGGGTGAAGAGCGGCAGGTACATTGATATGACTATCGATCCGATCGTGACGCCGAGGAAGGCGATCAGGACCGGCTCGATCATGGCGAGCAGGTCGGCGATGGCCGTATCGACCTCATCTTCATAGAAATCGGCGATCTTGCTGAGCATCGCGTCGAGTGCGCCGGTCTGTTCGCCGACGCCGACCATCTGGCCGACCATGTGCGGAAACACATCGGTGGCCTTGAGCGGATCGACAAAGTTCTCGCCCCGTTCAACGCCGGCGCGGACCTTGAGGATCGCATCCTCGACCAGCACGTTGCCCGCAGTCTTGGCGGTGATATCGAGCGATTGTAGAATCGGAACGCCCGATGAAAGCAGTGTTGACAGGATGCGTGAGAACCGAGCGACAGCGATCTTTCGGATGATCGGCCCGAATATCGGCAGCTTGAGCAGGAGTTTGTCGATCTGCCACCGGCCCTTTGGCGTCCTATAATAGAAACGCAATCCGACACCAGCGGCGATCAGGAAGACAAGTGTCGCCAAGCCGCCCCAACCTGCGAGAAATCCGCTTATCGCCATCACGATACGGGTCGGCAGCGGCAGGGCTTCGCCCGGGCCCAGAAGGCCGAGAAAGATCTGCTCAAACTGCGGGATCACCACGATCATGATCACGGCGATCGCACCTATGGCGACCGCAACAACAGCAGCCGGATAGATCGATGCCGAGACGATGCTGCGCTTGAGCTTCACGACCTTTTCGATCAAGGTCGCGAGGCGCTGCAGGATCAGGTCAAGGACACCGCCGGTTTCGCCGGCTTCGACCATGTGAGTGTAGAGATTGTCGAAGACTTTTGGATGGCGTTCGAGCGCTGCGTAGAGCGTCGAACCTTCTTCCACATTCTGCCGAACCTGCCGTAAAACGTCCTTGAAGAATGCGTTCAACTGCTGCTCGGCGAGGATGTCGAGACACTGCACCAGAGGCAGTCCGGCGTCGATCATGACCGAGAATTGCCGCGTAAAAACCGCGAGTTCCTTAGCCTTGACCTTCTTACGGCGGCCGAGTTTCGGTATCGATATCTCGCGGCCCTTCTCTGACGCTTGCGTGACGATGATCTGCTCGCGTCTGAGCAGCGCTCGCAGCTCGTCCTGACTTGCCGCATCGCGTTCGCCCGCGATGAGTTCGTTGAGCCGATTTCTTCCCTTAAAAACAAATGTTGGCATGGTTGACTCCGAATTGAGATTTGAGAATCGAGAGGCGAGAATTTATGAATGGTGGTCTATCTTCCATTTTCAATTCTCCGTTCTCCATTTATCGCACCGGCGGACGTTCACCTATCGGGCGGCCCTGTGCATACGGGCTGCCGGCGGTGTGTGGGGCATTGGGCCTGACGCGGCCGCCGTAGGCATCATTCAGCCCGCTGCCGCGTTCGATCAGCTCTTTTAGTTCGTCCGGATTCGACGAACGCTGCATAGCCACTTCGAGCGTGATCTGCCGCTTGTGATAGAGCGTCGCGAGCGACTGGTTAAAGGTCTGCATCCCAAACTTGTCCTGACCGGTCTGCATCATTGAGTAGATCTGGTGGATCTTGTCCTCGCGGATGAGATTACGGATGGCGGAATTCGGGACCAGAATTTCCAGCGCCATGCACCGGCCATCGCCCGAGGCCTTTGGCAACAGGGACTGGCACATGATGCCTTCGAGCACGAGCGAAAGCTGCGTCCGCACCTGTGCCTGCTGCTCGGCCGGAAAAACGTCGATGATTCGATTGATCGTCGAGTAAGCCGAATTCGTGTGCAGCGTCGCAAACGTCAAGTGGCCGGTTTCCGCGATGCGAAGCGCCATCTCGATCGTCTCAAGGTCACGCATTTCGCCAACTAGCACCACGTCAGGATCCTGTCGGAGAGCCGTTCTCAGGGCCGCACCGAACGAATGCGTGTCAGCCGCCACCTCACGTTGATTTACGACGCAGTTCTTGTGATTATGCAGGAATTCGATCGGGTCCTCGATCGTCAGGATGTGGTCGTGACGGTCAATATTGATCTTGTCCACCATCGACGCAAGAGTGGTCGATTTACCCGAACCTGTCGGGCCCGTAACCAGGATCAGCCCTCGAGGCTTCTTGCATAGGTCGCTTATGATCGGCGGCAGGCCCAATGCGTCAAACGTCTTGATCTCGTACGGTATTGCGCGAAAAACCGCACCGACCGCACCCTTCTGATTAAAAAGATTGGCACGGAATCGCGACATTCCCTTCAGGCCGAACGAGAAGTCGAGCTCGAGGTTTTCCTCGAAGCGGTGCTTCTGAGCGTCCGTAAGCACGGAGTATGCGAGTCGTTTCGTGTCGGACGGTGTCAGCGCCGCGTAGCCGGGCAGAGGTGAGAGATGGCCGTGGACACGCACCTGAGGGGCGGAGTTTGTAGAGAGGTGCAGGTCCGATCCGCCCATCTCGGTCATTTTCCGAAGGAGGTCCGGCAGTGTGATACCGGAATCAGCGGCTGATGGTTCGTGGTTCATACGATATAGAGTGGGAGAGGTCTCGAGTTAGTTAGACGCCCGCTGGGTCGAGCGGACACGTGATTTGAGAGAGTTGATCACCTTTTCCGATTCGTCGGCCAGACGTTCTGCCTCCTGCATCGGCGAATTGGTTGCAACGGTGTAGATCTTGCCTTCAACCTCGGTGAAATAGAACATACGCGACTGTACCTGGCCGTTGCGAGCCTGCGATTGCGCTACGACGACGTAAACCGATTGTCCGGCGATGTCCTTCTGATAGTCATTGACGACCCACCCATTCTCGCGGATCATGCGGTCGATCACATCACGCCTTAGCGCCGAAGTGGCAACGCCCCCGACGGACTTTCGATTGTATTCGCCTGGCATCAGGGCCGGGCCGACAACCGAGATAGATGCCGAACCGACCTGAGCTCCGGACGAATTGTCAACGCGAAACTGAAGCTCCGTCGGTGAAACGGTCGCCTGACGCCATCCCGCCGGTGCCGGGTCGCCCGACGGCAGGACAGTTTGGGGCGAAGCGTCGGGTTTGTACACCTTGGTTCCAGTCGAACGCCATGAATCCCGTGTGCGCGACGGCTGCGTCGATCGGGCCTTGGCCAAACGAAGCTGCCGCAAACGCAACGCGCGCCTCCTCTTTGCCCGGAGCTTTTTTCTCCGCTCCTGGGCCCGATAAAGCTGCCACCAGCGTTTGGAATACTTCTTGACGCCGCGCCAGTACCTCTTTTTCTTCTTCGGCTTGCGCTGGCCGGCCTCAGCTAACTCGGTCGCGAGCGGAATGATCGTCGCTCCGCCGATCAGGAGTGCCAATGATAATGCGATTGCCCTGAACAACATATTTCCTCCAGACTTCCTATAGGACGGTTTCCTTTACGACCTCCTCAATGGTCGTGATGCCCTCGCGAATCTTGCACAGGCCCGATTCGCGAAGCGTTATCATCCCGAGTTCTATCGCTTTTCTCCGTAATTCCATTGCGCTTGCGCCAATGATAATGAGTTCGCGGAGTTCGTCCGTGATCTCCATAACTTCGTATAGGCCAACTCGGCCTTTGAATCCAGTATTGTTACAGGTCGCACAACCTCGGCCTTTGTACAGCTTTAGCGAGGCCGCCTCGTCCTTTGTGAAACCGATCTCGATCAAACCGTCGACCGGCACGTGGTAGTCCTCTTTGCATTCGCCGCAGATCCGGCGTATCAGCCGCTGGGCCTGAATAATGTTGACCGATGTGGCAACGAGGAACGGCTCGATGCCCATGTTAACGAGACGCGAGACCGTCGATGGTGCATCATTCGTGTGGAGCGTAGAGAGCACAAGGTGGCCCGTCAAAGCGGCCTTGATCGCTATCTCGGCCGTCTCAAAATCTCGGATCTCGCCGACCAGGACGATATTCGGGTCCTGACGAAGGAATGAGCGAAGTGCCGCAGCAAAGTTCAGCCCGATCTGCTCCTTCATTTGCACCTGGTTGATGCCCTGCAGGTTGAACTCGACCGGGTCCTCGGCCGTCATGATGTTGGTCTCAGACGTATTCAGCGACTGCAGGGCCGAGTAGAGCGTGTTGGTCTTACCCGAACCGGTCGGCCCGGTCACGAGCACCATTCCGTAGGGATTCGCGATCGCCCTTTTGAATTTTTCGAGGCTCTCCGGCTCAAAACCGAGCTTGGTCATGTCGAGCATCAGCTTGTCCTTATCGAGCAAGCGAAGCACGACCTTCTCGCCAAAGAGCGTAGGCAAGGTCGAAACGCGAAAATCGAGTTCGCGCGAACGATTATCGACCTTGACCTTGATCTTGATGCGTCCGTCCTGCGGCAATCGCTTTTCTGAGATGTCGAGCTTCGACATGATCTTCAGACGCGAGATAAGCGGATCGCGGATCTTAAGCGGAGGATGCATCACGTCGTAAAGCACGCCGTCAATGCGAAACCGAATGCGGAAATCTTTCTCGTACGGCTCGACGTGAATGTCCGACGCTCCGCGGCGAAGACTGTCAACAAGCAGGACGTTTACCAGCCGGACAACAGGTGCATCTTCACTGGCGCGAGCAAGTGCCGCCAGATCGATCTCCTCGTTCTCTTCGACAAGCTCAAAATCCTCACCTTCGTGATGATCGAACTGGAATCGATCTAGCGAGACATCCAGATCCGCCGCATTCAACTTGTCACCTGTTCCAACGGCCGCGCCGCCATTCAAATGAAGCCCGTTACTGCCGTTCGTCGCAGCCTTCTCCGCTTCGATCGCAAAGGCAGCATCAAAGATGTCGATCTCGACGGACCCGCTGTAATATTTGGCTATCGCAAGTTGGATCGATGTCTCGGATGCGATCACCGGCTCGACATTCAGCCCTGTCATGAACTTGATATCGTCCATCGCAAAGACATTCGTCGGGTCGGCCATCGCCAATGTCAGCGTCGCTCCGACCTTCGAGATCGGCAGGACGGTATACTTGATGGCGACGTCTTCGCTGATGAGCTTTATCACCTCGCTCTCGATCTGAAATAGGTCAAGGTTGATAGACGGAACACCATATTGTCGCGACAGGACGGCTGTCACGACGTCGTCTGAAATGTAGCCGAGTTTTACGAGATTTGACCCCAAACGCCCGCCATTAGCACGCTGGTACTCAAGCGTCTCCTTGAGCTGCTCCGACGTAATCAGGTTCTCGCGGACGAGGATCTCTCCAAGCTTTGCTGACATCTAGTTTCGTTATTCTCCAGGAAGCCCGAGGGACAAGGAGCCCTCGGAAGGGCGTCGCTTTCGGGTCAAAATGACAGAAGAGACTCAAGGTGAACGATGCGTTCAACATCGTTGACACTTCATAATACAATGTTAAATTCAATAATGTCAATTGATTGTTTTGGTGGTCCTCGTTCGAGAACAAACGCGAAATAAAGCAGAATGACCGAATGATCTCACAGCCTTAGACAGATCTTTCGCCGGCTATTGTCCTCTGGATCATATCCGATGCAGTCACTTGAGAAGGTAGCTATTGGCTAATAGCTACTTTCATAATCCTTTCGCAATCGCAATGCATGACACTAATAGCCGCCCCACGGAATAAGAACACTGTCCTTTCGTCTCACACAGATCAAAAAGTTGTCTTTGGCGACGATATGTGTTACAAACGCAGGCAACGAATTCCGTAATATTTGGTTTGCAATAACGCATTATGCGGTCGAGTTCTCTGAGGCTTGCAGGCACATTGGCGATTGTAGCTATCGCAGCCGTTGCTATCTATTCACAGAGCATCGGCGGACGGCTCTCGGGCAAGGTGCTGGATAAGGACGGAAAGCCGATGCCGGGTGTAACCGTCATTGTCACCAATCAGACCACCTCTTTCGTCATAACAAGAAGGACTGACAAGAACGGCACCTACACATTTAGGCTCAGGTCCGGCGCCTATCGAATCGCGACAGGCCGACCATACGAAGCTAGGTTTGATCGCGGGAAAGCGGGCGAATATGGCGTCTTTGCAAACATCATCTGTGACGAGTCAAAGAAGGCCTGCCGGACACTTGAGAATGTCATAATCGACAACGGCGACAGAAAGATCGATTTCGCGGTCGTCGATCCATCGGCCGATGCAGCGGATAGATCCGATGCCGCGAAGGAATACATAAAACCCGACCGCCGCGAGGCGCGTGACCGTTGGCGGTTTGAGTTTCCGGAGTACGACCGTTATGGCGATAAGGGAGCGCGCGGGCGTGACATCCCATTTCGCCGCGGCAAATGGTACAACCCTTACGACCAGAACAAACTGAAGGGCGACAAGCCGATAATCGGCGATGATATCTTCTTCATCCTCTCTGCCGTCAGCACTACCGCGGTCGAGCAGCGGCGGACGCCATCTGGCAACAACGTTAGTTCGGCCAACCCTAACAGCAACAACTTTTTCGGACGGCCTGAGAGTTTCTCTTTCAACCAGACGGTCCAAGTCTCCGTTGAGCTATTCAAGGGCCAGACTGTATTCAGGCCCCGCACATGGGCCATCAAAATATCGCCAACCTTCAGCGTGCCAACCTATCTGAATGCCCGGGAAAACGGCATCGTCAATATCGATGTTCGCCGCGGCACGACGCGGACCGATTTCCACGTCTCGCTCGAAGAGGCATTTGGCGAGGTCAAGATCGCCGACACCAACAAGAATTATGATTTCGTGTCGATCAGGGCCGGCATACAGCCATTCAATGCCGACTTTCGCGGGTTCCTATTTACTGATAACAACCTCGGCGCCCGCATCTTCGGCGGTTTCGGTAACAACAGGTATCAGTTCAACGCCGCCTGGTTTCATCAGCTCGAAAAAGACACTAACAGCAACCTGAATGCGTTCGAATTTCGCAAACAGAACGTATTTATCGGAAACCTGTTCCGTCAGGACTTCTTAACGAAGGGTTATACGGTCGAACTGATCGGTGCCTACAACGACGACCGTGGCGACATTCATTACGACACTAACGGCTTTCTCGTGCGGCCGGCCCTTGTGGGGAGCGCTCGACAACATAATATAAAGGCCGGATATATCGGGTTCAATGGTGACGGCCATATCGGCCTGCTAAACCTATCAAATCATTACTATTTCGCCTTTGGCGAGGACGACTTTAATCCGATCGCCGGCCGCAAGGTGGATGTCCGGGCCCATATGGCTGCACTTGAAGCATCGCTTGATCGCGATTGGCTGCGGTTCAAGCTTTCGGCATTTTTCGCGTCGGGCGACAGTGACCCGACGGACGATCGGGCCACCGGCTTTGACGCCATATTGGATGATCCGAATTTTGCCGGTGGGCAGTTCTCATACTGGAACCGCCAGGGCATCAGGCTCGTCTCGACGGAGATCGGCCTGGTCCAGCCGAACAGCCTGCTGCCGACGCTGCGATCAAGCAAGACCGAGGGACAGGCTAACTTCGTCAATCCCGGGATATTTATCTACAACGCGGGCGTCGATGCCGAGTTGACCCAGACACTGAAGACGGTCTTTAACGCAAACTATCTGCGGTTTCATCGGACAGAACCGCTGGAATACGTTCTTCTCCAACCGAACATACGCAAAGAGATCGGCTATGACCTCAGCCTCGGCGTGATATATCGGCCGTTCCTTATCAATAATGTCACGTTCACGTTCGGCGGCAGTATGTTCTTGGCGGGAAAGGGCTTTCGCGACATCTATACGAACCGCGCGGCAAATTGCCCCGTCCCGAACTTTTGTACTGGCACCGTAGTGAACCCAAGCAAGCCGCAATATTCGGTATTCAGCCAGTTGAAATTGATCTTCTGACGCTATGAGGTATTTCGACATGAGGGCGGCAGCTACCGCGAGCGAACGCATGAAACTTGTTATCATGCTGGCCTTTTTGTGCTTCCTGGCAGCAGCGCTGTGGCGGAACGAAACCCACGCGACACTCACCGACGACCCGCCGTCGGCACCTCAACAACAGCCGGATGTGTCGACAAGCCCGCCGCGTCAGCAGACCCAGATCGAAGGCTGCGTCAAATGCCACAACAATATCGAACCGATGCATCGATACAACAACCGTGGCGATGTCTTTGACAAGATCGACGCCGATGGCAAAGATGCGATGGGACTTACCTGCACATCGTGCCATGGCGGGAATCCGGCCGCCACGACGTCAAAAGATGCTCACGTCCGGCCGCGCTATCCAAAAGCATGGGGCTGCAAGGAAAATGGCGAATGCTCAAGCCGCAATCCCGAAAGGACAAATACTCTTCTCGCGAAGGAGAGCCGTGAATTCGTCCGGTTCATCAATCCGGGTGATTTTCGTGTGGTCGGCCAATCGTGCGGCGAATGCCATTCGGACGAGAACCGAGCTGCATCGCGCAGCATGATGGCTCACGGCGCGATGCTGTGGGGCGCCGCCCTATATAACAACAGCGGTTATCACCTGAAGGATTCGCGCTTCGGTGAAAGCTACAGCGAAAATGGCGTATCCCAATCCCTGATCGCCGAACCGCCGCCCAGCCACGACGAACAGATGAAAAAGGGCCGGCTGCCTTTTCTCGATCCGCTGCCGCGATGGGAGCTTTCTCAGCCGGGAAACATCCTGCGTGTGTTCGAACGCGGTGGCAAGCGTCGCCTTGAGGTCGGGCTACCCGATAAGGAAGAGGAGAACGGAAAGCCCGATAAGGGGCTCAGCCCTCGCGGGCTCGGGACGAACAACCGGACCGATCCGGTCTATTTGGGCCTGCAAAAGACGCGCCTGCTCGACCCCACGTCAAATTTTCTCGGGACTAACGATCAGGCAGGCGACTATCGTTCATCAGGTTGCAGCAGTTGTCACGTGGTTTATGCTAACGACACCAGTGCTGTCGCATCAGGCCCATATGCGGCTAATGGGAATGAGGGATTTTCGGCCTCCGCCGACGAAAAGATCCCACGCCGCGAGTCGGGTCACCCGATCAAGCATCAATTCACGTCTCAGATCCCTACACAGCAGTGCATGACCTGTCACATGCATCCAGGCACAAACATGGTGGCGACCTATCTCGGCCGCATGTGGTGGGACAACGAATCTGACGGCAAGATGATGTATCCGCAAGACCGACAGATCGACCCAAGCGAAGCTGATAAGGCTCGCAAACTCGACAAGAATCCCGAAGCCGCCTCGCTCAGAGGGCTTTGGTCAGATTCCGCATTCCTGCAAAATTCCGGTACCGCCGAGTTCAACAGCAAGCTCTCTCGAGTACAGTTCGCTGACAGTCATGGACACGGATGGCTGTTCAAGAACGTTTATAAGAAAGATAGAAAGGGCAATCTTCTTGATGCCAACGACCAGATCGTCCTGCCCGGTGATCCCGAAAAATGGAACAAGGCCGTGCATTTGCAGGACATTCACGCCGAGAAAGGCATGCACTGCGTTGACTGTCATTTCAGGCAGGACAGCCACGGCGACGGCATCCTCTATAATGAACCGCGTGCCGCGATCGAGATCGGCTGCGTGGACTGCCACGGTTCGATCAAGGCAAAGGCAAACGCCATCACCAGCGGCCCGGCCGCTGCCGCGCCGTCCAAGGGCGAGCTCACCCAGCGCGAACGAGCCAACAAGCCGCTGATCGGCCGCGATCTGACACGCCTTCGCTTCCGCTCGCCGGACGGCCGCCGTCTGCCGGTGCTCGAGGTGCTGACCGCTGCAACGGCTCGTAACAAGAAGTGCACCGACGAGAAAGGCAGCCCTGTAGCGCTCAAAGCCGGCGACATTGTCCAAAATGCCATTGTCGAAGCTGGCAAGTGCTGGAAGGTAACTCAGACAGTTGACACTGTTACACCCGGCAACACGGATTATAACGAGA
This sequence comes from Chloracidobacterium sp., assembly GCA_016715795.1. Taxonomy (NCBI): domain Bacteria; kingdom Pseudomonadati; phylum Acidobacteriota; class Blastocatellia; order Chloracidobacteriales; family Chloracidobacteriaceae; genus Chloracidobacterium; species Chloracidobacterium sp. The sequence goes on from JADJXP010000001.1 coordinate 405,237, forward strand.
AGTCCGCCTACGCTAAGACCATGCAGCGTGACAATGCGACATGGGGCGATGCGGCGGTCGGCGATGACCGTCTGGCCCATCGTGACAGCAGCATGACCTGCTATACATGCCACACTGCATGGGTAACGAGCTGTTTTGGCTGCCACCTCTCGATGGAGGCGAATAGCAAGATGCCGAACCGGCATTTCGAAGGCGGCGATTCCCGGAATTTCACAACCTACAATTTTCAGGTCCTGCGTGACGATATCTTTATGCTCGGCAAGGATGGCACCGTCACCGGCCATCAGGTCGCTCCGGTCGCATCGCGGTCGGCGATCATGGTGAGTTCGCGCAATCAGAATCGCGAATGGATCTATCACCAGCAGCAGACGATCTCGTCCGAGGGCTTTAACGGCCAGGCGTTCAACACGCATGTGCCGCATACGGTGCGGGGAAAAGAGACGCAGACATGCTCCGACTGCCACGTTTCAAAAAATAACGACAACAATGCATGGCTCGCTCAGGTGATGCTGCAGGGGACGAACTTTGTCAATTTTATGGGCCGCTATGTGTATATTGCGGCGGGACATTCGATCGAGGCCGTTGCGGTCACCGAACACGATGAACCGCAGGCTGTGTATGGCAGCACGCTCCATAAGCTCGCCTATAAGGACAACTACGAAGATTTCATCCGCGACGGCCGCGAACTCGATGAGGTCTTTGAGAACAAGGGCCGGCCTGAGGCATTGCAGGTGCAGGTACGCGGCGAATACGCATATGTCGCGGCCGGCAAGGGTGGCCTGCGCATCTATGATGTCGCTCAGATCGACCACAAGGGTTTCTCCGAACGGATCGTGACCGCTCCGGTATCTCCGCTGGGCCAAAGATTTCATGTCGATACAAAGTATGCGACGGCCGTTGCCGCTCCTTCTACGCTTGCTGTTGACCCGACACGATGGCGAACCGTGCGAAAAGATGATGGCACCTTGATACAGGTTCCACCGGACGAGGCCGTCAGGCTTGATGCCGAGGCCAAGGCGGCCGGCAAGCCGTCACCTGCCGTCAACGAGGAAGGGCCGATCCATCCATTGTACGGATATCTTTACGTTGCTGACCGAGAGGAAGGCCTGATCCTCGTAGGGGCCGGCACGCTGCTCGATGGCGACCCGCGAAACAATTTTCTCAAGCGGGCCGTCACCTTTAACCCGAACGGCGCCTTGACGGGAGCCAATAACATTACACTTGCGGGAAACTTCGCCTACATCACGACCGATCGGGAACTGGTCATCGTAGATCTTTCGACACCGCACGAGCCTAAGCTCACGGCTCGTATCGCATTGAATCATCCAAAGGCCGTTGCTATCCAATTCCTCTACGCGTTCGTCGTCGATGGTGATGGGTTGAAAGTGGTAGATATCCGTGAACTTCGATCGAGCGGCCGTGCGAGGCTGGTCGACGGAGCTGCCGTTTCTCTTCGTGACGCTCACGATGTCTATGTCGCTCGAACGTACGCATATGTGGCGAACGGGGCCGAGGGCATCGCCATTATTGACGTTGAGCGGCCGGAGCAGCCAAAGCTCGACCAGGCATTCAATGCGGACGGCACGATCAATGACGCCCATGCGGTTAAGGTCGCGATGACAAATGCCAGCCTGTTCGGATACGTCGCTGACGGAAAGAACGGCCTCAAGGTGCTGCAGTTGACCGACCCTGAGACGATGCCCAATTACGCCGGATTCAGCCCGAGGCCTGAACCGCGGCTGATTGCTACATTCAAGACAAAGGGTGAAGCCCTCAATATCTCAAAAGCGCTCGACCGCGACCGAGCGGCTGATGAGAGCGGCAATCAGATAGCCGTCTTTGGCCGTCGAGGAGCAAGGCCCTTCAACTTTGAGGAGGTCATGCGGATGCTTCGTACTAACAGTGGCAGCGGCGATTTCTTCACTGTTTCAGACGAACCGATCAAATAGCCTATTTGATCGTGATCCCGATAGATTCAAGAAAGCGGTTCGGCCGTTCACCGCCGATGAGAGCGAAAACATAGTCGTTCGGGATCGTCACGATCTCCTGTTTTGTCCTAACATTTTCAATTACAACCTCAGCTTCGCTCATCTCTTTGATCCCGGCGCCAAAGCGCAGATCGATCAGGCCGTCCGTGGCACACTTATAGAGCTGCAGCTTATTGCCAAATTTGACGGTCGGAGCAAGTGCTTCGCGAACGAGCAGCGTGACACGGTTCATATCCGCAGGCGAACGCGGCGAGATAGCCGAACCATCGCGCACAGCGACCAGATCGACTGCGGCCTCGACCGCGACGTTGCCGCCGCCGACTATCACTACGTTACGGCCGCAAAAGTCCATCGGATTTGAAAGGCTGTAAACAACCTTGGACTGCTCGCGCCCATCGATCACGACCTTCATGTCCTCATTTGGCAGTCGTAGTTTGTTTGGGGCCCCGCGGAGGCCGATCGCAATGACAACGCGGCGGGCCGTGTAGGTTCGGATCGCCTTCTCATTGCCACGCTCGGTCGTTACGGTAAAGTAGTCACCTTCTGAGGAACGAACCACTGCCGTACAACTCTCGTGTTCGTTCACCCTCACGCCTTTGTCGTTTAGGGCACCGAGCCAAACGTCGAGTATGTTCTCTCGCTGGTCGCCCGGTATCTTTGTCGCCAGCTGCGTTGCGATCTTCCGTGAGAATTCCGCGATCAACTCATCTTGCCTCGGAATGAATTGCGACGCGAATGCTCCCGCCGGATCGCCGGGACCGCTTGACCTGAGAAACTCGGTGATCTGCTTCTTTAGCTCCTTCTCGATCTTTTCGGTCAACCGCTGCGATACACCGGCCCGCAGGGCATTTGGGACCTCCGCGATCAAGCGGGCGTGGACGGCCGGTGACGCGGCGTGGACTATCGCGGCCAGCTGATCGCCGATAGCGGCCATTCCCGCTCCATCCTCGTCAGCCTCGACGTTGCCATATTTCGTCTTGGCGAGGCCCAGGCCGGTGACTGGCAACCCGCCAAACCATTCCTTGGTGTCAGGCTTAAAGAAAATGTACTTGCCCTTCGGATACAGGTCGATGGTCGAGAGTATGTTGTTTTGCTCCAGCGCGACATAACGCAAACCGCGGTCTACCGCGGCTACTGCGGCTGAAGCACCGCCGGGGCCAACGCCAATGATCGCAATATCATACTCGGCGCGAGGCTCCGGCGCAGAACTCGTCAATTCTGTCCTGATATGCTCAACGACCTCGGCACCTTCCTTGACCGCATTCTTGATCAGCGGCACGCCTGAGACATCGCCGATAATATAGCAGCCCGTCACGTTAGTTTCGTAGCTTGAGCCGTCACGAGTCGGGGTCGGCAGCGAGCGGATCTCTTTAGTTGTGTTGATGATGATGCACGCCTTTGGATTGACCGGACATTCGGCCTGACAAGCGGTGTCTTCCATACACAGGTCCGGAGCGACTGCCGCAGCCGTCCCGTCAACTATCGCCAACACATCATGCGGACAGGCATCAACGCAGGCCTGACAGCCGATACAGCGTTCGGGAAAGATCACCGGATGCGGATAGTCTGGCCCGCGGTATTTGTCGAGGCCGAGTTCAGCAAGCTCGTCCGGCGTGAGTTTTCGTATCACGGGTCGCGATGCTCCGCTGTCACTCTGCCTGAAAATGCCAAACGCCCGCGCGGCATCCTTAGCCAGAACGATGAAACCAACAACGACCGAAACAAGCCCGATGCTTAACCAGCCGACGGCCGTCAGCCCGCCATAGGTTGCGCGCGACTCAGCGGCAGCACCTAGGTTGATCCAAACCAGCAACGCCAGCAGAGCAAAACATATAAAGATGTGGAATGCACGCATCTTATTCCTTTTCGCCGCGAAGCTTGGCCGTTACCGCATCGTTGCGGCGTTTCAGAGCTTCATCCGAGAGAAACTCGCTCCAACGGCCGCTGCTGTAAGGATGCTGCACATGACATGAGATGCAGTTTGCCTGCCCGGCCTGGAAGCGTTGATCGCGGCTCGTATCGCCGGCGACGTTCATGTGGCACGCAGCACACGTCTCACGGGGCGTCACACGATCGATCGGGTCAAAGCTCTTGTGACACGTCGAGCATGAGACGAGGCCAAACTTGTCACCCGCCAAACCTTCCGGTACCTTGAGTCGCGCTACATGAACCGTGTGAAAATGCCGGCTGATCCGATTTTGATCGTCTTTGTCACCGGTCGCCGGGGCATTAACCTCAGGAATCGCATCGGCCTCCTCGCGATAAAGGCCCTGCCACGTCCACTTGCCTTCCGCGGCCGGATACCCGTACGATCCGCCGTGTGCGGTTCGAACGGTCCTGTCGTTGTAACTGTTCTTATTATTATCGTTATGGCACTGGGCACAACCTAATATCGCGGAGCCATTAAGCGAATAGTCCTGACCCTGATGCTCCTTGTGGCAAGCCGTGCATGTGATCCCTGCATCTTCATGGGCCTTCGTATTCGACGCATGGAATTGTTCGGCAGTATGGCATCGAATGCACGCGTTCTCCATTGGCTCACGGGGCGAATGACAAGTCGTGCATGAATTCTTGTTCGCCACCGTTGCGATCATGCGCTCATTGGAATCAGCCGCATGCGGGTTCGCAAGCGGCCTCGGAGCGTAAGCCTGCGGATATCTGTAATACGCAAAGACCGCGATCGCGCCGACAGCGAGTAATGCCCAGATAAAAAGGCCGACTGCCCAGGGCCGACACAGGTCACGTGTCGGGCGCCAGTTGAACATTGCTTTTCCGGGGATCGGCTCGGCCGTCGGCCTCAGCCTTGTGCCCCAGTCTTCCTTTTCCCTTGTCCGTTTATCCCAGAATGCATCGAGGACCCCGCCGGCGGCACTCTCATCAGCGGATGCGGCCGCACCGTTTAATGCTTCCGGCTCGGCCACAACACCCGTCACGGCCCTCTGTGGGCGGAGCAATATCTGCTCGCCTATGCGCGTTACATCTATGATGAACGGGCCGATCTGGATGATGTCGCCGTCGGCGAGCACATCACTCTTTTGCGGCCCGAGCGGACGGCCGTTCAGCGTCAGAACATTAGCCTTTGAGAGATTGACGAGCGAGTAATTGCCGGCTTGAAAATTGATGCTGGCGTGTATTCTCGAAACCGTGCTGTCATCGAGACTGATCTCGCAGCTCACGAGACGGCCGAGATATACGGCATCCTTCGCAAACGGGCGCGACCGGCCATCGGCGGTAATGACAGTGAATTTTCCTTTCTCCGTAGCCACCTTATCTCACGTTAAAGTAAACAGCTTGAACGACATGTATCAACATGAACGTCAGCATCAACGCCGTGAACAGCACATGCGGGGCGAGCCATAACTTCAGTAGCTGGTGCAGATAGATCAAGGCATCGACCCGCCTAAGTGTTGCCGCATTCTCGACCGCTTCCATCAGTTTCGCTCCATCGAGCCTCGACATGCCCTCCGATACCTCACCAAATCCCTCGCGCGCCGATGCCAGCATTGCCGGCAGGTCCTCTCGCCGCCAATACTGCCTTAACAAATAACGCAGGCCGAGAAAACGCCGCCGCACTTTCGTCTCGATAAGTTGGCGAAGCTTGGGTTCGCCTGCCTCATCAGCAGCGCGTATCAGCTCTGCACGAAGCTCATCACGGCGTGCCTCGAGGTCTTCGACCAAGAGCGGTTCGCGTTCGATCTTTGTCATAAATCGAGGAACGACGATATAACATATGGCCCCGAACAGCCCTGATGCGATCACGAGATCAAACGAGATCATCAGCAGCGTCGTCAGCATTCCACCGGAACGCGTCCCGCCATGGATCAAGAGCAGCACACCCGCGATCACTCCGATATAAATGTGCGAGATCATCCAATAGCGCAAGGCTCCGGCACGTCGACGATAGATCTGTTTCCTGACCGGATACAGCATTACCCAAACGATGCCTGCGAGGCCGGTGAGGCCGGTTACCCAGCGCATGGTAAGCCACGATCCGTCGATCAGGGCCGTGTCCTGCGAAAACCTGATGGTTGCCCACAATGCCGCCGCGCCGAGACCGACTATCGCAATGCCGAGCAGCATGTGAAGCATGCGGGCCCGGTTATCCGCCCTGTGGATGTTTACTCCTATGGCATGCGTCTTTGTTCGCTGGATGAGGCCAAGGGCCTGATTGACCTCGTCAAAATACTCCCGCGGATTCACGCGCAGTAGAGCGCCGGTCGGACAGTTCTCTTCGCAAGAGTAGGCCGCGGTCGAGGCCCCGGGCGGATTCAGGCCCGTTCCCTTGCATAGATTGCATTTAACAGCAACAAGACTCTCGGTTTGCGTGACAGGCAGTGGTAGTCGAGCTTCTGACAACGAAAGTTTTGATAAAGCCCTGGCAACAAAACCGCCTGAGGCTCCGTTACCTCCGTCCCGGGCGATCATTGAGATCGCATCATAGGGACACTGTGTCGCACAGTCGCCGCAGCCTATGCACGTCGCCGGTTCGATGTCGATCTCGCCGTCCGGAAACCGCGCGATCGCACCGGTCGGACAACCGGTCAGGCATTCGGCATCCTGGCAATGCATGCATACGGACGGTGCCAGGACACTTTGCATCGCGGCCTTGTTCGGTTTGACCGGCCGTTCGATGTGTATGCCGCGCCGCACAAGCCGCGAATTGCCGTGCACCTGATGACATGCAAGCGAGCAATTGCCGCAACGGACACACTTGGCCATGTCCATCACGAGCAGGTTCACGCCGTCAACCACGCCGGTCTCGATCTCTTTTGTGGTCGCGCTCACGACACGAGTGTCAGTCGGATGAAGCGGCACGGGCGTCTCGTTACCCGCCGATCTCGTAAGAAACGGCAGGACCACATCACTGAGTTCACGATCCTCACGCAGTCGGCCCGCGGCGATCTCGACTATCTCGGCACGGCCCCGAACGGTAGCCGTAAATTTCCACTTGGCCGATCCCTCGATCGCCTCCAGGCCCAGGCAGGAGCCGGGCCCGAGGAAGTCCAGCCCCACCGACCGATCGGTCTCGATCAACAGGTCGGCGGCCCTTGGGTTAAACTCGACGCCGCTCACACGTTGGATCCAGCCATTGCGAACGTAGAGGACGCGGTTGATCGGGTCGCCCTCGGAAAACAGTACGTGATCCTTCTCAAAGACCGCGAAACGAGCAGCGTCGTCGAGCCGCTGCAGGATCGCAGGGGCGATCTCGGTTCCGGCAATGTCGCGAAGTTCATTGAGTGTAAGCGAAAGGCCGTAGCCGCGATAATTCCGGTCGAGCGAGCGGCCAAACTTGGGCAGCTTACGCAGTAGCCGGATCGCCGGGCGCGTGAACTCAAGAACGAGAGCCGGTGCCGCATCAGCCGCAACCGAAACGGTCGCCGTCCGAGGCGTCCCCGACAGCAGGGCCATCTCGCCGAACGAATTGCCCGCCGGTATCTCGCCGACCTTCTTTTGGTTACCGTTCTGTTCCGTTATTGATGCCTCGAGCCGGCCGGAAACGAGGATATAAAAGATGCTGCTTTCCCAGGTGTTTTCGCGGACGATTCCTTCGCCCGGTGCGAACTCGAGCAGCTTTACATACGGCCCGACCTGCTTGCCGCGATAGCTGCGGCCAAAGAGGATGATGTCCATGTCGAGCTCGTTCTTAAATTCACCATTCGGCAATTGCTCGACAAGTTCCGAGACGATCTCGACGTTGCGAAATGCCTCGATCGTCTGCTCGTGGTTTTGGATCTCACGCGGCATCGAGTTGTCTAAAAAGGAACGTTGGAAGTTTAACGCAATCGCGGCAAAATCGCGAAGAATGCGATCAGCAGCCCGACGAGAACCCAGCCCGCAATGATCACCGCGCCGATGATGAGCAGGAGTTTTGTGCGGTTCATTCGAGGTGAGGCCGCTGATGCGGCAGGCGCGAGTTTTTCCTTCCCGATCGGCTTGATCACCTCAACGCCTACGCGAGCCGTGGGCGACTTTGGCGAGGCGGCCGGCGCGAGGTCGTTTAGGATGGGCTTCTCGGCCTCGGTCAACTGCTCGGACGGCACCGAAATGTTCAGCCCCATCTCGGACAGCATCTGGTTATACATCGTCTTCCCGACCTGCATCGTGCCGTCAAGCCTTTGGAATTCTGATGTGTCCTCGCGCTGCTCCTCATCCACGAGGGCATGGCCGCACGCAGGGCAAAATGCCTTGGTTACGCTTACCTCTTCGCCGCATTTGTCGCACGGACGCTGGCTCATCATCAATTGGGCTTGTGGCAGATCGTGCAGTCCTTGCCTGTTGCAAAGCCGGGCCGCTGCTTGACCTCGGGCCGTAGTTTCGCCGCGGCATCATGACAAGTGTTGCAATTGATGTGATACGCGAGCTCGTTGTTGAGGTCCTTGACGACAGATTTGCCGCCCTCGGTGTATGTGGCCGTCGGCATCTCCTTGTCGTCCGGCACGCTATCAGTCTGGAAATGACAATACCGGCACTCATTGACCTTTTGCGAAGAAGCCTTCCACGAATCGAACGTCAGCGTCACGTCGCGTTCCGACGTAAGCAGCGGCGGTTTGAGGGCCGATCTTGGCTGGTCTGTATGGTGGCATTCCACGCAGCCGATGGGCGATTTTCCGTCAGGGCTGTAGGGCTGGAACGCATGCGTATCGTGGTTGAACGGCACCTCGCCATACTCTGACAGGCTGTCTTGGCCAAGCGTAAACTCCTTACGCATCGTCTTGTTCCCGGCCGGGGCAGAATTCGCTGCGGCCGTGTTCGCAGGTATGACGGCATTAGCTGCCGTATTAGTGTTTACCGGCTTATTGACGTTCGTCGCGACGTTAGCGGCCGCCGGCGAAGCCTTTGGCGTCGGCGATGGCACCGCACCCGCAAATGCCAACGAACCGCCCCCCGACGCGCCAACGCCATTCAGCACCAACCCTAGGCACACCAAGCCAAAGACACCTACAACCGCCAATTTAGCCGCGTTTTTCATAATGATGGATCGCACCTATTAGAACTCGATTCCGCGATCAATGTCAATGTTTTCAAGAATTAGACAACATTGACTGAGACGGCCGGAGTAGCAATACGGGTTGTCTCAGAACGCTCCCGGACCTCGTCACCCGCCCGATCACGGCCCGCGCTCCGACGATCTCACTCACCACTCATCACTCATCGCTGTTCCCGTTCTCCATTCTCATTTCTCACTTCTCATTTCTCACTTCGCCGGTGTGCTACTCATTGTCTGTTGATCGCCTGCATACAATGCGTATAATCGGAAAGCGGGCCCCCTTGCCCGCCCGCGGTCCGACAATTCTCAATTTTCAATTTTCAGTTCCCAACTCGTCGCCGGCCTCTCACAAGAACAATGAGCCGAATAAACCGACTGCCGCCGCTACAATCTTGATCTAACACAGCTAGATCAAGTATCCTTTGCGCTCGAAACAAATGGCACGCGCCCACTCATTCGTAATCACCGTCTCAAACAACAAGACGGAACGCGAAGGCATCGATTACCTCCGCGAACACGAGACCGGCTTCTTCTTCGTTGACCGCGTGACGCGGCGCCACATCCTCGACCTGCTCGGCCAGCCATACAGCTTTACGCGAGCGTTCGATATGGTTTACATCCCACGCTACGCCGGCGAAACCGTGACGCCCGAAATCATCGAAACACACCTCGACGAAATAATCCTCGTCGAGCTAAAGACAACAAAAAAATTCCTCCCCAACAACCCAAAAGGCTTCTTTTTCGGAGCCACAGAAAACGAATTCGAATTAGGCCGCCGCCTCGGCGACAAATTCCGCTTCGGCTTCGTCTGCCTCAATCCGCTATCGCAGTCGGCAGTAATGTTGTCGGTCCCGGAGCTAGAGGCGATTTTGCGGAACAGAAGGATTCAATACCAAATAAACCTATGACACGATTACTTGGATTCCATGACGGAGAGCAGATCCCCGAAATAATTAGGCGAGGAAGGCACATCGGTTTACGGTACGCGGTGACGGTAACCTTGTTGTTGCTCTTTGGATGCTCAGGAGACAGGCGCATCCAAGGAAGCGTTTTTGTCGTTACTAACGGTGCCGAAAACGTAAAGCTAGGCCTCGTTAAAATCACAATAATTCCCGAAGACGTTGCTACGAAGTTCGCGAGCGAGAAGAAAGACGCTGTCACTTCTGCACTCTCGGTACTAAGGGAACAAGCTGATGCACTGCGCCCCGAACTTGAACAGGCTCAAGCCGATTTCGACGCATCGAAAAAAAGCTACGAACTAGTAAGCTCTCAGCGCGATAGCGCCAAGTCTAAAGTCAACGCTTTAGACGCACAGTTCAATCCATATGCGCTCGAAACATATTCATTTCTTAGTGAATACGACACGCCTGAGCAAATTGCCGAACGAGCGCGCCAGGCCCGGCTAGGTAAGCAGTTGAATTCTCTTAGGAGACAACTCGTCGCCATTGAAAGTAGATTGGCGCAGGCTGGGACTGAACGAACAAATAAGGAGACCGAGTTGAATGCTGTAAAAGGGCGTCTCGCCGTGATCTTCGCTAAAATGACGTCGATAGCAGCCCCGGCTGTCCTGCTCGACGGCGTGCCTGAAGGAATTGCCAAAGTGGTCACCGACGCCGAGGGGAAGTTCGAATTAAAACTGCCTAGTGGCCGGTACGCTCTTTTCGCATCAGCTCAGCGCCGGATCGTCACTTCGACCGAAGAATACCATTGGATGATCTGGGTAAATGTTGCGTCAGAGGCACCTACCCTAATTCTATCCAATCAAAATCTCCTTGGGGAAGATTCTGAAGATTCCGTTTTCAAACTGAAGGAACTTCTTCCAAAAGATGCCCAACCGGCATCCTCCCCGGAGTCTGTAAAGCTCTGAGTTAGATTGGGCGTCTAAATAGCAAAACTGCTCGTTGGGGCCGAATATTCGGTTGTAAACCACTTACATACTCTGTATTCCCATAGTTCGGATGGGTGGTTTCCATTTCGAGTATTGTGTCGACTAGTTCCCAACCTTCCTTTCCCAGTAGCGTAAGATCATCGTCGCTGAAATTCACGTTAGTACCGTTTAGTCGGGAATTATTTTCAGGGCTCAAACCCAAGACATTAGTCGAAACCTTACTAAATTGAGCTTGGACGTTGATCACCTTGTACGCATACTTCGGAACTGGTTTGAATACAAACCAGCCTAAAAGGATTAAAGTTAAGCCCGCAATGGCAATTAGAATGTAGCCTTGTGTACGATTCATGGTCGGCGTGGGACTCTCCAGACCTCGCGGTCCGGCTGTGTCGTCCGACTGCAAACTCTTGTAATGATACTGCGGAGTATCCTCTCTCATAACACATATCTCCCTGATGTTTTTTTGGCTGCGGAAGTAGAATAGCGCGGATTTATCGAGGTCGTCTATTTCACCATAATTCTATGGGTTCCCATTTTGTCCAGACGAAGGCGGCTTCGCCAGGCAGTTCGTCTGTGTTGTCTAAAACGTCGTCATAGGTTAGGCCGTCCCAATCGTCATCTTCACATCGCCGAGCGATGGCTCACTGTAGCCGTGGGTGATAACCCACGGTAATCGTGTTATAAACGATTCCGTCGCGTAGCGACGATTGAATCGACATGGCAAACACCTATTCACAGATCTATTTCCATCTGGTGTTCAGCACAAAGAATCGGGCCGAGCTGATCTCTCAGGACATCGAGGAGCGAGTTTGGGCCTATGTCGCGGGAGTGGCCAAGCGGCATGGCATTTCGCCGATTCAGATCGGCGGTATGGAGGATCATATTCACGCGCTATTAGGAGTTCCTACGACCATGGCGGCGAGCCAGGCGGCCAAACACGTTAAGGGTGATTCCTCATATGGCATTCGTCGCGAGTTTCCCGGCATGCAAAACTTCCGCTGGCAAGACGGATATGGTGTCTTCTCCGTATCTCGGTCCGCGATTGCGGATGTCGTGCAATACATCAAGGACCAGCGTAAACATCATGCAAAGCAGAGCTTTGAGGACGAGTACGAGGCTCTATTGAAGCTCCACGGTATCGATTTCGACCCTAAATATCTGTTCGATTGATTCAATCGTCGCTACGCGACGGTATGTTTGGGTGATCTCGCGTCCGTGGGTTTTCACCCACGGCTACAATGACCGGGCCGCTACGCGGCTGTTTAGACCAGAGTTCGAGTGGTTCCCATTTTTCCCAGACGAAGACGGTGTTTTCATCTTCGATCACGTCTTCGACGGTTAAGCCGTCCCAATCGTAATCATCGCCATAGCCTTGCGAACGAACGTCGAGCATATCGGGACCATCTCCGGCGTAGCCGTCGAGGAAGAGCATCGCGACTTCGCCGCGGGTCAGCGGGATGCCGCCGCCTGAGCCATTTCGCGGGCGGGCGAGGATTGTTTTTACCACATCGGGGTATTCGCGTTCTTCCATAGATTTCCTCCGCTGAAAAATCTATCGCTCACGAATCAATAGTCCAAAATCGACTATTTCTGAGCATAGCCACGTCGTTCACGGCGTGGATAGGGTCGTAAAGATTTCAGAGGGCGTTTTCAACGTCCTTCTCGCTGTTGGCTTAAGCCGCCAGATTTAAGCCCGTTAAAACGGGCTAAGGAATTGACGTGAATCGTGACCACGCCCTAAGAACGTGGCTATGTAACCGCGAGACGGCGGTGCCAGAGGCAGCCGTGGACAAAGATCGCGAGCCGGTTGCCGACAAAGCTGATGTCCGGACGAACCGAAGAGTGACGAGTAAAGGGTGATGAGTGATGAGCAGAAGACCCAATCCGGATCCGGCGGTGCAGCCGATAGCCTCGGAGGCCTGAGTGCCACAGGGCGCGGCGTAAGAGTAGTTCGGGCTTTGAGTCCTTCGCTCGGTTCGCGCTCATTACGCGCGAGACGACCTCGGTCTTGGGCACAGGAGATCGTTTGTCGCGGACGTACACGTCAATCAATTTAGAATGGAAGATCGAGAATTGAAAATGCGGAGCGGCCCTAGGTCGATCGTCGCCAACGCGATGATATCCTTGCGCGCTCCGTAGCCGTGGGTTGTCACCCACGGCTACGATCACCAAGCCGCTACGCGGCTGTTTAGAGCCAAAGTTCAAAGGGCTCCCATTTTTCCCGGACGGGGGTTGTCACCCACGGCTACGATCATCCGGCCGCAACGCGGCGTGCGGTGGCGACCGTTTGCGCATATGGTTATTCGCCGAGCGGCGTGAGATGGCGGCGGTGCGCAGGTCGAGGATCATTATGCCGTCGATGTCGATCTCGAGTTCGGGGAATTCGAGCGTTTCGCGCACATCGATATTGAATTCCTGCAGCAGGCGATAAGCGCGGATCATCTTGCCGCCGCGTGGGCCTGACGGGCCGATGGCGTATGCGTCGCGAATACCGAGCGCCGTCGCCTGCAGGCCGATCCGCTGGTTGGCCTTGTCAAACAGCAGGTGAACGGCCTTTGGCGCGCCGAACCGCTCCCACGTTCGCTTTGTGAGGCAGATGTGCCCGTCGCGATTGAGGCTCACATGCATCGCCGCCCAGACGCCTCGCGTCTTGTCCTTAGGACATCGCACCCAATTGCCTTTCATAGTTTGATCACTGTAGCATATAAACCCGTGCGTGTCAAGCCTGCAACGTCCGATGTTTCTTAATTCGTGCATTCGTGGCTAATAATTGCCCGGAGAATAAGCCACGAATGCACGAATAGCAACCGCAAAAGGGGTCATAATGGCGGACGACGACGGCCGACACTCGGCATGCGATGGGCGGTGACAAAAATACCTCCACGGCCGCCAAAGTGTGACGACAGAGGCAGTTTTTGTCGATACACAAGCGAATTTTGACCCCCAAAAAGCACTTTTTGTCGATACAGCAACCGGTTCCGTCACGACAAAACGCCATTTTTGAGGGACAGAGGCTCTAGTGTCCCCATGTTCCGACATTTTATGTTTACTAACCCATAATTCTTAGTTATACTTATCTCAGTTTGCCGCGGGCCGAGTGCCTGACGGGCGAATGGTCAGATTTTGAGGGCCCTTTGTGGGCCCTGATTGGAAATTAGAGATCTTTTCGGGTGCTGAGCACGCTCACTGGTTGGGCTAGGTGCTCCCCGAGCGCCGCGATACGTTCGCGGGCTGTATAGAAGCTTCCAGCGTGAATTCAATTCGACACTTGCCCTGGGCACTCGCCCAGGGACCAAGCCATAGGACCAAGGTTTACGCCGGCGGCTCATCTCACGGCCGTTAGGGCCGGATCACATCCCAAAAGCCTGACCACAATTCGCCAAAAGCGGCATTCAAGATAGATTTTTGAAGCAAGGATATTTGTATGGCTAAAGAGCTAATTGTGAGCGTCAATGGACGCGAAAAGAAGATCGCCATTCTTGATAATGGCAAGGTTACAGAGTTTTACATCGAGCGCGGCGAGGAGAACCAAGGCGTCGCGGGCAATGTTTATAAGGGCCGCGTGATGCGTGTGCTGCCGGGAATGCAGTCGGCGTTCGTCGATATCGGGCTCGAACGGGACGCGTTCCTATATGTGTCGGACTTCTTCGATGAGGAAGAGGAGATCGAGCGCATCGTCATGGAAAAGGGCAAAAAAGGCCAATCGGACGAGGCAAAACGCGAGGCCCGCGAGCAGGTCGACCGCCAGCGCGTAGAACGTGAAAAACAGATGGAATCGGCTCAGGAGGTTGCCGACGGCACAGTCAGCGAACCGCTGTCGGACGAGGCGGTTGACGAGATCCTGCCGCCGCCAACGCCTGAGGACAAGCCCAAACGCGGCCGTGGCCGTGGAAAAAAGGCCAAGGACGAGCCGTCAGCTGATGCCGTCTCAGACGACGGCGTCGAGCCGATCGAGATCGATTTTGACGCGTCCGGGTTTGAGCGTATCAGCGACGATTCCGACACCGGCGAGATGTTCAAGGATGCCTATATGCAGGAGGCGATCGTCGATCGCGTGCGGGCTGTAGAGTTTGATATGGAATCGACCGGCGTTGCCGAGGTCGGTTCGCTCCTCGATGATATGGGCGGTGGTGGCTTTGAACGCATCGCCGACGAGGAAGAGGAAGCGAAACCGGCCAAGGGCCGCGGCAAAAAGGCCCCGGCAGCCAAGAAACCGGCCGCCGAGAAGAAGCCCAAGGCCGCGAAGTCACCGGCCAAGAAGGTCGCCGAGAAGAAGCCAAAGGCCGCGTCTTCGCGTTCGAAGAAAAAGCCCGCCGAGGGCGAGGAGCCGTTAGCCGACGCCGAGGCGAGCGTTCGCGAGTCCGACGATAACGCCGAGATGGCGGTTCGTCGTGGCGGTCGGGGCCGTCGCCGAAACGTCAAGCCCAAGGGCAAGGCGCACGCCAACGACGATGTCGATGAGGTAGATGGCGACGAGCTTATCGAGAACGGCGCCGCGGACATTGAGGCCGAGAACTCGCCAGAATCGGCCGAGACCGATGGACCGCAGGCCGACGAGGCAGGCATTTCAGAGGAAGAAACACCCGAGCCGGCAGAGTCTGTTGACACTGACGACGAATCGGAAAACCGTTCGGACAACCGCTCAGATCGCGGCCGCGACCGCAATGATCGTGACCGCAACCGTCGCGGCTCGCGCGGCGGGCGCGATCGCAACGGGCGTTCAGACGGCCGTCGTGACCGCGGGCCGCAGCCTGTGATCTCAGACCTCCTCAAAGAAGGCCAGGAGATCCTTGTCCAGATCGCCAAGGAACCGATTGCCAAGAAAGGCGCACGTATCACTTCGCACATCGCTCTGCCGGGGCGTTACCTCGTCTATATGCCGACGATAGAGCACCTCGGCGTCTCGCGAAAGATCGAGTCGTCAAACGAACGCGGCCGCCTTCGCACAATGCTGCAAAAGATCCGTCAAGACCCGGATATTCCATCGGGCGGTTTTATTGTTCGCACTGCGGGTGTCGGCATCTCAGAGGAAGACTTGCGTAACGACGCCAAATTCCTCGCCCGCAGTTGGCAAGACGCCAAGAAAGGCTCCGAGAAGAAAAAATCTCCGGCGCTCATTCATCAGGACCTCGACCTCGTCCAACGTCTGCTGCGCGATCAACTTGCGGACGATTTTACGGCCATTCGCGTTGACAGTGAGGAAGAGTATCTTCGCACCGTTGAGTTCATGGAACGCATGGCCCCGCGAATGGTCAACCGCGTCAAGCTCTACACCCGCGACGAGCCGATCCTCGACTATTACAACGTCCAGGAAGAGATCGACAAGGCCCTAAAACCGCGCGTTTGGCTCAAATCCGGCGGCTATCTCGTCATCAACCAGACCGAGGCGCTCGTCTCGATCGACGTCAATACAGGCAAGTTCGTCGGCAAGGGCAACCAGCGTCTTGAGGACACGATCACCCGCACCAACATGGAGGCCGTTGACGAGATCGCGCGGCAAATTCGGCTTCGCGACCTCGGCGGCATCCTCGTGCTCGACCTGATCGACATGGAAGACCGCCGCAACCGGCACAAGGTCTCGCAGGCCCTGCAAGAGGCCCTGCAGAAAGACAAATCGCCGACCAAGGTACTGTCGTTCAACGACTTCGGCCTGATCATCATGACCCGCAAACGTGTCAAGCAATCGCTCGAACGCACAATGTGCGCTCCCTGCGAATACTGCGAAAGCTCTGGCTGGGTCAAATCGCCGACAACCGTCGCCTACGAGATACTCTCCGAGGCAAGGCGTCTCTCCAAGCAGGTCGAAGACATCCGCCACAGCACGCTCCGCGTGCACCCCGAGGTCTCAAAAGCCCTCCGCAGCACAGAGCGAGAGGTCATGGAGGAGATCGAGCATCACCTCGGCAACGTCGATATCACCTCGGACCGATCGGTCCACCAAGCCCAGTTCGATTTTGCGTTTATCTAGAGAACTAAGAGGCCGTCTGAAGAGGCGGTCTCTTTTCTATTGAGCCGAGCCGGGGAGCATGTCGAAGCCTGAGCCTTTGTGACAGCGGGCGCAGCTTGAGAAGTTCATCGGATCGTTACCTGAGAACGCTCGCGAGCCATCGTGACACGTCGCGCAGCTATTTGGAGCTCCGTTGTGCTCCTGAGCCACAATGCTTGTAACTTGCCGACCCTGCGGACCCGGCCTGACCGAGTGGCAATCGCCACAGCCGACGCCGGCGTGGTCTCCGTGAGTGAAGACAGCCCGAAACACGTATCTTGATTGAGGCGTTCGGCTATATGGGGCAAGCTCGTGGCAGACGTTGCAGGTGCCGATCTTGCTCTCGGGCGTGTGGCACGAGAAGCAGTTGTTGTGGGCCTGAATGCTCGCCGGGATCGACTTGCCCGCACCGGCCGGTGCGTGGCAATGCGCACAGCCCGCCTCCGGACGGCCCGTTCCGTTGTCGTGCGAGGTGTGCTCAAACTTCATATTAAAGCCCTCGCGGAACTTTGTCGGAAAGGTCTTCACCGTCGGCGGATCGGCGTCAAGCTTATCGTGACAGATCGCGCACATTGCCTGCTCAGGGCTAATGAACTGATTGAGGTGGCAGCCTACGCATGAGTCATGCCCCGCAAACTCGAGTTCACGCTGTTTAGCCTCGCGGCGATGACACGACACGCACTCGAACTGTTTGTGTTCGTCGACCGCGTGCGAGAATTTATCAAAGGCAGATTCCGAGACGCGAGCAACTGGAGCGTCGGGCGTCTCCGATGACGTTATCGTCGGCGGCGTCCGGGCGGCCTGCTGTATGCAGCCGACCACGAGCAACGCGACCGAAATGGTCACAAGCAAGGCCTTTATCTTACGGATGCCTCGTGATCTCATCTATCGGGCCTTATGGCTCTCTGGTATCGGATATCGGCCGACTGCCGGAGCATGGCAATATACGCATTGAAAAACTGCCTGCTTTGCCGCAATGCTGGCATCACGCTTGCCCACCTCGTCGACGATGTCCTTGCCGTGGCAGGAACTCGTGCTGCAAGTTTGAAATGGCACGTCGGCATCCTTCATCTTGCTGACATCACTATTCTGAGTGATCCGAACGTGACAAACCGTGCAGTCTTTGTTCGCGTGATTCTTATCGGCGTGATTGAACTTGAGTGAATACCGCATTGTAACCGGCGACTCAAAATAGGGCGTCGTCAAGCTGTGGCAACCGGCACAATCGGTTTTCGTGGGCTTCACCCCCTGATAATGGCACGAGAAACAGGCCGCGTGAGATTCTGGATCGTTCTTGAAGAATTCCGCCCTAGGCTTGAAGCTATCCATCTCGGCATCTGCCAATGGCTGCATCGCGGTTGGGGCGCGCGGAGCGATTTTTGGTACGGCATCGGGCGTTTTGTGACAGATCGCACAGTTGTTGAATTCCGGCTGGTCATCTGCCCTGAAGCTCGCCAAAACAAAGTGTGCCGCGGCATACCCAATATCGCGCCGCAGCCTAGCGATCAGATTCTGATGAACATCATGCGGAAAGATCGTCTTGAATTCCTCCGAACGCGACCGCACCGGAAAAGGAAATCTCGCCACACCTCGCGGCCCGGGCGACACATGGCAGCCGGCACAAAACGCCGGCCGATTCCCGACGAGCACGCTTCTCAGGCTATGACAGCTAAAACAGGCGGCGTGCCCCGGAAAGTCGGCAACATCTGGGAATTTCCGAGCCGTCGGCCAATTTGCGGTCGGTACCTTATGGCATGATGAGCATGCCGTCTGCTTGTGTTTTGGCGTATTGTGCGAGAAATCGACCTTTCGCCGCTGCGCTGACGAGGGCATCATCAAGGCCGCCAAATAAGTTGCGGTGAGCAAAAGAAGTGTCGATGTCCTCACCAGTGTCTTCACTTATCGGGGCAGCCCTCGCTGTTGCAAACCCTGAGTTCGCGAACAAAAACCTCGCAATTCTTCACAGTCTTATTCCCTTCAGGCACCGCCAGTCTTAGGCTCGCCGGTTTCTCAGTACCGATCTCGACCTCGCAGGCCCATAGATAGCTCTTGCCGCCAAACTCAATAGGAACGATGTTGGATACCAGAAAGGCCTCGCCCTTTTTCCCGGCCGACGGCACCACCGGAATATCTAGAAAGATCGCCCGTACAGTGACGCTGTCGGTCATCGACGATTGAAGCGGCTTTGAACCGGCGAGCAGGCGCTCGGTGAGTCTGCGTCGTTCGATATAGAAACCGCTCACGAGTGCCGGGGGCATATTCGTCGTAATCCAGTCGCGTGCGATATCGGTGCGGCCATTGTATTGGGTCAACCCCTTTTGATACGCCGCCTTGAACTCGGGAATCCTATTGACCTCGTCACGTTCGACCGCACGGCAAAAGGGCGATTCGCAATTCTCGGCCTTGAGCCAGCAAACGAACTCGGGGCTTGCATTTGCGTCGCCGTAGTAACAATCTCGCGATCTGATCTCGGCTGTGCGAAGCCTGTCGATCAGATCCTTGTTTTCGTTCAGCCCGCCCTTTAGCAGGTAAAAGCGCTTTCGGGAAAGTTTCTCCTGTTTGCCATCTATCTTTACCCTGCCTGACAGTTCGAGCGAACCGAGGCCTTGGCCGCAAATACACACCGCCGACAGAGACACCACGAGAACGGCCAGTACTTTGCCGCGAATATCGAGCATTCGGTATCAATCGAGGAACGGACGCGCGGGAAACTTAAGGAACGGAAGCCGGACCCCGCGGACAAAAAACTTATCGGACCTCATGGCATCGGGCGGCGAAAAAAGACTTGCTCCACCGGCCGCGATGAGATCGTCCTGTTCGATACCGTCGCCGCTGACGCCGATTGCCCCCACGAGCGTCGAGCCCCGATAAAGCGGAATGCCGCCGGCGAATATTTGTAGGCCATTCTTGATTTCCGGGATCGTCGTGCACGGGCACGGAGCCACTAGCATCGTCCGCCTGGTATAGGCCGCGCCGCGACACACCGGCGGTGGCGAGGTCGTCAGGGCGGTGAGGACAAGATCGAGTTGAAGGCCGTTATTGAATGGACTCCAATCGGCAAGCGGTGTGCTGAAAGGCCCCGCAGACGTTCCATTGATACCATCAGGGAAGAGCGGCCGGTGTAGAAATCCGATGCCTCGATCGCTAAAGGCGATCGAGCCATTGAGCGCAAGGCCATCCGAGCTGGCCCTCGTGACATACGATCCAAATCCCGCAGCGGTCAGCTTTGCCCCGGCATCACTACGGGCGAAAAAGCCCGATGAACGCGCCTTCTGTACCGCAACATCAAGTCCAAAGACAGGTGCATCCGATTGCCGAAAAATACCAAGCACCTTGCCATCAACATCCGTTACCGCGATCGTCACTCGCGCATTGCTACCGATGGGCTGTCTGATCGCGCCTCGCGTCCGGTTTGCGAAATCCGCTGCCGCTCCAAGTATCTGGGTTACCTCGGCCGCCGACAGGGCCGAGCCCGCAACGATCGGGAACCGCGAACTGAACTGGCCGTTGACGCCATTCAAGACGCCCGGCACAAAATCGCTCGCCGGAGCTGCTATCACCGGACTGGTAACGCCACCGGGCAGACTACCAAAAGGAATGGTTGCAACATTCGGGGCACTCTCAACGTTTGCGAAAGGAAGTCGTATCCCCTCAACAAGGATATTGTCCGCCCGAATGAGCGCCGGCGTCTGAAAGCCCCGCGTCGCGGCAACTGCGATCAGTTCTTCATACGGCTGGTCGTCATCCGTAGGAATGCGGTCAACAGTGTAGATCCCATCGCCTTCGATCCCGACGCCGCCGACGGCAACACCACTCTTGTAGATCGGCCGCCCGCCCGGGTCGCCGGACAGGCCAAGCGGCAAGCCCGCAATCGCAATATCCGAACACGGCAGGCTCGAGAACTGCACGCCGTATAACGGGCCGCCCGGACGGTTGTTAATGCCCGGAGGGAAATGCTCCTGAATAATAAATGAAGCAGTGCGCGTGGAAAACGCGTTGCCACCCGACGACAGGATCGCGGCCGTCCCGGCCTTTGAATGGGAGGCGGCAGACGAGGGTACCAATAAATTCTCAAGCCCCTGGCCCGACCGCCCGACGCTTCGGATCAGCGTACTCGTCGCCGAACCTGTCATCGCAAAGGTTCCCAGCAGATTGCCTTCCTTGTCCGTTACGGAGACGGTGACGGGTCGATTGATCGATACTGCAGTCGATACCGCCTGGGCTATGATCAACTGAACGTCAGCTACGGTCAGGGCCTGAGAGCTTGCCGACCGGGCCGAGCACAGAACCAGAACGAAAGCAGCAAACAACCCGCTTTTTTTCAGGCCCGACAGATTCTTCATGATGTCTCTGGAATATGTTACAAAACGGCCGATTAGTCAAGCGCATTTTGGACCATTGTAAGTAGCACATCATATGTCCGGTAGTTGTAGCAGATGAAATGTCCGCTTTCTGCGGCGAGGGGTGAAAGAGAAGATAGCTTCAGGAAAAAGAAGCTATGGAAGAAAGCCCGGGCGTCGCGATGGAGAAGGCGATGACAAGACAGGAGATCATATTGCGAGCGTTTGCAAAGAAGATCAGTTGGATAGAGGCGGCAGAGATATTAGATATCAGTTGCCGGCATTTACGGAGGATACGGGAGAAGTATGAAGAGGTGGGGTATAGTGGCTGTTTGACAAGCGAGTAGGCAAAGCGAGTCCGAAGCGGATACCAGTTGAAGTGGTAGAGCAGGTGATGGGGCTTTATCGGGACAAGTATTTTGATCTGAATGTAAAGCACTATCACGAGAAGCTCGTCGAGGAGCACAAGATCGAGGTGAGCTACACATGGGTCAAGGGGGCTGCGAGGAGCGGGTCTGGTGGCGAAAGACGCTGTGCGAAAGAAGCACCGGAGAAAGCGGGACAGAAAGCCTCTAAAGGGGATCTTGCGATATCGACGGGTCACATCACCAGTGGTTTGGCGATGAGAGCTGGCACGATCTGATCGTGATACTCGATGACGCCACGGGCGAGATCTATTATGCCGCTCTGGTCGATGCGGAATCGACTTCGACGATCATGAGGGCGATCAGGCAAGTTGTTGAAAAAGAAGGCGTTTTCTGCAGTCTCTACTCTGATCGTGCAAGTCATTTCTGGCTGACGCCAAAGGCGGGAGAACCGGTGGATAAACAAACACTCACGCAGGTCGGACGTGCACTGCGCGAGCTCGGGATCACAATGATCCCGGCTTACTCGCCGCAGGCACGAGGGCGCAGCGAACGCAGCTTCAAGACGTGGCAGGGGCGTCTTCCGCAGGAACTGAGGCTTCGAGGGATATCAACGCCTGAGGAGGCAAACAGATTCTTGAAAAGAAGCTATATTCGCGAGTTCAACCGAAAGTTCACCGTCGTGGCCGCCGAGCCTGGTGCTTCGGCTTTTGTGCCATGTTTGAGGGACGATCTCGACCGTGTTTTCTCGATCCAGACCGAGAGGACCGTTAATCGAGACAACACCGTCAAATATCGTAACTTGGTGCTCCAGATCGACCGCCAAATATGGCGCTCCTCCCTCGACGGCTGCCGCGTCACTGTATATCAGCACTTGGACGGCTTCATCTCGATCGGCTACGGGCCCAGGCAGATCGGCCGATATTCAGCCGATGGAAAACCATCTGCCCGAGGTGAGCGGCTCAGACGGCCCGTTGCAGGAAACGGGCGCGCCCCTTTCCTGCAACAAACACAAACCGGACATTTGATGTGCTAACAAAACCGGACATCTTCATTTGCTATCAACAGCGCATTTTGGACCATGCGGTTAGTATCGCCCGTCATCAAAATCGTAGGAATCAAATCCGTCAGACTCTGGCATCTCGCTCTCATCATCCTCAGTACGCAGGTCGAGCTCGATCGGATCGAGTCCGGCCACGACCAGTCCGGCACCGCATTCTTCGCAGGCAACGTGGTCTCCTTGCTCCGTTTCCGCATCGACATAGACCTCTTCGCTGCACTCGGGACAAATGGATGTGGGCATACAAACCTCCGGAATGATCTCGTAATCAATCTAACTTGAATCCTCACAATTTAGCAAGATTTGATTAGCGGGAAAGGGGCGTTGAAAAAAACATAGACAATGCCAACATTGTTGATATATTATTAATTCGTGGTCTCTCACTTACCACGCGCTCCTCATTTCGTTTCGATCGTTTCGCCCACGCTTTGCTTAACGGCCTCGCCTTATGGATTCGAAGATCGGCCTGATCATCCAGATCGCAGGCGTCGCAATGATCACATTGCTGACGCTGTTTCTTAGACGTTCAATAAATGTTGCTGCCCTGCGCCACTGGACGAACGCGTGGCTGTTTCTGTCGTTCGCCCTGTTTTGTCTCAGGCTGGCATTCAGCTATGAGGAGTATTCGACACAGCTCTTTAGCTTCTATTTTCTCACCGAGTACCTGTTTGGGTTCCTGTTGATAATGGGCTGCCGGAGCCTGTCGGATGGCTGGCAGATGAAGATACGCCAGGAACTGATCGTTCTGCCGCTGATCATCGTCGCGTTTGGACTGCCATTCCTGGGCGACGATTTCAATCTTGTCTTCAACATCCATTCCTTGACGCTTTCGGGCTTTTTTGCAATCGCTTTTACCTCGCTTTGGCGTGCCAAGATTCGCACCTTCGGCTGGCGAGTGATGCTGGTCGCGTTGGCGTTGCTCTTTGTCGATTTTCTGCAGTATTTCGTAGTCTTCTCGATCCGACAGTACATGGTGCTCGAGTTTGACTATCTGCAATACAATTCCGTGATCGACCTCGTGCTGCAGATTCTACTCGGATTTGGCATGGTGATCGTCCTGCTGGAGCAGGTTCTTACGGATGCAAAGGTCGCGAACGAGAAGCTGCAGAAGGCCCACGAAAAACTCGAAGAGCTCGCTCACATCGACCCGCTCACTACGGCCCTCAATCGCCATGCGTTCCACGGTTATCTAAAGCGTCGGGGCAACGAAGGCCAACCTGTTTCCGGCTGTGTCGGCTTCTTTGACATCGACGACCTCAAAACGGTCAATGACGTTTACGGCCACGCGATCGGCGACATCGTGATCCGCACCGTGGTGAGGGCTATACGCGAGGTCATTCGTGCGGAAGACCTGATATTTCGGTGGGGCGGAGACGAATTCTTCGTGATCATGATCAGCCTCGATGCCGCGTCGGCGGGCCGGCGGATGAAGCGCCTCGAAACACTGCTCGCCGATGTCCGAATCGAAGGCGTCAGCCGATCGTTCAACGTAGGCGTCTCACACGCATTTGAGGATTTCCAAGGCCTGAATGATCTTGAATCAGCGATCCAAAAGGCGGATGAAGGAATGTACAAGCAAAAGCAGGTCCGCAAAGGCTATATTATTGATGACGCCGATTTCCACCTTGAGGGCTTAGGCGAACCGGTAACACTCGTCGAACGGCGTTAGTCACAACAAACTTCAGCGTCGGGCCGCGGCAAGGTGTTCCGCGGCCCTTGGCTTTTTACAGCTTGTCGTTAAAGAACCCAACTGCGATTGCCCACGCATCACGAGCGGCGTCGGCGTCATAGACCTCGGGCCGCGTATCGTTGAAGAATGCGTGGTCGGCGTCGTATTTGACCGAGCGGATGGGCAGTTCAAACCGTTCGGCGGCGTCCACTAATCCCGCGACCTTCTCAGGCGTGATCCATTGGTCGCGTGTGCCTGAGATAAAGATCGTCGGCACCGTCAGCCGTTGCAGGACATCGTCGTCCGGAATGTCGCCATAAAACGCGACGGCCGCGCTGATGCCCTCCAGCTCGCACGCCGAGCGCAGGGCAAACGTGCCGCCCATGCAGTAGCCCGTGATGCCAAAGTGCGAGATGTCGAGGCTCAGACGCGCCGCGTCGATCGCGTTCCCGATCGTATCCAGCCCATCCTCGATCTGCAGGCCGTGCATCATCGCGGACGCCTCAGACGCATCGGTGGCGACCTTTCCGCGATACAGGTCCGGAGCAATTGCCACAAAACCTTCGTCCGCATAGCGCCCCGCAATGTCCCGGATATGATCGTTCAGTCCCCACCATTCCTGAATGACGAGTATTGCCCGATTGCCGCCCGCGTCAGGCATGGCAACATACGCCGTCGTCGGCCCGTTAGCGGTCTCAAATGAAAGTGTCTCTGTTCTCATAGCGAGATTATACAATAATGCCCTATGGCAAGCGTCGCCACGTTTCGCCCCTAGAAATACCTAACAGTGTAAGTAAACCTTACGCCTCGGCCGATCTCGGGGGAGATGTTTTTGATGAACGAGATGTGGTTGTAGTAGAGCTTGTTGTTGAGGTTATAGGCGTTCACCGAGAATAGATGAGCGAAGTGTTGGCGCGAGATGACGTAGGATGCGGTCACATTCGCCGTGACGTAGCCGGCGGTTGGGGTCTCGTTGTCGAATATTCGAGACTGGCGGCCGACGACGACAATTTCAGGACGGATCGTAAAGGTGGTGCTGTGAAGATCGATTCCAACACGGCCTCGCAGCGGCCCAATTCGCGGGAGCGGCCGGCCGTCGGAGAGTTGCGCGTTCACGTAATCCAAACCGGCAAAAACATTGGCGAATTTGCTCACCCTAACATCGACGCTCAGTTCCGTGCCCGTAAAGCGGCTGTCAGCCTGTCGATACTCGGCGATCGGAAAGCCGCTCGCGGGGTCGGTCGTGCCGGTCGGCGCGAGAAAGACAAAATCGTCGAACGAATAGTAGTAATAGTTCGCCTCGGCGCGAAACCGCGGCGTTTGGTGCCGCACCGAAAGGTCGATGCCATTACTGATCTCGGGCCGCAGGTTTGCGTTGCCGATCTCGAACGACAGCGTCCCGTCGTGCGGGCCGTTATTATAGAGTTCCTCAAGCGCAGGGGCACGATAGCCGTGTGAAAAGTTCGCGACGAAAGCCCCGCCCTTCCACGTTTCAAATCTCGCACCGGCGGCCCCTGAAACGCCTGTGAATGTCCTGTCGATGAGCGACGGGCTGAGGGGATCATACGCATTGTGCTCAACGCGGCTGCCGAATTGCAGCGTGACGCGTTCGAACTTCACCTCTTCGAGGCCGAAGACTGAGAACGAGTCCTGCACAACGGGACCGTCGATCAGCACCTCGTCGCCGATCGTGCGGTAATTTCGGCGGTAGCCGTCAAAGCCGAAGCGGCCCGTCAGAAGGCCCTTTTTCTGCTGTTCAAACATTCCGCGATACGACGTGACGCGATTATCGAACGTCGTCCCGACTTCGCCGTCGGCGAGTTCCTGGTGCCGGTAGCGGCTGATATCGAATGTGAATTTTGCCGACGTTATAAAGGCGTCGAGGTCAGTCAAACCGCCCGAAAGCTTGACGTTGTGCCGATGCATGCGCAGGCTCCGCTCTTCGGGGTCGGTCTCAAAAATGTCCAGCGGTATGCCGTAGCGATTGCGGTAATAGCTGTAGTTGGTGCTAAAGAACGCCTTTTTGCCAAATCCCGCAAGGCCGCCGTTGCCGGTCGCGTTTCGCGTAAACGTGTTCTCGACGGTGCCAAAACCGCCGCCGGCATTATAGTCACTCGTTCGCTGCGTGCCGGCATTGCCCCAAAACATCCAGCGTTTTGTGCCATATTCGAGGCCGCCGCTCGCGGCACCCTGAGAGTTGTTTGTGCCTGCGATGCCCGAAAAATAACCGCGAAATCCCGGATGTGCGCCCTCGTCATGTCCGCTGACGGCATTGACCACGCCACCGATGGCGTTGCTGCCATAGAGCAGCGTCGCAGGCCCCTTGACGACCTCGATTCGCTCGACTGAGAGCGTATCGACGGGCTCGGAGTGATCCCCCGATTGCGAACCAAGCGAGCCAACGCGCACACCGTCGGTTGATATCAGCACACGGTCGCCGTCAAATCCGCGGATGACGGGCCGGCTTGCGCCGCCGCCGCCCGTGCGCTTAGCGACGCCGGCCTGATTATCGAGCACGTCGCCGAGTCCGACGGCGGCGCGGGTCGCGATCTCGCTTGAATTTAGTGTGGCGACCGATTCGATCGATTCAAATGTCGATTGTTCGCTGCCGCTGGCCGTCACGGTCACACTCGCCTTTAGCCCCGCGAGCTGCAGCCGAATATCGACCGTAAGCGTTGCCCCGGCCGCAACGATCACCGTCTGTCGAGCGTCGTCAAATCCCTCCTGATGGGCAACCAGCGTGTACCGGCCCGCCGGTATGTCGGCAAATGTGTAATGGCCATTCTGGTCGGTCAGCGCCGTTCGCTTTAGCTCAATGATCTGTATCGAGACCTGATGCAGCACGGTATTTTCGCTGTCGAGATATACCGTGCCCGCGAGCATGCCCTGCGATTGGGCGAGACCTGTCGTGGTTAAAAGAAGTAGTAGTAAAAAGACCTTGTGCATAATTCCTCCAAACTCGTTACCAACCGGTGAGGGCCGGTTGTCAAACCAAAGACGCGCGGGCCAGGAGCCCGCGTTCCGGCGATTGACGCTGTTCTTGGTTAACCGAGTTGTGGAGGACGAAAATGAGGATCGGGCGGCCGCGGTGACGCCGATGAGGTGATAATGGTCACGCGGCCGTCGGGCCGCAGGCCGCTTGCGATCCTCGCCACCGCGGTTGACTCGGGCACTTTCAGCAGTTTTAGCGACCGGCGGCTGGCCATGCTGTTTGTATCAGACCCCGAGCAGTCCGCTCAGGCCGTTGACGACGTGCTGATAAGGATGTATGGCCTGACGCGGGCCGAGGCCCGCTTTGCCGCGCTGCTTGCAGAGGTCAATGACGTCAAGGCCGTCTGCGATCTGCTCGGCGTGCGAATCACCACGGGGCGCACGCACCTGAACCACATTTTTTCCAAGACCGGCACTAACCGGCAAGCCGCGCTCATAAAACTGATCCTCACCGGCCCCGCGAGCATTCAATAATTTTTTTTCAACACGTCATTCATTTGGTGGATGACATCACGCGCTGCAAGGCGTAGCATTCTACAAGTTTAGTTACAGATCTGATCTGCGGTCATCGAGGGCCGACCAGGTCAACCCCGCCCGATACGGATCGGACGAGATTCCCGGCCGGTGCTCGAAGAAGCAGTCGTAAGCTTCCCGTCTCGAGATATTCGCGAAAGCTTCGATGCCTCCCGCAAGGTCGGTCTGTCATTAAGGAGGGTCGCTTTTGGTGACGCTTGAAGATCCGGCCGGCAATTCGAGGTACCGGCCGGATGCAGGCTCACCAATGTTGAAACGGAACGTCTCAGATCAGTGAGGCCACGCAACCACGCATTCTAAGGCATTCCGTTTCTCTTTTTCAACTGGAGGGAAATCTGAGGTCGATCTGTCCTCGGTAGGCCGGCGGGAATTCGAGCCCGCCGCCCCACGGCATACCTCACTTTTCCACAGGCCGCGTGCCGCCCTGCGGGACACACTCCTCGACCCCGCACCCCAGCACGCTAACACCGGCCGACAAAGGCCGGAAGGAGAAGATTCGGTATGTCAAATCACTCAGGCTGTTGCTCAAGTCGAGCAGCCAAAATTCTTTACAGGCCATTCATGGTCGCGGCGTTCGTGGTAATAACCGCGATGGTGGCCGCGGCCCAAACATCGATTAATTTCGAAGCGCCAACGTATACGCTTGGCAATCCCAACGGCCAGGACGGTTGGGTGTTTACCGGGCCTTATGATGTGGCCGTCTCATCCAGCCTCGGCACGGCAGGTTTTGGTGCTCAGAGCTTCAGGATTTCCAACGCTTCGACAAGCGGCGGCTTTGGTGATTGGGCATTTTCAAAGTCTATTTTCAACGAAGCAGGCGAGGCCGGAGCGGACAATGCGGCGTTGTCGGGCGGTGTCCGAATGAGCCGATTCGTGGCTCGTTATTCAATCGCCTCGGCGGTGCCGGGCTCTCAGCAGGTCGGTCTTCAGTTTTCAACGGCTGCGGATCGCGGTGACGGAGCACGCATGACCTATTTACGGTACGAGGATCAGCCCGACGGCATACACGTCCTATTTGACGACTATAAAGATAACGCGCCATTTGGCGGTGCTATCGGCGATTCCCTCGGCTGCCAGATGTTGCTCGAGGACGGTTTCGTAGAGACCGACATCGCCACGCTCGACCGCACGGTTCCGCACCTGATCGAGATGGTAGTGGAATTCGTCGCTGGCCCGCGCAACGACATAGTCAAGGTATATGTTGACGGCGTCCTGATGATCACCGGAACGACATGGGAGGACTACTTCCGATACTGTGAAGGCAATCCGCCCCGAACCGTCGATTCATTGATATTCCAAGCCAGAACGGGCAGTGGAACTGCGCCGGGAACGCTAGGCAACGGATTTTTGATCGACAACATGACGCTGGACTCCGGGCCAGTAGCCAACATCGTGAATATCGGTGCGGGCAGCTTGACGGCCACACCGAATTATACGCAGTGGTTCTGGTGGAATGATGAGACTGATGCTATTGACAACAGCCTCGGCTCGTTCGTTACAGGGCCGGGAACCCCCCCATATGGAACGGGAAGCGCCCAGACAAGCGTAAGCGGAAGCCAGCGACGCAATCTCGCGACATACCAGTTTGCCGGAACACCATTGGCGGCGATCGGCACCTTGAAGTTCAGCACCTACAATCCGTCCGCCGGCAATGGCGGGGCTGCAAACCGCAGTGGTTATTTGCAATTCAATGTCGATTTTGACGGCAGTGACACCTGGCAGAGGCGTCTGCTCTTCCAGCCGGCGATAAACGGAACCGTCATCCAGGACACTTGGCAGGAATGGGATACCATTGGGGACGGCACAAAGTTGTGGCACTACTCGGGTTCGACCTGGCCGGGGACGGCCTTACCGGGGAGTTCGCCGCGGACTTGGAACGACATCCTCACATCCTATCCGGGGGTGCGCATTCGTGTTACAGATTCGTGGTTTGGAGTGCGTGTCGGCAACCCATATCCTGACGGCTATACAGAGAATATCGACGGCATAAAATTTGGAACGGCGACAAGCCTGACCATCTTTAATTTCGACCCGCTCCCGCCGATCACATGGGTTGACGATTCGTGGACGGGCTCTGCTCCGGGCAGCGATCCGGATGGCCCGGGACCGGCAACGAGCTTTGGCTACGATGCCTTTGCCACCATCCAGGGCGGCATCAACGGTGTTGACGGCGGCGGGACCGTGAATGTTGCTGTCGGCACATACAACGAAGACGTGCTCGTTAACAAGGTTGTCGATCTCGTCGGCGCCGGTCCTGCCGGGGTTAACGTCATCGGCCCCATCGGCGGTGTCGCAGGATCGACAATGACCGTCAGCGCGAGCGGAGCTGAGATATCAGGATTCACGATCACCAGGGCCGGAAATAACCTGGCGGACTGGAACGACCCGAACCTGAACTCGGCATGCATTGCATGGATCGGCGTCGCCTTCACAGGGATCAACATCCACGACAATTACATTACGGGCTGCCGAACCGGTATCGACGTAAACAACAGCAGTGGAAACACTATTCATCGCAACCGGATCGATTCAAATCGGACCGGCCTGATCTTTAGAAACCAGACCGACAGCACCACCTTTACGGAGAATGAGGTCACAAACAACTGGACGGTCGGCGTGCTGTTCCTCGACGCAAGCAGCGGATCGAACAGCCCGGTCCAGACGGCACTAACCTCGACGTTCTTTAACAACAACATCAGCGGTAACTGGTATGGCCAGATCGTCGATCGCCAGACGGGCGGCTCGCTGCCTGCTCCGGGGACGACGAACCTGAAGAATTTCAGCGGCAACTGGTACGGGACAGCCACGCCGGTAGTCTCGATAGCTAACAGTGCGGAGCCAGGCTATTCGGCGTTGATCCCGGTCGCCTATGGCGGCTCATCAGTGCCTCCGGGCGGCCAGCCTGACATTCTGGGGCCGGCATCGGCGAACTTTGATTACTCGCCGTTCCTGGCCACGGGCGGAGATATCACTCCCGGAACCTACGGATTCCAAGGCAGCTTCTCGCAGCTCAATGTCAGCCCGGGCTCAGCTCAGACCCAGCCGATCAGCAAGCTGCAGGAGGCCAACGATCTGATGGTGGCCCCCGGAACATTGAGTGTTCCGGCCGGCGTCTATCCCGGAAGCGTGGATATCAACAAGGCGATCCACATTAAGGGATCGTTCACGGTTGGCGGCACGTTCACGCTCAGCAATGCGGGTGCGCAAGTAAGCCCGGGAACGAGTCCGGGCATCATCAACTCGGGCAGCCTGTCACTGACATCCGGTTCGACGGTCAATATTGAGATCAACGGGCCAAATGTTGGTTCGCAGTATGACCAGTTGAACGTGACCGGGACGGTCGATCTTGGCGGAGCGACGCTCAATACGACGCTCGGATATACGCCGACCGCAGGCCACAGCTATACGATCGTCAACAACGACGGCTCTGACGCGGTGACCGGCACCTTTGCCGGCATGCCTGAGGGAACGGTGTTCTATGAGGGCGCACATTCCTTCAAGATCAGCTATGTCGGCGGCACGGGCAATGACGTGGTCATTACGTCAGTCGTGTACTGCAACACGGTCTCGATCTCGACCGGCATTACAACGCTGACAGGCGTCAGCGTCAACGTGCCCATCAATGTCGATGACACGACGGGCAAGGGGCTGTATTCGACAGACTACACGCTCACCTACAACCCGGCGGTGATCAACGCTCCGGTTGTATCGCTCGGAACGGTAAGCGCGGGCAGCGTCCTGACGGTCAACGACCTGACGCCGGGCACGCTGATCATCTCGATCTTCCAATCGACGCCGTGGACAGGTGCGGGCACATTGGCGAACGTCTCGTTCAGTGTTCCGGGCTTGCCGGGCACGTCGAGCCCGGTTACGTTCTCAGCGTTTAAGTTCAACGAAGGAACTCAATGTCTGACCACGTCGAACGGCCTCGTTACGGTGATCGGAGGCACGATCACCGGCACGGTCACATACGGAAACGCCCTTAGCGGCCCCTTGCCACCACGGTATGTGCCAAATGCGACCATTAACGGCAGCGGCCCGACGCCCGTCTCGACGACATCGTCAGCCGTTGGCTGTCCGATCGCACCATGCGGCACGTATTCGTTGAGCGGATTTGACGGGGGCAACTATACAAGGTCGGCGTCAAAGACCGGCGGGATTCCGGCCGTCACGATCACTTCGTTCGACTCGTCGAGGATCGCCCAGCACGTGGTCGGATTGGTTCCCTTCATTGGGCCCAATCAGCCTACGGTTGCGGACGTGAGTGGAACAGGGGGCGTTACGTCATTCGATGCGGCGCTGATCGCCCGTTACGTCGTGTCGCTGCCCGGGTCGGGGACGACCGGCAACTGGACGTTCAGCCCGAGCTATGGGCCGTCCACCGTTTACGCAAACATCACCGGTGAGGACTATGTCGCACTGCTGATGGGCGACGTGACCGGTAACTGGGATTGGCCGGCCGCACATCCGGGCGGACGCATGGCACTCGGCGAAAGGCCGCGGCTTCCAACGCTAACCGCACCGACGATGACAGCCCGATCTGGTATGGCGTTCACGGTCCCGCTCAGGGTCGCAAACGTGGTCGATCAGGAGGTCACAGCGTATCAATTTAACGTGCGATACGATTCGACCGTCATCAGGCCGGCCGCCGATCCGATCCGTCTCGCAAGCACGGTCAGCGACGGCATGGTCGCCACAGTGAATGCTGAGGAGCCGGGCCTGCTTAGGGTCGCGGTATTCAGTGCTCTGCCGCTGACTGCCGACGGCGTTCTCGCCAATCTGAGGTTTGTCGCCGTCGGCCATGCGGGCACAGCGACGTCGCTCACTTGGGAAGACGCCCTGATCAACGAGGGAACGCCCGGACATCGCGCGGTCGATGGGCAGGTCAGCATTATTGCCGGCCCGACCGACCTCGACGAAACGGGCCTCGCCGGCCGTCTGCTGACAGCAACGGGCGAACCGGTCGCTCTCGCTGCGGTGACGATCACGGACAGTATGGGGGTCACACACACAAGCTACTCCGATAAGGCGGGTAACTTCCGGTTTGACGGAGTGCAGCTCGGTGAGTCCTATACCGTGTCGGTCGTCGCAGATCGCTATACGTTCACGCCCATTACCGTGAGCGTTGTCGATGCAGTGACGCTCATTGACCTGATCGCGCAGCCGTAATACGCGATCACTTCACTTAAAAGGGCGGGATCGCTCCCGCCCTTCTTTTCACTTTTTAAGGAGGATGTATGAGGTCTAAGCTTCGACGGTCGCCGGTGGCCGCACTAGTGCTCGGTCTTCTAATAGTTTGGGTCGCTGTGAGCGAAGGTCAGCTTCGCACAGCCGTCGATGCAGCTGGATCGCCCGTCGTGGTAACAGCCCCGACGATGAATGTCCTGCCCGGCTCGAGCATCACTGCTCCCGTAATGGTCAGCGATACCACAGGCCGCAACATCCTCTCGTACGATTTTAGAGTCACATACGATCCGGCGGTGATAACGCCGCAGGTCCCAGCCGTCACCGTGGCCGGAACCATCAGCGATCCCGGCCTGGTCACGATCAATGACCTGACGCCGGGGCTATTGATCGTCTCGTATTTTCGCGCAACACCGCCGATCACAGGTGCGGGCACGTTATTCAATTTCAAATTCAACGCGATTGGCGGGATCGGAACATTCTCTAACCTGACATGGACCGACTTCTACTTTAACGAGACGATTCCCGAAGATCTTACGGTTAACGGTTTGATAAGCATCATCGGGCCAACCCCAACTCCGACGCCAACTCCAACACCGACACCAACACCGACACCAACTCCGACGCCGACTCCAACGCCGACGCCGACGCCTACACCGACACCGACGCCGACGCCAACGCCGACGCCGACGCCTACACCGACGCCAACACCGACACCGACACCGACGCCGACACCGACGCCGACGCCGACGCCGACGCCAACACCGACACCGACGCCGACACCGACGCCGACGCCAACACCGACGCCTACACCGACGCCGACGCCTACACCGACGCCGACGCCGACGCCAACACCTACACCAACGCCTACACCGACGCCGACGCCGACGCCTACACCGACGCCGACACCTACGCCGACGCCAACGCCGACGCCAACGCCGGTGGCCGCTTATGTAGGAGAGAATGCGGCGACGGACTTTGTGATCACCAATGATGTGGCACCGGCCGGGCTCTCCACAGGCGACACGGTCACGTGGAACCCTGACGGCACGCAGCATCCGCTCGGAACGGTGACCGGGCTTATCTTCGACTATCAGGCATTCGCTACCGTGCAGGGCGGCATAAACGCCGTAACGCCGGGCGGAACGGTCTATGTCGAGGCGGGAACTTACACCGAGAATGTGGTGTTGAACAAGAGCGCCACTTTGAGCGGTGCCCAGGACAACGTCGATGCCCGTACGCGGCCGGGCACGAACGAAGCGATTGTCACGCCGGTGAGCGCCGCGCGTGCACTTGAACTGCAGACAGGGTCGGCCGGATCTGTGATCAACGGCTTTACCTTCTCGGGCGGCACGCTTGTCGGGTCATCGGGCCTCATTGAATCAACTTCGGGGCCGCTCAACGACCTTCAGCTGCTGAACAACCGGTTCACGTCGTTCCCGGGCCGTGCGGTCAACCTGAATGACAGCGGGACCGATATAACGGCAAACCAGAACCTCGTCGAAGGCTCAGGCAACACGACAGCCGTCAGCGGTGTCTTCCATCTGGACACGGACACCTTCCACGGGTTCCATTTCACCAACAATACGGTGAGGAATGCTGATTTTACGGAAGGCTTCTTTGTTGACGGTAATCACAATGTGGGCCCGAGCGGGATGCGTAATCCGTCGATCAGCGGCAACCTGTTCGACAACAACAATGTTGGTGTGAACCTCGGGACCCGTGCCTTTGGCTCGTTTGCGACGCCTAACGCCGGCACGATCTCGAATAACACATTCAGCAACAACGACTTTGACGGCCTGCAGGGCGGCATGCAGAATGTGGCGATAACCGGCAACCTCTTTACTGGTAACGAACGCCACGGACTGGCTCTGACGAGCTTTGGTAATACGAACCCGGATCGCGGTGCTCAGAACAACACAATCACAGGCAACTGCTTTACGGGCAACGGCCTTGTGGTCGGAGGCACGAGCGCCGGGGTCTCGTTCAGTGCGACTCAGGCAGCGGGAACCATCTCGACCAACAACTTTGAGCAGAACAATATTGGCGGCAACAACGTCGGTGCCACCTACACCGGCACTGAGACAATTGACGCCGACAACAACTATTGGGGATCGCCGACCGGTCCGACCCATACCGGCAATCCGGGGGGTATCGGTGATGTGGTCAATGGAACGACTATCAGTTTCGTCCCGTTCCTTACTTCACCGGCCACGATCGCTGGTTGTATGCTGCCGCCGGCACCAACTCCGACGCCGACGCCAACACCGACGCCGACACCGACGCCAACTCCGACGCCGACTCCTACACCAACGCCTACGCCAACTCCGACTCCGACACCGACGCCGACACCGACGCCTGTTGACCCGCCGCCGACAGCGGTTGGGAGTTCGGTGGACATAACGGCCCCGGGCGGAGTGATGCACTTCTTTGACGTGACATACACGGACACGGGCTTTAATGCGGGGATGAATGTCGGTTCACTGGATGGCGGCGACATACGCGTGACCGGGCCGGGCGGTTTTGACGTGCCTGCGGCGTACTTCATAGTGGACAATCCGACAAACGGCACGCCTCGGACGGCCCAGTACGGGATCATCCCGCCGGGCGGGACGTGGGACTTTGCGGATAACGGGACGTATCAGATAGTGGTGCAGCCGACACAGGTGGCAGACATCGGGCCAAACTTTGTAGCAACGGGCACTGTGGAGACATTCACGGTGAATATACCCTTCGTAACACCAAGCCCGACACCGACACCTACACCGACGCCGACGCCAACTCCAACACCGACGCCGACGCCGACGCCGACGCCAACACCGACGCCAACACCGACGCCAACACCGACGCCGACACCGACACCAACGCCGACACCGACACCAACGCCGACACCGACACCAACGCCGACACCGACACCAACGCCTACGCCGACGCCAACTCCTACGCCGACGCCTACGCCGACGCCAACTCCTACGCCGACGCCAACTCCTACGCCGACGCCAACTCCTACGCCGACGCCTACGCCGACACCGACGCCGACGCCGACGCCGACGCCTACTCCGACGCCAATACCTACACCAACGCCGACGCCTACTCCTACACCGTCACCGACGCCGTTTATCACATTCGGCTCTCTGACGTATGTAGAGGACGAATCACAGACGGCTGTGATCGAGATAGTCAGGACGGGAGACCTGTCAGGCACAAATACAGTGACGTTCTCGACGTCTGACGGCACGGCAACAGGCGGGCCGGCCTGTACTTCGGGGATCGACTACATAACGGTCACGGGACAGATAGTGACGTTCAACCCGATGGAGACGCTCAAGACGGTCAACGTCATAGTGTGCGGCGATGTGATAACGGAGCCGACTCAGACGGTTAACCTGCATCTGACAGGGCCATTCACACGGCCGGGCAGCCTGCCGCCATTTGACACGATGGCGGATGCCCCTGAGGCACAGAACGCCCTTCTGAACATCAACGACACGGCGAGCCAATTCAGGAACGCAGACCCGATGTGCGTAACGCTGGCCGGAACGGCTGCTCCGTATCCGTCAGCGATCAACGTGACGAATGCCCCGCTGGCCCTTGGGTCGATGCGTGTGACGCTGTATGACCTGTCATACACGGTGCCTGACAATATAGACGCCCTGCTGGTAGGCCCGCTGGGGCAGAAGTTCGTGATAATGGGCGATTCGGGCGGGGCACTGGCCATTCCGACGGGCAACCCCGTGACGCTGAGCTTTACGGATGCCGGTACGGGCGTGCTGCCAAATGCAGGGCCGCTTGCATCAGGGAACTTTGAGCCGACCACATGGGAGTCGCCTGTCACTAACTTCCCGGGAGCGGCACCACCGGGGCCGTACTCTGAGCCGGGCAGCACCATTGGCGGCACGGGCACACAGACGTTCTTTGGCAACTACGGCCTGACGAACGCCAACGGCGTGTGGAACCTCTACATCCGCGATGACGCCGGCAACCCGCTGCAATTGCCTGAGTCGATATCAGGCTGCTTCGCGGGCGGCTGGGGCATAGAGTTCTTTGCGACAACGGCCGCACAAGCCTCGATCTCAGGCCGCGTGATGACAGCAGACGGGCGGCCGATACGCAATGCCACCATCACCGTCACCGGCAATTCGCTCAGCGAACCGCGTGTGGTCCAGACGGGCTCATTCGGCTACTACTCATTCGACGGCCTCGCCACGGGCGAGACGTATGTTGTCACCGTTGGCCAAGGACGTTATACGTTCCAGATGCCAAGCCGCGTTGTTTCGCTGATCGACAATATCACTGACCTCGACTTCACGGGTGAGCCGGTGAACTAGGTCGATCTCAAAAGTGTCAACCGACCTCGAGGCCTTTGGCTTTCAGGGTTCGGCGCCAGAGTTCGCGGTATGAGGTGAATCGCGAGACGAGTGTATTGAAGTAGTATCGCTGCGCGTAGGTGAGCGAGCGATTGTCGCTCAGGCGTTTGATGAATGAGTCAAGCCGCGCACGAGCTTCGAGCGGCGGACGTTTGGCGGCGCCGTTGAAGTAGATATCAAAATCGATCTTGAGCTTGCGGATGTCTTCCTCCATCCGGGCGAGCTGCTGGTCGATCTCAGCAGCCTCTTCCTGTTTGGTCTGATCCTTGCGGTAAAGCTTGTTTCCTACTATCGCCATGAGTGTACTTCCTTGGGATGGGACGGACGCGGGAGCACCTATTAGATAAAAATCAATAAACAGCCCTGCGTTCCAGCTTTTTCGATCAATCAGGTAACATCAGTTTGATGCCCGCACCACGGAAAACGCACGTTACCGGATCGCTCCGAAACCTGCCATCAGTTGATGAGCTGCTGCAGACCGATGTGGGCCGCGTGATCGCGCAAGCGGCAGGATCCCGCCACGCCACGCGACAGGCGCGAGCGGCAGTTGCAGCCCTGCGCAAGCGGGTATCTGCGTCAAAAACCGAGCGTTCGTCAAAGGCCGATCTGTTATTCGCGGCCGTCGAGCAGATGCAGGCAACATGGGCGGCTGAGGGCCTCTCGGCCAATCAACGGGTCATTAACGCCACGGGCGTGGTCGTCCACACAAATCTTGGCCGGGCCCCGTTCTCGAAGGCGGCCGTAATGGCACTCACTCAGGCAGCGGGATACTGCTCCCTCGAATTCGACCTTGCGACCGGCGGGCGCGGACGTAGAGGCGGCCGTGCTGAGAGCCTGATTAAGGAGCTTTCAGGTGCTGAGGACGCTCTGATCGTCAATAACTGTGCGGCGGCGGCATTCTTTGCGCTGAGTGTTTTTGCCGCCGGCGGCGATGTCGTGATATCGCGCGGTGAGTTGGTCGAGATCGGCGGCGATTTTCGCGTGCCGGAGGTGCTGTCGGCGTCCGGCGCAACGCTCTGCGAGGTTGGCACGACAAATCGGACGAAGCTCACCGACTATGAATGGGCACTCACGCGTCGTGCCAAAATGATCCTGCGAGTGCATCCGTCAAACTACCGGATCGTCGGCTTTACTGCCTCGCCGCAGCTCGCCGAGCTTGCCGACCTTGCTCACCGACGAGGCGTGCTACTCTACGAGGACCTCGGCTCAGGTGCCCTGATCGATCTGGGCGTCGGTGAACCGACAGTGGCTGATTCTATAAAAGCCGGCGTCGATGTCGTCACCTTCAGCGGCGACAAGCTGCTTGGCGGCGTCCAGGCGGGCATCATCGCAGGCAGGAAAGAGATCGTAGCAAAACTCCGACGCCATCCGCTCTATCGTGCACTGCGTCCCGACAAACTAACGTATGCCGCGCTCGAAGCGACGCTATTATCGTATCGCCGCGGCACAGCAAAGGCAGACGTGCCGGTCGCACGTATGCTCACCGCAACACGAGCACAGATCAGGCGACGAGCAAAGGCCATGATAGCAAAGATAATGACATCTGAAATTTCACATTTGAGATTTGAGATCGCCAACGGCATTTCCGCGACCGGCGGCGGTGCGGCGCCGGGAATCGAGCTTGAGACGGCTCTGATC
The DNA here is from genome assembly GCA_016715795.1 of Chloracidobacterium sp. Lineage (NCBI taxonomy): Bacteria > Pseudomonadati > Acidobacteriota > Blastocatellia > Chloracidobacteriales > Chloracidobacteriaceae > Chloracidobacterium > Chloracidobacterium sp. Next base: position 444,235 of record JADJXP010000001.1, read on the forward strand.
GCCGTCACGCACGGAAAAAGATCTGCTGTTAGATTGGAGCAGACGTTACGGCGTTACGATCCGCCCGTGATCGCACGGATCGTTGACGATCAGGTTGTGATCGATCTAAGGACCGTAAATGCGGATGAGGAAGACTTTATCGTGGCGGCGATAAGGACTCTTGATTAGGCATTCCTCGCGGCAAAATCCTGCATAAAATCGACAAGCGCCGTCACTCCTTCCTTAGGGAAGGCGTTATAGATCGACGCGCGAACGCCGCCAACGCTTCGGTGGCCTTTGAGTCCGTCAAGGCTGGCGGCGGCGGCCTCCGCGCAGAATAGCTGTTCGAGGTCCTCACTTGGCAAGCGGAATGTCACATTCATCAGAGAGCGGCAATTGCGATCCGCGTGGCCCGCATAGTATCCATCGCTCGAATCTATCGCATCGTAGAGTATCGCCGCCTTCTCCTCATTTCTCTGCTCCATCGCCGCCAGGCCGCCTTGTTCGAGCAGCCAATCGCAGACGAGGCTTATAACGTATATGCCCCATGTGTTCGGCGTGTTGAGCATCGAATCGTTCTCGGCCATCAGCCGATAGTCGAGCATCGAATGCTGGTTCTCAGGCACGGCTGCAATCAGATCATCGCGGATAATCACCAATGTTACGCCGCTCGGGCCGATGTTCTTTTGCGCACCCGCGTAGATCAGAGCGTACTTCGAGATGTCTAACGGCTTTGACAGAATGTTTGACGATGCGTCGCAAACGACCGGAACGCCTCTGCCATCGAGGTCATACTTGAACTCGACGCCCTCGATGGTCTCGTTCGAAGTGTAATGGACGAATTTGGCATCCGAGGTTAAGTTCAATTCAGCCTGCTCCGGCACCGACCGGAATCCGTCCTCGGCGGACGAGTAGATGACATTCACGTCGCCGCATCGCCTTGCTTCCTTCAGAGCCTTTTTCCCCCATGCTCCGGTGATAAGGTAGTCGGCAACATCGCCCGACCCGAGAAAATTCATCGGCACCATCGAGAATTGAAGTGTTGCGCCGCCTTGGAGAAACAAAACGCGATAGTTATCGGGCACCGCCAGAAGCCTGCGAATGCCCTGTTCAGCGCCATCGAGGACAGCCTGAAAATGTTTGGACCGGTGGCTGATCTCCATCACGCTCATGCCGATGCCCTGCAGGCTGAACATTTCTTCGCGTGCGCGTTCGAGCACCGGAAGCGGCAACACGGCGGGCCCTGCGCTGAAATTGAATATGCGTTTGGTCATGTTTTATACGGCGACGATGCTGTCAAATAGGTAAAGATATCACACCGGATTTCGATAGCAAATCGCACTTCGATTTGGCCGGTGATTGCGATAAAATAGCGCAAAAGTAACGAACCGCACCGCAGGCTTTGGCATCTTAGACTGCGCGATTGACGGATACTCGCACACTTATTTTGGAGGAGTCATGCAATACAGATCGTTCTTAACACTGATCGCCGCGGCAATCTTCTTGGCCGCCGGTTCGATCACTATTCTTGGCCAGACGGCCCCTGCAAGCGGAACCGTTGAGGTTGAAAACACCGACGGCTCGCGAGCCCCTGTCGCCGGCGCCCTCATCGAGATCTACAGAACCGATATCAAGAGCGGCTTTCCGTCCGTCAAGACGAGCAAAAAAGGCGAATTTGCGATAGCCGGCCTAATGCTCGGTGCAGAGTACACGTTCTCGATCAGCGGGGCAAATATCGCCCCTGCTCTCTACCCTAAGATCAAGGCTGGCCAGGAGCGCATCGTTATTAGAGTGTTCCCTGGCGACGGCCGGAAGTTTACCGAGGAAGAGGCACGCAAGGGTGTTGTCGATCTGGCGGCAAACCCGACAGCCGAGATGAGCGAGGAGGAAAAGAAGGCGCGCGCCGAGTACGAGGCCCAAAAAACTGCTGTCGAAGCGAAGAACCAGAAGGTCCAGAAATCCAATGAGATCATCGCCCGGGCGGCTAAGGAGGGGGCCGATGCCTTCAACGCAAAGAACTACGATCTCGCAATAGCCAAGTACACCGAAGGCATCGATGCCGATCCGGATTTTATCGGCAGTGCACCGATCTTCTATAACAATCGGGGCACCGTGCTGGTCACCCGGGCCGTCGATAGTTACAATCGCGCTGTAAAAACGACAGACCCGACCGAAAAGGTCGCTCTGCTTGGCAAGACGCGCAAGGACCTTGCCGACGCAGGTGACGGCTTTCTAAAGGCCTGGAATCTTCTTAAGACTGCCGATCCTCAAACCGCGAATCTTGATGCGAACAAGGCCACTTCTCTTCGAGGAGCAAAAGATGCACTCTCAAAGGCCGTCAGGACCGAGCAGATCGATCCATCGCTAGTCGAGGTTGCCAAGGTGATGCTGCCCGAGGTACAGGCGGCCGAAACGGATGCCACCAAAAAATCTGATTCCGATCTGATCATGGCTGACATGTATCGCGTCCTCGGTGAGTCTGAGAATGCGGTCATCGCCTACCGAAAGATCCTCGATACTTCGCCGGACAACGTCGATGCTCTGGCCGGAGTCGGTTTTAGCCTAGTCAATATTGGCTATCTCAGTAACGACAAGGCCAAGTTTCAGGAAGGAGCTAACTTCTTGCAGCGGTTCGCCAGCTCGGCGCCGGACACGCATAAGTTCAAGGCAGATGCCGTGGCTTTGATCGAGATGCTCAAGAAGGAGCAAAACGTCACGCCGCAAAAGGCTCCGGGCAAAAGGAAGAGCTGAACCCGCGCTTCTTTTGATGTATTGGCCGGGCCCGTCATTGGCGGGCCCGGCCCTCACTTTTATGGATACTGAGATCAGACACCTCGAGCCTGAAGATATTCCCGCCGTTGTAGCCCTCATCCGCGAATTTGCGGAGTTTGAACAATTAAGCAAATATTGCGAGGTCACAGATGAGCGGCTTCACGAGGCTCTCTTCGGTAACGGAGCCGTTGTCGAAGGCCTCGTTGCCCTCGACCGCCCTCGCATCATTGGTTACGCCCTGTACTTCCCAAATTTTTCGAGCTTTCGCGGCCAGTGTGGGCTGTATCTCGACGATATCTATGTCAACGCGGCGTATCGAGGACAACGTGTCGGCGAGGCTATGATTAGACGGATCGCCGGTATTGCGGCTTCGCGGGGCTACGAGCGGATAGATCTAATGGTGCTCGACTGGAATACAAGGGCGGCGGACTTCTATCTCAGGCTCGGCGCCGTCCGAGATGACGAAGAGCGGCACTTTAAGTTCACGGACGATGCGTTCCGTGGTCTCGTGTCCTAATTTTTTGTCATTTTCGTTGGCCGCGCGGTGTTCGCATATATGTATCGATATGTAAGTCAACCGGAGCGCCTTATGAAAAAACATCTGCTAAGGGCGATCGCGCCCTTTTCATTCATTATCATCGTGATCGGCAAGTATGTGATCGTCGCCTGAATCGTCATTCAAACTGCTGTCTAAACTCGTCAAACATCGCCTTAAGCGAGTTGACCTCACCCCGCAGCGAGGTGACCTCATTTTCTAGTTTTCCAATACGGTCGGCGGCGGCCTCGGCTTGGGCGGCGCGTGTTGGATGGGCGGCAGCAAGGGCCTCGACATCGATTTCGCCGGAGAGCAAATGGGTGAATCGCGCCTCCTTTCGTCCGGCCTGGACCGGCAGCCTGACGACAACCGGATCATCGCGCCGCATCAGACGGTCGAGTGTTTCCTGTGTTTCACCAAGGTTCGCAAACTCATGCATTCGGCCCGTTCGTTCGCGAAGTTCGCCGAGCGTCTGCGGCCCGCGAAGCAGGAGCACGGCCACGATCGCCACCTCATCGGGCTCAAGCTCATAAACGCTCGGCAACATGTGCTTGTATTTCGGCACGCGGCTCGTCGAACCGTAAAAAACATAGACGAGATTGCGGTCGCGCAGGTCGTCCAATGCTGCGCTCACTGCGGGTTCGGTCAGCGACATCACCGGCTCGCGGTTATTCTTCTGGTTACACGCCGTCACGAGCGAATTGAGCGTGAGCGGATAATACTCGGGCGTCGTCAGTTGTTTCTCGACCAAGGATCCCATAATTCGGGCCTCGGTCTCATTCAGGATCTCGGGCATAAGGGTCGTTTCTCTGTCTCTAGTAATTTACAATCTGCAATGTGGATATCCTAGTCGCACGAAGTTCGGACGAGTTACGAGCCGCATTTGAACGGTTATCGTCAGCAGCATCGCTCGGGTGCGATACGGAAACGTCCGGCTTTGACGCCCGGCACGGACGGCTTTTTTCCATTCAATTCTCAGACGGCGAATTTAGCGTGCTCGTACCCGTGAGCGAAGGCGTCACCCTCGGCCCGATGGCCGAGCTGCTGACCAACGCAGCGATAACAAAGATATTCCACAACGCTAAATTCGACCTCGAATTCCTCACCGCCGCCGGCCATGCGGTCGAGAACGTGTTCGACACGATGATCGCCGAAAAGGTCCTTACCCGCGGTGCCGGGCAATCGTCGTCGCTCGCCGACACGCTCTATCGCCACTTCGCCGTCGATCTCGACAAATCCCCGCGTGCCAAATTCACCCGCAACTGGAACGGCATCTGGACTGATGAACTCGTCAACTACGCGCTGTCGGACGTCGTTCACCTGCCTCGATTGATGGCGGAACAAACTGAGTGGCTTGAAAAGTTGGGTTTGGCAGGTGAGTTTGACACACAATTTCGGAAGATCATGTCGGAACCGCCTGCGTAAGCGGGCGGTCAGTTCAGTCGACGAGTCACAGGCACCGATGTTTAGCTCATTGTGGAACTGGCCGCCCGCTTTACCCAGGCGGTTCTGACTTACCAACGATGGTACGCCGGATGGCCTTCTTTGACCGCGACAAAAACCCCTCGGCACGTGTCGCAGACCTTGCCGCCCGCGATCAGCTCGGCCTCGACGGTTGCGCGGTCCTCGCTCGATTCGACAACTCGGGCTTTTAACGTTATCGGCCCGTCAATCGGCGTCGGCCTGAGTAGTTTTACGTGAAACTCGGCAGTCACCGTGCACGGTGCCTGCTCGAGGCCGTCGCGCTTCATTAGAAAATACGCCGCCGTCCAGTTTGAATGGCAATCGAGTAACGCCCCGATGATGCCGCCGTTCAAAATGCCCGGAAACGCCTGATGATGCGGCTCGGCATACCATTCGGCAACCACCTCGTCACGTTGGGAAAAGCTGCGAATATGCAGCCCCTTCTCATTCGCCGGCCCGCAGCCGAAGCAAATGCCATGCGGTGAGTACTCTTCCTGGAGTGATTTCTCGATCGTCATTCGTCTCTTTCGAAATAACTGATATATAAAACCCGTTAACAGTTCTAAGTTATCAGTTTTCATCTACTCCGGATAGTTGCCGGTGAGGCACAAGTATCGTAAATTTAACCGGATAACAATTAACCTATGCTCGCTCTGCTTGCCGTCGCCGTCATTGCCTGGCTCGTCTTTGGCTACTTTGCCTACGGCCGTTGGGTCGCACGGCAGTTCAAGCTCGACGACGCGAACCAGACGCCCGCTAACGCGGTTAACGACGGTGAGGATTTTGTCCCGACACGGCCATTCTACTTGTTTGGCCAGCACTTCTCGGCGATCGCGGCTGCGGGCCCGATCGCGGGGCCGATCATCGCGTGCCTTGCGTTCGGGTGGCTCCCGTGCCTCTTGTGGGTGGCATTGGGCGTGGTTCTCATCGGTGCGGTCCATGATTTTGCCGCGTTAGCGTCGTCCGTTCGACATGGTGCGCAATCGATAGCTGAGATTACTCGCGACAAGCTCGGCGGCGGCGCGGGCCGTGCGTTGATGGCTTTCATTTGGATAGCATTGGTATACGTTTGCGTCGCTTTCACCGACATAACGGCGGGAACGTTTGTCGCGGGCGACGAGGCATTTGCCGGTGAGACGGCATTCGATCCCGGCGGAGCCGTGGCGATGGCAAGTGTGCTCTATCTCGGCCTGTCGGTCTGTCTCGGCCTCGTCGAACGCTTCCTCAAGCCGCCGCTCTGGCTCGCCACGCTCATCTTTGTCCCGGCGACGTTCGCATTGTCGTATGTCGGAACGTTGTACTCGTACGTGCTGCAGTTCGGCCATCAGACGTGGGCAGTTCTTATTCTGCTCTATTGCGTCGTCGCCTCGCTCATGCCGGTCTGGTCGCTTCTGCAGCCGCGCGGCTATCTCGGTGGCTTTGTTCTCTACGCAGCGATCGCGGTCGGCGTGATCGGGATATTTTTTGGCGGATACACGATACAGCAGCCGGCTTTCAGGTCATTTGATGTTGGCGGCATGACCGGAATGCTCTTTCCCTTTCTGTTCGTCACGATAGCCTGCGGTGCGTGCTCCGGTTTTCACGGCCTGGTCTGCTCAGGCACTACGTCAAAACAGATCGATAAGGAAACGCACACGCGGCCCATCGGCTACGGCGGAATGCTCGCCGAGGGCTTTGTCGCGTTTATCGCTCTCGTGGTCGTAATGATCGCCGCCGGTGACGCACTGGTCGGGCCCGACGGCAAGAATCTGCCCGCCGGCAAGATCTACGGCAACGGCATCGGCTCGTTCCTGTCGCTGATCATCGGACAGGAGAATCTCAAGTTCGCTGTTACGTTCGGTGCGATGGCGTTCTCGACGTTTGTCTTTGACACGCTCGATGTGACGATGCGGCTTGGGCGTTATCTGGTACAGGAGTTGATCGGCATGCCCGGCCGTCTCGGAGCAGCGATTGGCACGCTAGTGACCGTCGCGTTGCCTTTCGCCCTTATCTTCTTCGCCAAGCCGGGCTCGTATGTCGAGTTTTGGACGCTCTTTGGAGCATCGAACCAATTGCTCGCGGCCTTAACTTTGCTATCGATCACCGTCTGGCTCTACAAGGCCCGCAAGCGGATCGCATTCACACTGCTGCCGATGCTCTTCGTCCTCGTGATCACGTTGTGGGCATTGAGCTCGATCGTGATCGGAAATTTCCAAGCGACCAGCGGCTTCGACATCAAGCTGATAAACGGCGTGATGTCGCTCGCCCTGATCGGCCTGGCCATCTTCCTCGTTGTGACCGGAATACTGAAGCTTCGGCGCGACGCCGAGGCCGCAGCTTGATCTAGGAGAAAAATATGAGATATACAAATTCTATTATTGGTGCTTCGCTGGCGCTGGCGCTCGTGCTCGGGCTTGTGCTCGGCTGCGGCGGCAGCAAGAGCGACGCGTGTATCGGAACCGTCACGTATCAGGGCAAGACGTTCCAAGGGGCGGGTAAGAACGAGATCGACGCAAAACTGTTTGCCTGCAATAACTATTGCGCCGATGCTGACCCCGAATATGATGCGCGTTACGGTATCTGGCTCGAGTCAGCCAAAGGCAGGGCGGCCGGCTCACCAAATAAGCGTGACGCTATGTTCAAGGATAAGGATCTGCTTGATTATGTTACGGACGTTTGCGCCAGAAAGTGCTCTGCGGAGATGAACCCGACGGCGAACTGTAAGTAGCTAGCCCAGTTCACGCTCTAGGGCTGATCTTGTCCTCGAGCCAGTTGGTCAGATCCTCGATCGACTCGATATGGACGGGCTTGCCCTGCCACGCCTTGATCGCAAAGACGACCAGCATGATCGATGTCACCAGCGTAAAGATGAGGTTGCCGATATTCGCCACGTCAGTTGCCTCGCCGATCACGCCGAGGATCGTCGTGACGATCAGGATGCCAATGTGTGCCGCTAGGCCCTGCGCAGCGTGAAACCGCACTTTGGCCTCGCTCTTTGGCACAACGAACAAAATGATGAGGCCGGCGATCAGCCCCAGGTACCACGGTATGTAGGGCACCGCCGTTAGGACGTTTTCAGGCAGGCCCAGCTTGTCGATTTTTCGGTCCGGCGTCACGACCGGCCCGGCGCTGTACGGTGCGGGCACCGTCTGGCCGTTGAAAGGCGGTGAATACGGCACGTCCGCGACCGAGAATTTGCGCGTCTGCTCCTCGGTCGAAGCAGGGGGCGGAAACTGATGCGTCTCGGCATTCGCTTGCCCAAGCACCTGCGTGGCTCCCACTTTTTCAGGAAACTCAGGATCGAGCGGATTTGTGTCGTACTTTGACGGCATATGTCAGAACCGCCTGCGTAAGCGGGCGGCCAGTTTCATAAGTATTCAATTCTACGACGAGAGAAGCGGCATTGTTCGTTAAACGTGTGTGCGGGCCGACGAACTGGCCGCTCACCTACGCAGGCGGTTCTGGCTTGATCCCCAACTCTTTTAGCTGTGCGTCATCCACTTCTCCCGGCGAGTCCATCATCAGGTCCTGCGCCGAAGCCGTCTTTGGGAACGCCATCACGTCGCGGATGTTCTCGGTCCCGCACAGGATCATGCACGTTCGCTCGATGCCCGCGGCAAAACCGCCATGCGGCGGCGTGCCGTACTCCAACGCATCGAGGAAAAAGCCAAACTGTACGCGAGCCTGCTCGGGCGTCATTCCCAACGCCTTAAAGTTCAGATCCTGTATCTCCTTCTGATGAATACGTATCGAGCCGCCCGCGCATTCGTAGCCGTTGATAACGGCGTCGTAAGCCTTCGCACGCACGTCGCCGAGCAGGTGATGCTGGGTATCGTCGTTGACCGCGGTCTTGAACAGCTCCAGGTCCTCGTCCATCGGCGATGTGAAGGGATGATGCGCCGCCATGTATCGGTCCGTCTCTTCGTCGTGCTCGAACATCGGAAACTCGGTCACGATTAGCGGCTCGTAGCGGCTGCGGTCGATCAAACCCTCACGCCGCGCGATCTCATTGCGCAGAGCACCTAGGCTGGCGGCAACAACAGACTTCTTTCCGGCAACGATCAGAACGGCGTCGCCTTTCTTGGCTCCGGCTACCGACGCCAACTCTCTGACCTTTACCTCACCGAGCACCTTGAGCAGAGACGATGACATCTCGTCGCCCAGCTTGATCCATGCCATCGCACCGGCTCCGTAGCGTTTCACGAATTCTTGCAATTCGTCGGTTTGCTTTCGTGAGTAATCGGCACGACCCGTAACGACGATGCATTTGACCTCGCCGCCGACCGCCAGCGTGTCGGCAAATGGTGCGAAATCGGTGTCATGCAAGGAATCGCTCAGGTCACACAGTTCCATCCCAAACCGCAGATCGGGCTTGTCGGAACCGTAACGCCGCATCGCCTCGGCATGCGTCAAACGCGGCCATTCTGTCGGTAGTTCGACATCGATCAGCCGCAGGACGTGATTGAACATCCCTTGCATCTCGCGATAGACGATCTCTCGATTCGGGAATGACATCTCCATGTCGAGCTGCGTAAATTCCGGCTGCCGGTCGGCTCGCAGGTCCTCGTCGCGAAAGCATCGCGCGATCTGATAATACTTATCAAACCCCGCTATCATCGTGATCTGCTTGAGAATCTGGGGCGATTGCGGCAGGGCAAAGAACTTGCCGGTATGAATACGCGACGGCACGATAAAATCGCGTGCCCCCTCAGGCGTGGACTTGAGCAGTATCGGCGTCTCGATCTCGATAAACCCGCGGCTGTCAAAGTACTCGCGTATCGCCGCCACCGCTTTCGCTCGCATCCTGAGGTTGTGCTGCAGCTGCGGCCGCCTGAGGTCAAGATAGCGATACTTCAACCGCGTCGATTCGTCGGCAAGCTCTTGTGTGCCAGCCACTTCAAGCTGAAACGGCGGTACCTTCGCATCGTTCAGAATAAGGATTTCATCCGCGTGGACCTCGATATCGCCGGTCGCGAGCTTTGCGTTGTGGGTTCCCTCGCGTTCAACGACACTACCCTTGACCGCGACCACGAACTCGCCACGAAGCTCCTTTGCCCGTGCATGCGCCGCTGCATCGGTTTCCTCATTCAACACGACCTGCGTCACGCCCTCGCGGTCGCGCAGATCGACAAACGTCAACGGGCCAAAATCACGCTTCTTCGCCACCCAGCCCATCAACACGACACGCTGCCCGACATGCTCCATGCGAAGCTCACCGCAGGTGTGCGTTCGTTCGAGATCTCCTAAAACGTCCAACATAAAAATAAAAACGCCTTTCGGTTGAGAGACAATCGAAAGGCGGAACGCGATCTAAACTGCGTTCACGCCTCACGTATTATTGTCGTCAAACCGAACTGCGTTCATCACCGTCGAAGCCCAATGATACTAAAGACGCGAGGCTCGACGCAAACAGCCGTCAGGATAGCTGTGATACCAAGAAAACGACGGCTTACAATTCAGATTGGCCGTTCTTTTCTTCTGTCATACAATCTCCTCAAGTAGTCAGGATCAAAAAGCCGCAAAATAATATCGGGCGAAATAGTAAAGTATCGGCGCTCCAAAGAGCAAGCTGTCCAATCGGTCGAGAAAACCGCCGTGGCCGGGCAGAATGCTCGCGGCATCCTTCGCCCCTGCCCCGCGCTTGATCGCGCTCTCGCACAGATCGCCGAGTACGCCGACGGCCGCGAGAACGATGGCGAGCGGGATTGAGACTTGGTATGGCATTTCGTGAAGAAAGGTCAGCGTCGCTAACGCCGCTGCAACAGCAGCGAAGACCAGCCCCGCGACTAGTCCCTCAACGGTCTTCCCGGGCGAGATGGCCGGGGCGAGCTTATGTCTGCCGAGGGCCCGTCCACCCAAATAGGCCCCAATATCCGACGCAAAAATAACAAGAAAGAAATAGCCAAGCAGGAAAGTTGATAGTCGGGGGCGATGCTCAAAGCCAATCCGTACCGCCACGAGGAAACCACCGAGTAACGCAATATAGACTACGCCCAGCAGCGTCACACCGATGCCGGTAAGCATCTTCGAAAATTCCGCACGAAAGCGGAATGCCTGCGTTATCAACAGAATGATCACGATCGTCGCGACTGTCGCGATCAGCAGGTCAGGAGCATTCGCCGGCGCATCAAACAGAAAGCCGACAAACAACGCCGCCGAGCCAAGATACCCGACAGCCGCATCGGCCTTAAGTTCCATTTTCTTGGTGAGCGAATAGAACTCGAACAGGCCGGCACCGAGGGCAAAAGCCGCGACCGCAACAAACAGCCAGACTGCCTCGCGCCACCAAAGCGGCAGGATGATCGCGGCGATCACGATCGGCAAGGCAATAAGGGCTGTTAATACTCGTGTCTTCACTGCCTGGTTCTTTCCAACAGGATAAACAGGATGGACAAGATAAGAACGTCCTGTTGATCCTGTTTATCCTGTCTATCCTTTTTGACTGTCCACCCCGCCATAGCGGCGGTCGCGTTTCTGATAGTCAATCACCGCCTCAAACACCTGCGGCCGGCGAAAATCCGGAAACAGCACCGGCGTCACGTAGATCTCGCTATACGCGAGCTGCCACAGCAGGAAATTCGAGATGCGAAATTCGCCGCTCGTGCGTATCAGCAGATCGACCTCGGGCAGGTTCCACGTGTATAGGTTGCGGGCGATGTCCTCTTCCCTGAGATGGTCGATCACGTCGTTTCGCCGCTCGATGTCCTGATAAGCCAATATCGCCGCTCGCACGATCTCGGCCCGGCCGCCGTAATTTAGCGCGACGCACATCGTCATGCCGTCGTTGCGAAAAGTCTTCTGCTCCGCCGCATGTATCTCGTCCTGAACATCCGGCGGCAGTGCATATCGGTCACCGATCGCCTGAAACTTGAGATTGTTCGCATGAACCTCTCTTAATTCAGATCGGATGAACCGTTTCAGCATGCGCATCAGCCCGGCGATCTCGGTCTTCGGCCGTTTCCAATTCTCGGTAGAGAATGCGTAAAGCGTCACCGCCCTTACGCCGAGCCTCGCGCAAGTATCGACAATAGACCGTACCGAATCAGCACCGGCGCGGTGGCCAAATATGCGGGGTTTGCCGCGCTGCTTTGCCCAGCGGCCGTTGCCGTCCATGATGACGGCGATATGAGCCGGAACCCGTTCCGGGTCGATCGCAGCCAGCAGCTTGCCCTCGGCCGAGTTCGGTTTGATGATGCCCTCAAAGTCCTTGAACATTCTTCAGGTCTTGCGTCGCTGTGAACTTACGATCGCGTCGCGGTTCACCGGCCCATAGATATGCGGATAGATCTCGTTCGCCGTCGAGGCCTCATTCACCACCCTCGACATCAGCCGATCGGTTTCAATGGCCAACACGACGATCTCATCTGTCCCTGCGTAATAGCGTTTGATCACAACCTCGACCTGGTCCTCAAAACTGCAGTGAATAAACCCTTCGGTCTCAAGGCTCCGTGCGGCATACAGTTCCGTATCGAACGGCGCCCAGTTTTCCGGTAAAACAATATGATAAATGAGCATCGGCCTAGTCGTAATCGACCTGCAACAGTGTCAAGCCCTGCGCCGGTGCCGTTTTACCTGCAAGGTCACGATTTCCTGTGATAATGGCCGTCTGAATTGTATCAAAATCCTTTTCGCCCCGTCCGACCTCGATCAGCGTGCCGGCAATGCATCGCACCATGTATCGTAAAAAGCCTGTCCCGCAAACGCGCAACTCGATCATCACGCCTTGCGCGGCATCGTCCCACAGCGAATCGACGCTCATATCGAGTATCGTCCTGACGCGGCTCTCGCCGTCCGAGCGTGCCGACGAGAACGCCGTCCAATCGTGCTCGCCGAGGAACAACCTCACTGCCTCGCTCATTCGCCCCACATCGAGCGGCTTGCTTTCAAAATGAGCAAATCGCCGCCAGAACGGCGACATCACCGGTGCATTGACGATGCGATACACATAGGTCTTCTTCTTTGCGGAGAACCGCGCATGAAAATCGTCATCCACCTCGTCACACGTCATCACACGAATATCACGCCAGAGATTGCCGTTGATCGCGGAGCGCAGCTTTTCCGCTGTAAACTTGCCGTCCGGCAGATGAACATTTGCCACCTGTCCTGCCGCATGAACGCCCGCATCCGTCCGCCCTGAACCATTTACTGACACCTCAGTATCTACGAGCATCCCGATGACACGCTCAAGCTCGCCCTGGATCGTGCGGTCATTCTCCTGCACCTGCCACCCGTGAAAGTCGGTGCCGTCGTATTGGATCAGGAGCTTGAAATTCATCGCTTATACAACAATCGAAATTGCTCGCAGCAGACGATTGCTTGATCGTCAAAAGCGAACCCGAGCTGTTTAGCCTCGCGTTCATAATAGTCGCGATGAACGGCACGCCAATACTCCAGCGACAGATCGCCCTCGCCCTCAAGTGCCGCAAATTCCGCCGTTACATCGCAAAACCGGACATGATCGATCTCGGTCGTCTGCAGCACGCACTTTGGCTCTCCGTGAAAGTCCGTAACGACACTATGACCGCCGACAATCGGTGCGTCGTCCGGTCTGATCTCGTTGGTTTTCAACAAGCTGGCCGTCGCAAGCTTCTTTCCGGCGAGCACCAGTGCCGTCAGCTCATCAGCCATCGCGGCCGAATTGCCGAAATACCAAACCTGATACGGCTCATCGAGATCGACTGAGTACAAGTCGCAAAAATCCGCCCAAAACTGCTTGACCTGATCCGAAACAGACTTTGTCATGGCCGTGGGGCGGACGTTGTCCGGCTGCCTGGCTTGATCAGCGTATCGCCGCGTTCGCACATCGGGCAAGCGTCATGCGTATAAGCCGGCACATCGAGACAGACAAGCGAAATACGTGGAACACGGACATCCGCCGCACCGTTCGACCGGTCGATGATCGACGCTGCTGCAACAGTCTTACCGCCGTTAGCCTCCAATGCGGCGATGCACTCGCGAGTCGAACCGCCGGTCGTTATAACATCCTCGACCACGAGAATGCGCGTCCCATCGGCGAGCGAAAAGCCCCGCCGCAGGGTCATCTCGCCGTGCTGTCGCTCGGTCCAGATAAACGGCACGCCCAACGCCTGAGCGACCGCGAATCCGATCACCAGCCCGCCGATCGCCGGCGAAGCGACCGTATCAAACTCCGCATCACCAAATTGCCTCGCTATCGCATCACCAAACCTAGCCGCGTCCGCCGGATGCTGCAAGGCCAACGCGCATTGCAGATATTTTGGACTGTGCAGTCCGCTCGACAGGACAAAATGCCCCTCGAGCAGTGCGTTTGTCGAGCGAAAATGCTCAAGTATCTCGGTTTGGTCCACGATTGTTTACCTGTCGAACTGTAACGGCTAATATAAACGATAGATGACGCCGCACTCAAACCTCATCTCCGATTCGATGCTGATCAGCGAGACCGTGTCGCTGCTTCGCTCGTTCGGCGGGCGAGCGTCGGCTGTGAGCATCGTCGATTTTGTTATGCGCATCCGTCGGCCTGACCCGATGCTGGCCCGAATACTGGTTACAGACCTGATCGATCGCGACCCCCGGCTCACCTTAAATGGTGACACAGTTGAGCTTGCCGAGGCAGCATTCGACGAGCGTGGCCTTGCCGAAACGGACTATGTCGTTTTTGACCTCGAGACCACCGGCTCAAAAGCGCCGCCCTGCCGAATCATCGAGATAGGCGCCTATCGCATATCGAACGGTGAGCTCGCTGGCGAATTTCATTCACTTATCAATCCCGAAATGCCGATCCCGGAGTTCATCCACCGGCTGACGCGTATTGACGATGCGATGGTCGCGAACGCACCGGTGTTCGCTGACGTAGCCAACGACTTGCTTGAATTCGTCGGCGACTCGGTCCTAGTCGCACACAACTCAGGCTTTGATATGCGGTTTCTCAACCACGAGATATCGCTCGTGTATCCCGAAATGCGTCTCGCAAATCCGTGCCTATGCACGGTGCAGCTTTCACGTCGCCTGGTGCCCGAAACCGACAATCACAAGCTCAAGACGGTCGCCGAATTCTATAACATCGACCTAACGAACCATCACCGCGCGAGCGCCGACGCCTTTGCGACCGCACACATTTTCTTGAATCTTCTCACACGCCTGCACGACGGTGGCGTCACCGGCCTCGGCCAAGTGCGGCGGATGAGTTCGCGAAAGAACCGCTATGTCAGATAAGACAGCCGCAACGCCCGCCAACGCACAGGGCCTCGAAATTTGCTCCACGCCGCGAGAGGAAATGGACCTTTTCCCGCTCGATACTTTTGCCTACGAATTTCCCGGCAAAGAGATATGGGTTGAATTCGAAATGCCCGAGTTCACTGCGATCTGCCCGTTCTCGGACTTCCCCGATTTCGCCGTGATCCGCCTCAAATACGTTCCCAGTAAGCTCTGCATCGAGCTAAAAAGCCTCAAGCTCTACATCAATTCGTTCCGCGACATCAAGGTCTTTCACGAACACGTCGTCAACATCATCCTCGAGGATTTCGTCGCGGCATGCGACCCGCTAAAGGTCGAGATCGAGGGCGACTTTCACGTGCGCGGCAACATAAAAACGAAGGTCCGTTCCAATTACGAATTAGGAATTACGAATTAGGAATTGCGTCGAGTTGTTACTAGTATCTTTCCGATGATCTTGAGTAATTCCTCGACATCGTCCAGCAAGCTGAGACCGTGCTTTTCATCGATGAAGCCGGTCGCGATCAAGAGCGGATCCAGTACTTTGTCTCCCTTGCCTCTTTGTAGGCGATGCTTAACTTCGAGACGAAATCCGGCCTTGATTGGCCGCCGACAGCCTCCTCTGCGTTCGCACCGATTGACGTTCCGCACCGCAAGAACTGTTTCGACATTACGGATTCCTTTTTCTCTTCAACAAGGAACTTGTAAGCATTAACGGTGCGAATTGCGAAAGCGAATGTCTTCTCAAGCAAAACGTTCTCTTTCATCCCGTTCCTAATTCCTAACTCTTAATTCGTAATTCGTAATTCCTAATTGGGTCAGTGAACGGCGGCCATCGCCTTGGGCTCTGCGTAACCGTGTTTGAGGCATGCAGCTTCTACGCGTTCCATCACGTCATCCTCAAGGAAGGACTTACCGTTTTTTAGCGCATTCTCGATCTCGGAAAGTATGAGGTGCTTGGATTTTTCGAGCATTGTCTGCTCGCGGAATGAGAGCTTCTTTTCGTGACTGAGCAGGGCCAATGTCTTAAGCACGTCGGCGGCCTTAAAGACGTCGCCTGAGCGCAACATTTCGCCAAAGCTGCGTGCTCGCGCTTTCCAGTCGCCCGGCAGCGGCTCAAAATTCTCGCTGAGTTTGTCGATCAGGCGGCGGCACTGCACCGAACTAATCAGCGGCCTGAGGCCGACACTGTCGGTATTCTCAACCGGCACAAAGATCGTCGAATTATCGCCCAAAACGCGCAGGCTGTAGCCGCTCACCGAATCGTCGCCGACCGAACGTTGTTTGAATTCCTCGACCAGGCAAACGCCCTGATTGGGGTAAGCGACCTTTTGACCGACCGAAAGCCGCATGATGCTATCTCCTGTGAATTGACCGACGCGCAGCACGTGCCCACTCGGAGCCTGCCCGCCTAATGCCTACTTTCTCAAAGAGTAATGTTATTATATCACGCCGCCCGGCCGGACGGAAGAGATTTATTCTCGAAGCGCAAAACTATTGAGCGACCATCAGGTCCTTGGGACGAAAGACCATTTCGAGACGCCCACAGCCGTCGGTCGCCTCGGCCCAGCTACTGACATCAAGCGAGATCACCGCAACAGCCGCCGTCGGCATCGGCTCGACATCGCCGGTCAGGTATCGGATAAAGCCTTCGATGCCCGGATTGTGGCCTATCAGCATCGCCGTCGAGGCCGCGTCGTCAATGGCCGCCACTGCCTGCCGCAGGGCGTTAGGCGACGCCTCATAAATGCCATCTTCAAAGGTGATGCCGCCATCAAATCCGCCGGCGCTTGTTACGGCCTCAGCCGTTTGCGCGACCCTGACGGCAGGCGACGCAACGAGCGCATCCGGCACCAGCCCCTCGCGCCGCAGCACCTCACCCATGAACGGCGCCGCCAACCGGCCACGATCGTTAAGCGGCCGCTCAAAAATCCGCCAGCTCCGCATCATCCCAACTCGACTTAGCATGTCGCATCACAAGCAGTTTCTTCATAGGCATCACCTGACGCATATTTTCCACGCTAAAGCTCCTTAACGCAACGCCGCCAAGCGACGGAGTGCGGACACTCTTGTCCGCATCGCCGGTTCCTCCGGCGACCTTACGTTAACCACCACTCTCGGCCGACGTCCTATCTCATTTTCTTTGTGATCTCTGTGGCTAATTTTCCAAAACACAAAAACGCGGCCGGCTAACGCAGCCGGCCGCAAGTCCGAGGACCATTTGGAGAAGAGTGTTACTCTCGGTGGGAACTTTTTGTAGCTGTCAGCGATCAGCCGTCAGAAGGACGTTTACTGATAGCTGAACGCTGACGGCTGACATCTCACTGATTCACCAGCCTCATCCGGCCGTCCGCGAGGCGTATCGCCACGGGGCTGGGTTCATATACCGTCAGGGGTCGCGATTCCTTCTTTTCCATGCGGGAGGCAACCGTGTTGTTGACACGCCGGTAATTGCGTGCGAATGAGCCGTCCGAGATCGACGCGTAACGGGCCGAGATCCGACGGACGTATTCGCGCGTTTCGTTGTAGGGCGGAATGCTGCGGCCGTACTTGATCACCGCACCCTCGCCCGCGTTATAGCCCGCAAGAGCCAGATTCACGTCCTGGCCAAACATATCGAGTAGCATTCGCATGTATTTGACGCCGCCCTCGATGTTTTGCTTCGGGTCGTAGATATTCGTTACGCCCAGGCGACGTGCCGTCGCAGGCATTAGCTGCATTAGTCCTGAGGCACCCTTGTATGATGTCGCGCGGATCTTGAACGACGATTCCTGATGCATCTGCGCATAGATCAACAGCGGATCGATGCCGTAACGGCGGCTCGAATCCACGATGTAGCTGTCGTGCAGCGCGTTACCGGTCGTAAAGCCCTTCATGCCGCTATTCGCACCCATCGTCGGCCCCATTGTCGGGCCTGTATAGCCGACGGGGCGAAACGTCTCTCGATCGGCTAGCCCCTCTGAGACGCTCATTCGCGAGATCGACGTCGGCCTGACGAGCGGTTTTTGTGTCGTGGCTGTTACCTGTGACGTCTTTGCGACGAGTTTGCGGCCATTTCTCGTCGTCGTCGTTTTCGACTTGGCGCCGACAGGCACGAAGTCATGCCTCACGACGACCTGGACGCCACGAGACGTGTCAAAATTGTCAAAAAATCGCGGACGTTCTTGCGAAAGGGCGGGGATCGCTGCGAGAAGTGAGAACACTAAAAGGATGGGTCTTTTCATGTTGGATGGAGTGGAGGCGGACGGGTGGCCAGGCGTGGGACTCGCCGTTTCCGGCTCACGCTGTCACCTAATTAAATAGAAATGCGCAAGGTCGCGGGCTTTCCACAAATCACAAATATTTTTAAGCATGTTTATCGCGTGATCATCGACCACTGACAACCGACCGCAGTTTGAGCTATCTTGTTACCGTCATGCTCTACGTGTCGCAATTGCTCGGACAGCCGATATCCGACGCCCGTAATGAAAAGATAGCCACCGTCAGCGACGTGCTCGTGCGCTATGGTGACGAAGAGTATCCGCCTGTTATCGGCCTGGTTGCGCGTTATCGACGACGAAACTTCTTCATACCCGCGCGCGACCTGACCGACCTCGGCCTGCGCGGTGCGAAGATGGCGTCGACAATACTCGATCTAACGCCCTTCATCCGCCGCGACGGCGAAGTGCTGCTCGGCAAGGACGTACTCGATAATCAACTGATCGACGTTGACGGCAAACGCGTCGTCCGCGTGAACGACGTGCAGCTGATCGAAACCGGCGGCACCTGGCGCGTCTCTGGCGCTGATGTGGGCCTGCAGGGCTTTGTCAGGCGGCTGATGCCGAAGGGCTTCTACGGCAGCGGCCGCCCCGTCGAGGTCATCGACTGGGCCGACGTCGGTTACCTCGCAACGGACACTACGACAGTGACTGTCCAACTCAAATCATCAAAGGACAAGCTGTCCCGCCTTCATCCCGTTGAGATCGCCCAACTTGCTGAGTCCCTGTCACCTGTCCATCGAACCGAGGTCGTCGAAAGTCTGGATGACGAGATAGCGGCCGACACGCTCGAAGAGATGTCCACTGAGGCCCAGGCCCGTATCCTCGAAGAATTAGATGAAGAACGGGCGGCGGACATCCTTGAAGAGATGTCGCCTGACGATGCTGTTGACGTGCTTGACGAGATGGACGATGAAAAATCGGAGCAGCTTTTCGCCCTCATGGAGGAGGACGAAAAGGGTGATGTGGCCGAATTGATGCATTTTGAGCACGATACTGCAGGCGGACTCATGACAACCGAGTTCGTTGTCTTTCCCCGCAGCCTTACCGTCGGTGAGGCGATTCGAGGACTGCGCGAGATGGCGGAGACGCCGAACATGATCTACTACCTCTACGTCGTTGAGTCCGAGGGGTCGTGGAAACTCTCTGGCCTGATCTCGCTCCGATCCCTGATCCTGGCCGACCCAATGGCCAAGCTGGAGGATGTGATGAGAAGCGATTTCCGCGCTGCCCATCCTTCGGATTCGTCTGAGGATGTCGCTCAAACCATCTCGGAGTACAACCTGCTTGCCCTGCCGGTCATCGATGACGAAGGCGATATAGCGGGGATAGTCACCGTCGATGATGCAATGGAAGTGCTCTTGCCTAAGACCCTACAGCGTCGCCTTCCACGACTATTCAGTTAGGCGACCGATCGAGTGAGTCGAAACCGAGTGACGCTCGCGTGCGTAGAATCTCAAGATACTGATATATTGCTGTCTATAACCTAGGAGGGGTAGGTATCAAGAGATCTATGTGGCTTCCGGTCCTGATGCTTGTGTTTTCGATATCGACCGCTGCGCAGGGGCTTGCCATTGGCGGTAAGATAGTGAATTTCTCGCTCCCTGATACAACCGGAAAGACTCAGACGCTCGACGGTCTGAAGGGAGACAAGGGCGCCGTCGTGATCTTCCTCTCAGCGCAATGCCCGGTGGTAAAAGCATACAATCAACGGATCAATGAAATCTCAGATGAATACAAGGCGAAGGGGATCAACTTCATTGGGATCAACTCAAATGCGACCGAGTCGCCAGACTGGGTGAGATCGCACGCGGTTGAGAACTACAAGTTTCCGGTTCTCATAGACAAGAACAACATTCTGGCGGACAAGCTTGGGGCCTCAGTAACCCCTGAAGCCTATTACGTCGATCAAAACGGGATCCTCATTTATCACGGGGCGATCGATAACGACAGATCGGCGACGAATATCACCGAAAACTATCTGAAGAACGGGCTTGATCTGTTTCTTAGTGGTCAGAAGCCCCTGAAGACGACTGCTAGAGCATTCGGCTGCGGTATCAAACGCGTCACCGAGCAATAGATACGTAATGAACAATCCGATCGGGCTTTTTCTAAGGATAGCGGTCTGTGCCGCCCTTGTTGTTCTCGCGCCGCAACCCGTCGTTGGCCAAACAAAGCCCGGCGAGAGCTCATCTGACGGCCCGAAGGTTCTCCGAATCGACGTCGAAGGCCTGCGCAAGCTGCTCAGTCCAACGGGTAGGCCACTCGTTGTCAACTTCTGGGCAACATGGTGCGACCCTTGCCGCGAAGAATTCCCTGATCTCGTCAAACTCTACGATGAATACAGAGGCAGAGTCGATCTCGTGACGGTCTCGCTGGATGACACAGTGGATATCGGCGGTAATGTTACGAAATTTCTCACGACAATGCGGGCCGAGATGCCCGCGTATTTGCTCGATGCTGCGGATCCGGACGCAGCGATCAAACTCGTTTCCAAAGACTGGGCCGGTAATCTTCCGCTAACGCTTGTATATGCGACAGACGGCAGTATGGTCTATTTTCGGAACGGCAAGTTTCGCAACGAAACTCTGAAAGAGAATATTGACCGGGCTCTTGGGGGCGGATCGTCAGGGAATGGACCGATTTCAGTTGTCGAATTCATTAAGGTCAAAGGCGGCAAGCGTGATGAGGCTCGGTATTTCTACGAGAACAATTGGCGTGCATACCGTGACGTTGCAGCCAAACGCGGGGTTATCGAGTCGTTCGAGTATATTGAGATCGTCGCACCACACAATGCCGCCTTCGATATCATCTTGATAACGCGTTATAAAGACGCGGCACAGTTCACGAACAGCGAAAAGGCATTCGGGCCGATAATGAAAGAACTACGACCGAAAGGCCCCCTTCTTAAGGGCACGTTCGCACCCGATGAATTTCGCGAGATCGTTTACTCGTACACGGCCCGTTCGGTGTTCCCGGTCATGTAACCTACCAACCCAGCCACATCGACATAAGCCCTCAAACCATCTAGAATACTCGTTTCGTTTCGCTCGCCGGAACCGAACCTGCTATGGACTACACGCAGATCACTCCAGAGGTCGTTTCACAACACGGTCTTTCCCCCGAAGAATTTGAGCGGATTCTAGGGAGCCTCGGCCGTGAGCCGAACCTAACCGAGCTCGGCATCTTCAGTGTGATGTGGTCCGAACATTGTTCCTACAAATCGTCCCGTGTCCATCTAAAACGTCTGCCCACGACGGGTGAGCGCGTGATCGTGCCGCCGGGCGAGAACGCCGGCGTTGTCGATATCGGCGACGATTGGTGCATCGCATTTAAGGTAGAGTCGCACAATCATCCCAGCTTCATCGAACCGTTCCAGGGAGCGGCGACCGGCGTTGGCGGCATCCTGAGGGACGTTTTTACGATGGGCGCGCGACCTGTTGCCGCGATGAACTCTTTGCGATTCGGCCCACTCGATGACGCCGCAAACGGTGCTCGTAACCGGTCGATCTTGAAAGGCTGCGTTGCTGGAATAGGCCACTACGGCAACTGTTTTGGCGTCCCGACCGTAGGCGGCGAGGTGGTTTTTGACGAGTCCTATAGCCTGAATCCGCTGGTCAATGCTTTTGCCCTCGGCTTGGTACGAAAGGACCAGATCTTCTTTGGCAAGGCGTCGGGAATAGGCAATCCCGTTCTGTATGCCGGTGCAAAGACCGGCCGTGACGGTATTCATGGCGCGACTATGGCGTCGGCAGAATTTGACGATGAGGCGCTTGAGAAACGTCCGACCGTTCAGGTTGGTGACCCGTTCCTAGAAAAATTGCTCCTCGAAGCGTGCCTTGAAGCGATGCGTTCGGGAGCTATAGAGGGCATTCAGGATATGGGTGCTGCGGGCCTGACCAGCTCATCAGTTGAGATGGCCGCGCGCGCCGGCACAGGGCTCGAGATCGACCTTTCGCTCGTTCCGCAACGTGAAACGGGCATGACCGCATACGAGATGATGCTCAGCGAATCGCAGGAGCGGATGCTGATCGTCGCCCGCACCGGCCATGAAAAAGAGGTTGTTGAGATATTCAACAAATGGGATCTCGACTGCGTTGTGATCGGAAAGGTCGTTGAGGGCAACCGGTTAAAGATAGTTCACAACGGCATTCTCGAGGCAGACTTGCCCGTGTTGGCCCTGACCGACGAAGCCCCCAAATATGAACGCCCTCTTTCGCCAGCAACGCGAACAAATGGCGAGGCTCTCAACGGCAAAGACCTAAAGCCTAAGATCGAAGGCCTGAACGAAGCCTTAACACTACTTCTAAAATCTCCAAACATTTGCTCCAAAAACTGGGTCTACGAGCAGTACGACTCGATGGTCCGAACAAACACCGTGGTTCTGCCCGGAGCGGACGCGGCAGTCATCCGCGTAAAGGAAACGCGGCGGGCTATCGCAATGTGTCACGACGGGAACGGCAAATTTGTCGCGATCGACCCGCGTATGGGAGCAAAGCTCGCTGTCGCTGAGGCCGCACGAAATGTGGCGTGTGTCGGTGCAAAGCCTATCGCGGTCACCAACTGTCTCAACTTCGCCTCGCCAGAGAGACCCGAGGTGATTTGGTCGTTCAGCGAAGTTATCGACGGCATGGCCGAGGCCTGCACCGCGTTTGACACGCCGGTTGTCTCGGGGAATGTCTCGTTCTATAACGAAACTGACGGCAAAGGCATTCTGCCGACGCCCGTTATCGGCATGGTCGGTTTGATCGATGACAGCCGCAAGATCGTCACACACGGATTCAAAAACGGGGGCGACTTAATTGCCGTGCTCGGCGAGACCCGTGACGACCTCATCGCCAGCGAATACGCCCAGACCATCCTCGACCTGTCGACAGAGGAACTCATCAACCACGGCATCGTTCCGATCATCGATCTCGAACAAGAAAAACTCATTCAGCAAACCCTGCTCAACCTGATTGACCGATGCCTTATCAACTCCGCCCACGACTGCTCGGACGGCGGCCTCGCCGTCGCCTTAGCCGAATGCTGCTTCTCATCCCTCGGCCGCGCCGAAGTCGGCGCTGAGATCGACATAATACCCGACGGCCTGTCCGCGGCAGCTCTGCTTTTTGGCGAAACACCGTCCCGTATCGTTGTCAGCTTTTCACCTGACAAACTCGAAGAAGTGAAAGCCATTGTTGGGGGGCTTCCGCTAGCGGTAATCGGCAGGGTCGGTGGTTCGATCCTGCGCGTGAATGTCGATGCTCAAACAGCTATCGACGCTTCGATTACCGATCTTGAATCCGAGTGGTCAACTGCTCTCCATAATAGGCTCGCAGCCTGACACTTTTCACCATGCCGGCCGGCATTTACGTACATATTCCTTTCTGCAAGTCGCGTTGTTCCTATTGTGATTTTGCAACTGATGTTTACCGCGATGCGGCCATTGTTGATACATATGTTGATGCTTTGTGTTCTGAAATTCGAAACTTCACATCTGAAATTCCAGGAGATGCGGACACGGTCTATTTCGGCGGCGGCACACCGTCTCTGCTGAAAGCGGGACAGGTTAAGTGGATTCTGGAGAGCCTTCACACAAAGTTTGATCTAACGGACGACGTCGAGATCACGATGGAGATGAATCCGGCAACTGTTACCGCGGAAACTCTTGACGGATACCGGCAACTCGGCATCAACCGTGCGAGTTTCGGGGTTCAGACCTTCGACGATAAGGCATTGAAACTACTTGCCCGCGGACATGATGCGAATGATGCAAGAAACACGTTTTCAATGCTCCGCGATGCGGGTTTTGAGAACATTAGTTTTGACCTGATCGCGGGCTTGCCCGGGCAGACCTTAGAACAGTGGCGGGCGAATCTCGACGAGGCCATTCAAATATCGCCGGAGCATATTTCTCTCTATCTATTGGAGATCCACTCTGGCACGCCGCTGGCAGAACAGATATCGAGCGGGCGTCAGCCGAGGCCGGATGACGATGTGGCGGGCGAGATGTATGAGGTGATAAGCGACCGGTTGGCCGCCTCGGGATATGAGCAGTACGAGATCTCCAATTTTAGCAAGCCGGGCTTTCCGTCATCTCATAACACGAAGTACTGGCTGCTCGATCCGGTGTTCGGATTCGGCGTCTCGGCGCATTCGTTCGACGGACGCGAGCGATATGCGAACGAGCGTGACACCGCAAAATATGTAGAGATCATCGAGCAGAACGGCTCGGCCGAGGTGTTGAGGGAAACCATCGATGTGGCGTCGGAGGCTGTTTTTCTCGGATTGCGGATGGAAGACGGGATCGACCTCGCCGACTATAGAAAAGAGTTCGACATCGACCTGATCGCAAAACACCGCGAGGACATTGAGCGTCTGATCGACACCGATCTGCTCACGATCGTCGATGGCCGATTGCGGCTCACTCGTCGAGGAAAGCTACTGTCGAACGAAGTGTTTGCGGTTTTTGTATAGCGGGGACGTTTGATCCAGCCGTCAGCCACGAGGGCGACCGTTGAGTTCGGGACGGCGCGGATCGCTTGTGCGACCAAAACACCATTCATATCTTAGTTTTGAGCCTTGAGGTGTGTGCGGGCTTCCCAAAGTTCGGGAAAGAACTTCTTTGTCAGCGTGGTCAGCAAATATCCGACGCCCTCCGAACCGCCAGTACCACGCTTTAGCCCTAGCATTCGTTCTACCATGAGGACGTGATGATACCGCCAAAGTGAGAAATTCTCGTCATGCTCGATCAGCAGGTCTTGCATGATGAAGAGATCGCCATGCTTCTCAGGATGGGTCAATACCTCGACGATCGCGGCAACACGGCCTTCGTGGGAACCGACATCGAAGCCCTTCCGCCCGATGAATGCCCAAAATCCGTCGTCCAGCCCCGGTTCAACAAAGCGGCGGCTCAGCTTTTCGTACGCGTATGCATCATCTCGAAAGTGCTCCAATAGCTTCTCGTTCTTCTGCCCCGACACAAACTCCATCTCGCGGAACTGCATCGACTGAAAGCCGCTCGCAGGGTTGAGCTTATCGCGAAACTCCAGGAAGCCGATCTGAGCCATAGTTTCGAGAACGTGGATCTGCGTCACCATCACCTTCTCGATCGCGACCATAGCGCGCAGACTGTGATTTACACGAAAAGGACGATCCTCAGCCAGCCATTTGATGGTCGCATCGGCCTCGTGCAGCAGTTGTTTGAACCACAACTCATACGTTTGATGGATGATGATAAACAGTTGTTCGTCGTGGCTGACTGGATCCGAAAGCGTCCGCTGAAGCTGTAATAGCTCCGGAACTTTAAGATATTCGTTGTATGTCAGCAGCGAGCCTTTGCCGTACCCGTTAGTCATAAAATGAAGTCGCAGATGGCTTTATCTTCCGCCATCGGTCGATTTATGTCAATTTTCACCTCAAATCGCGATCTTTGTGACCAATACCTCTTGACACGCAATAGAGATTTCGCTAAATTTGCGTTCGTCTACCAACACAACTATAGAGAAAATAAAGGTCTTTGGGTTTAAGATGATCGTTATGTTGTACTACAGGTTCGTGTTAGTGGACCTCTATTTTCTCTGTGTCCGTCCGCGAGAGGCGGAAACGGGAAATTGTATCGCGGCCCCCTGGGCCGGCGACTTTTTAAGGAAGTTTTTAGGAGGATCTATAGGAGATGTCAAAGACTGTCGGCAAGGTCAAGTGGTTCAATAACGCAAAAGGCTATGGATTTATCGAACAGCCGGGTGAGCAGGATATTTTTGTCCATTACAGTGCGATCTCGGGTGATGGTTACAAGACCCTGATCCAGGGTCAGGAGGTAGAGTTTGACTTAACCACCAGCCCAAAGGGCCCGCAGGCAGAAAACGTAGCCACGGTTGCCTGAGGCAGCCACAGGCTATCGATACAAACACCAGGCCGGATCTGAAAGGATCCGGCCTATTTGTATGGACGGAATGCGGGCACTCCTGTCCGCATCGGGCGACGCTTCGTCGGCCGAGAGTGGTGGTCAACGTAAGGTGGCCGGAGTAGCCGACGATCGGACAAGAGCGTCCGCACTTCGAAGCGATGACGCGGCTTTTTTTATTTAAGCAAACATCAGATAATGCCGATATGTTTTGCATAAAGTGCGGGGCGGAGAATAAGGATGCGGCGGCGTATTGCCGGAAGTGCGGGGCGGCGATCGAGGAAGAGGAAACGCGGGTGGCGGTGCGACAAACTGAGAATGGAGAATCGAGAACGGACAATGAAGAACCGATCTTCTCGATCACGCCGACGTTGTTGTTTGTCAAGATGGGCTACGTAGCCGCGGCGGTCGGGGCGTTGTTCTTTGTGGCATTGGCGAGCGCTTTTGCATACCTGATAGTCCCGGTCTGGCTCGCGATCATTCTGGGGCTTGGGCTGTTACTGATACCTGCGTTCTATCACATCAGGCAAAAGCTCGTAAGATATACGCTCACACCTTCGACGCTTGAGATCGACGAAGGCCTGATCTCACGAACCACCCGCCGCGTGCCTTTGCGGAGAATTCAGGACGTTACCGTCTCGGCGACGGTAATGCAGCGGCTATTGGGATTGGGTGACGTAACCATCGATAACGCGTCGGACGACGGCGGCAAACTCGTGCTCAAGAACATCAATACTCCGCGCGACCACGCCGACCGATTGCTCTCTGAAATGGGCCGCTCGGGCGATATTTGACCGCAGATAAAACGTTAACGTGGATGGAGACGATGAACATCTCGCATACCCGCGTTATCCGTTCTATCCGCGGTTAAGTTTCCTGCCGGCTCTGACTTTCTTCCTCGACATCCTCCAACAGCGGCGTGGATTCGTCGTCGTGGGCACGGTGGTAGTACTTGTAATAGCCTGAACCGTAGTAGTAATACTCGGTCGAGCCGGATTTGATCCCGTTGAGGACAACGCCGTAAATGCGTGCGCCGATCGAGTGTATGCGCTGCTTGAACTGGCGCATTAGGTGGATCGAGCTCTTGTTGGCCATTGCGACGAGCACGACGCCGTCGACGAGCGTTGACAGGATCGCGGCGTCAGTAAACGAGATCGCGGGCGGCGAATCGATGATGACGTGCTTGAACTTGCCCGAGAGGAACTGCAGCAGATTGCGCATCTCGTTTGACGAAAGGAGTTCCGCCGGATTAGGCGGTATCGGGCCGCTCGTGATCATCTTGAGCCGCGGCAGCTCGTCAAAAGTGCGGATCAGGCCCATCGTGTCCTTGTCACCCGAGAGATAGTTCGTCAGGCCGCGCGAATTCTCAAGCCCAAAATGGCTGTGAAGCCTCGGCCGCCTGAGGTCGCAGTCAATGATGACAACGTCCGCATCGGACTGTGCGAGCGTGATCGCGGTGTTGATGGCCGTGGTCGTCTTGCCCTCAGAAGGCTGCGACGATGTTACGAGGATCGTTTGCGGCGGTTTGCCCGCCGACGAGAACAGCAGGCTTGTGCGCAGATGTCGGTAGGCCTCAGCCATCGGCGAATTGCGCTCTTCCATCGTAATAAGCGCGGCTTGCTGGAATCCGTTCGCAGCGGCCTTAGCCGGCAGCATCTTCTTCTTTTCTCCCTGCAAATGATGCGGGATCAGAGCCAGCGTTGGCAGGCCCAAGTGCCGGCTGATATCGTCGGATGTGCGGACGGAGTCGTCGAGGTAATCAAGAAGGAACGCAAGCCCGACACCAGCCGCAAGGCTAAGGAAAAACGCCACAAGAATGTTTCGCGTGCGTTGCGGCCCGATGGGTGACGTCGGCGTAATTGCATGATTCTGTATCTTGATGTTATCGGGCCGCTGGCTCGTCAGCGCGAGTTCCTGCTCCTTTTGCCGCTGAACGTATGTATCGAGCAGGCTGCGGTTCGAATCGAGTTCGCGTTTGAGGCCCGTCAGTTTTGTCTCGGCCTGGCCCTCGACATTTGCCGAGGCAGCTGCCTGGTCAAACGCCGCTTTAGCTCTACCTTCGCGCTGCTGAGCGGCGGTCAGGCTGGCCCGCAGGCTCGCCATGACCTCACGTTCGGCGTCCTGCTCGAGCTTCTTGCCCTCAGAATCGATCTTGGCCGAAACCTCACGTTGGACCTTGGCTTTCTGCGATTCAAGTTCTGCGATCTGAGCATTGACTGCCACCACATCGCGATGCTGATCGGTGTATTTTGTCAGCAGGGTCTCCCTCTTTTCGTGGGCCTCAAGTAGTTTCTTGTCGATGTCCTCGATACGTTTTTCGAGATCGGCCTTTCGCTTGATGTTTTGGCTGCGAACGTCGAGCAAGGCCTTGTTCTCACCGACAACCGCCAGGATGTCACCCTTGCCGCTCGCGGAAAGGGCGGCATTGTAGGTTGCCTGGATCCGGCTGGTCTCGTTCCTCGCCTCTCGCCACTGCGTAAGCAGCCCCTCAAGATTGCCGGCGCGCACGTCTGTTCCCTTGTCCATTAGCGGAAGGTTGCTGGAACGCATTTCCGCTATCAGGTCATTCTCCTGCTGAATGATGGTTGCCTTGAGATCCTCGATGGATTGCCGCAGGTCCTCAAACGCCTTTTGTGCACCTGCAGTTTCGCGTTCCGCATCTTCTTCCTTAAAAAGTTCGGCGACCTTGTCGGAAACCTTAGCCGCCAGCGCGGGATTCGTGCTTTGCAGCGTGATATTGACGATGTTGGTCCGCTCGACCTGCTGAACATTCAGCCCGCCCGCGAGGATAGCGGCATAGCTCTCAGCCCTGACATTTTCTTCGGGCGTTAGCTGGACGTCCTGCTTTTTGCCGGGCTCGATCGAGCTTTCATTTACTACCGGCAGTGAATTCTCGCCCGTGGAAGGCTTTTGGCCGCCGGAAAAAAGTGATCTGAGCCCCCCGAACAAGCCGCGTCCCTGCCCGTCAAACAAGTTTGGCTCGCGATGCAAATTTAGCGCGACGACAACGCGCTTCATCAGGTCCTGATTCTGGAGCAGTTGGAGCTGTGTATTGTAATACTTTGTATCGTCACCAAAATTGATGTTGATCGCGTCCTTTCGGGTGACCTCGGGCTTCCGTGGCTCGATGATCATGCTGGCCTGAGCCTGATAAACCGACGGCTGGCGATACGAATAGAACGCAGCCGCAGCCGTCGTGATCAAGGTGATCGCGAGAATTATCGGCAGCCGCTTGTAGACGATATTGAAATACTGTCTGAGCGAACGCTTGCCTTCGAGCGAATCTTCGTAAGAGCTCGAATAGCCGATGTAGTCACCCTGCGTGTGCTGCAGGTCCTGTGTTAGCGGCAACGGCGTCAGCCGCTGATCATTTTCCATACTGCTCTGAAAGCCAACCAAAAAAAGGGGCGTAAACCTGTTTTATACCATAATTACGCCGAGTTTTCAGAAAAGTGCCGGACCGGTGCCGTGTTGTTTGGCCGCCTGCACGGGTGTATAGTCGAAGTTTGCTCAGGTGCGCGAGATCCGCGCATAGGGCGACAAGATGACGGAGCACTCTGCAAACCAACCACTGCAACTGGGCATTGACGGCTTTGATTACGCCGATCTCTACGACGCCGCCCGGCTAAAGGACTTAGCAGAATGTTTTTACGATGAGGTCGAAAGGGACGAACCAATATTGGCGGAAGCCCTCAGAAAGTACATCGCTACCGGCAGTGAGGGCATGGAACGCCGTGTCGAGTCGAAAATATTGACGGATGCGGCCCCGCATTTATCAAGCTTCATAGCTCGCTTGTTCTGCATAAATGACGAACGTACCGATCTTTCGAAGGACATCACGGTCCAGAATGCGGTCTGGCGCTACAAGTTCTTTGTGCAGCGGCGTGCGGCCAAGAAGTTCTCGCCTGAGCTTGTGGACGAACTCAACGAGGCCGAGCTTTGGCGCGCTTTGACCGAACTGAGGAATGCGGCATTCAGTGACACCCTGCGATTCGATGACGAATTGTCGATTGCAACGATGACCTGTTCCCTCCTCGATGCAGAGACGGACATCGAGAAGAACGAAGATATCTCGCCCGCGACCCGTCAAACGGTCGGGGACGTATCGAAGGCCTACGAGAAACTCAAGGATTCGGCATTCGGCAAACTCTTCTCAGAGTATGTGCTCAAGGGCGATGCGACCGGCAGCTTGCTGACGATCACCGCCGCTCTTCATCTGGCCGAGGCATGGTCGGCAACCGCTTTTCACAAAAGGTCGAAGGGCTGGCATGCGTTCAAAGTGCCTCATGCACTCGATTACATGAATCTCGTCCACCTCATCCATCCCGAACCCAAGCTGCACAACATCATGCGAGGGCGGGACGAAGAATTGCGGCGGCGCGACGGCTTTAAGCTAACGGACGACCGCGGCACGATGCGCGACTCGCTTTACGAGATCGACTACTGCATGATCTGCCACGAACGCGAGAAGGATGCCTGCCGGACCGGCCTCCGCGAAAAGGATGGCTCTGTACATCGCAATCCGCTTGGCATTAAGTCCGAGGGTTGTCCGCTCGATGAGCGTATCTCCGAGATGCACATGCTCAAGAAGCAGGGTGACGCCATAGGGGCGCTCGCCCTCGTCACGATCGACAATCCGATGTGTGCCGGAACCGGCCACCGGATCTGCAACGACTGCATGAAGGGCTGCATCTTTCAGAAGCAGGAACCGGTTAACATTCCGCTCGCTGAGACATCAGCACTTACTGACGTTCTCGATCTGCCGTGGGGCTTTGAGATCTACAGCCTGTTGGCCCGGTGGAATCCGCTCAACGCTAAACGCCCTTATCCCATGCCTTACAATGGCAAGAACGTGCTCGTCGTCGGGCTCGGCCCGGCCGGCTACACGCTCGCAAATTATCTTCTAAATGAAGGTTTTGGCGTCATCGGCATCGACGGACTGAAGATCGAACCGTTGCCAACCGAATGGACGGGTTTGCCGAAACAGGGAGCTGACGCTAACCAGCGCTGTTTCCCCAAACCCGTGAAGGAACTCTCGGAGATTACCGAGGAACTCGATGAGCGCATCCTCTCGGGCTTTGGCGGTGTTTCCGAGTACGGCATTACGGTACGTTGGGACAAGAACTTCCTCACGATGGTCCAATTGATGCTCACGCGTCGAAAGCGATTTCGGGCGTACGGCGGCGTGCGCTTCGGCGGAACCCTAACGATCGAAGACGCATGGGAATACGGTTTTGACCACATCGCTATCGCAACCGGTGCGGGACGCCCAACGATCGTTCCAATGAAGAACAACCTCATTCGCGGCATCCGCCAAGCGAGTGATTTCCTGATGGCGTTACAACTTACGGGCGCGTTCAAGAAAGATACGCTGTCGAACCTTCAGGTCCGTCTGCCTGCCGTTGTCATCGGCGGGGGCCTGACCGGCATCGACACGGCGACGGAGCTTTTTGCCTATTACCCTGTGCAGGTAGAGAAAATGCTGCACAAATACGAGCAGGTAGTCGATGAATTTGGTGAGGATTACGTCAGAAAGACCTTTGATCCCGAGGAGCTAGCGGTGCTGCCGGAGTTTCTCGATCACGCCCGCCAGATCCGTGCCGAACGTGAACGAGCATCAGCAAAGGGCGACGAGCCTGATCTCGTGTCCTTAGTTCGCGGCTGGGGCGGCGTATCGCTGGTGTATCGCAAACGGCTGCAGGACTCGCCCGCGTACCGGCTCAATCACGAAGAGGTCCAGAAAGCGCTCGAAGAAGGCATCGATTTTGTCGAATGCATGTCGCCGACCGAAGCCGTGCCGGATGAGTTTGGGGCTGTGAAGGCTATCAAATTTGAGCGTCTGGAACACATCGAAGAGACGGGCAAATTTGAGAAAACGGGTGAGATACACGAATTCGCCGCTCGAACCGTCTGCGTCGCCGCAGGCACATCGCCAAACGTGATCTATGAGAAGGAAAAGCCGGGCACATTCCAACTTGACGAATGGCGCCAATTCTTCCGGCCATACCGGCTAACGAAAGGCGGTGACGGCCAATTCCACGCTGTTCCGGCTGAAGAGGGCGAAACGGGCTTCTTTACAAGTTATGAGCACGACGGCAAGTTCATCTCATACTACGGTGATAATCATCCGCAATACGCAGGAAACGTCGTAAAAGCGATGGCCTCCGCTAAACATGGTTATCCGAAGGTCGTTGAGCTGTTTGCGGACGAATTGGACAGCCGTGGCGATTTGCCGCAGGCCGAGAAGGACGCGATCTTTGACAAGCTCGAGGCAACACTCGATGAGCAGTTGCGGGCATATGTTGTAAGGGTCGAGCGATTGACGCCGACGATTGTCGATGTTGTCGTGAAAGCTCCGCTGCAGGCTCGCAAGTTTGAGCCCGGCCAATTCTATCGGCTGCAGAATTTTGAGACGACTGCTCCGGTCGTTGACGGCACGCGCCTTTTGATGGAAGGCCTCGCCCTGACCGGTGCGTGGGTCGATGAGGAAAAGGGCCTGCTGTCTATGATCGTTCTCGAGATGGGAACATCGTCGCGGCTCTGTTCGCTTCTTAAGGAAGGTGAGGAAGTTCTCGTCATGGGCCCGACCGGCACGCCGACAGAGATCCCGGAAAACGAGACCGTCTTGCTCGCGGGCGGCGGTCTCGGTAATGCGGTCCTGTTTTCTATCGCAAGGGCTCTGCGAGAGAGGAGCAACAAGGTCATCTATTTCGCAGGCTACAAGAATGGAGACGACCTGTTCAAACGCGAAGAGATCGAGAATGCCACCGACGAGGTCGTATGGGCGACCGATTGGGGCACCGAAATCGCGCCGCAGCGGCCGCAGGACGCGCACTTCCGAGGCAACATCGTTCAGGCGATGATTGCCTATGCCGAGGGCAAGCTCGGCCCGCAAAGTGTTGACCTCAAACGAGTTGACCGCATCATCGCAATCGGCTCCGACCGCATGATGAACGGCGTCCGCGAGGCACGCCACACGACGCTCAAGCCATATCTAAACGAACAGCATGTTGCTATCGGCTCGATCAACTCGCCAATGCAGTGCATGATGAAAGAGGTCTGCGCCCAATGCCTGCAGCGCCACGTCAATCCACACACAGGCGAGGAATTCTTCGTCTTCTCATGCTTCAACCAGGACCAGCATCTGGATTTTGTCGATTTTAAGAACCTCAACGACCGATTGAAGGCAAATAGCATTCAGGAAAAGCTGACAAACCTGTGGCTGGATCGGACGTTTGGGAAAGACGAGTTTAGGAAGCAAATGGCAGGTTAATCACCCCAAGAACCTCTCCGACCGTATCGCCCCTGCGATTCTTGATCGGCGACGGTGAGAGTTCTGTAAGGTCGTTTCTCAACAGAATATCCAGCTGACGCAACAGCTCGATAGCGATCACCGGACGTCCGCGAACGTCGTCGCCGTCCGCGACCTTGAGAGCAATGCCAAGGCCCTTGGGCCAGCGGTCGCATGGCAAGACGCCGCAGAGCCAGACGCCGTCGGCGCCGACTTTTGAGATTATGCGGCCCGGGGCGGCGAGCATCAGTTTTGTGTCGAGGCGTTCGCTGCCGCCGATTAGTTCGGGGTGAGCGATCATTGCGGCAACTATCCGAGAGCAGGCGGCCCGTGTAGGTGCGGGGAACTTCGCCGGCGAGATCAGGTTGATGAAGCTCTTTGCCATCGATCTAACCGGCACGGCAAAGTTTGGTGCCGCACAACCGTCGATCCCGATGGCGATCTCTTCTTCGGGCACCTCGGAAAAATCAGCGATGCATCGGAGGATCCGTTTCTGGATACGGTGCCCCGGTAACTCATAATCCTCGATCGACGCACCGATATGCTTGGCGAATGCGAGCATCGCGGCGTGCTTGCCGCTGCAGTTATTGTGCAGTTGGGATGGTTCTTGGCCGGCACGCTGCATACGTTTTGTTTCGTCCTCGCTGAATGGCAAATGTGAGCCACATCTTAAGAACGATTCATCAAGCCCGATCTTTTGCATCATGTGGGCCGCAACCGCAAGGTGAACCGGTTCACCTGAATGTGATGCCGCGGCTAATGCGATCTCCTTCTCAGAAAATCCAAAAGCGTCCACAGCACCGCTCGTTATGCACGGGATAAGCTGAAACGCCTTACATGCTGAGCGAAAGTACGTGATGGTTGAAGGGTCGCCAAGCTCATAGACGGTCCTGCCTTCGCCATCGACGATGCAGAGGTGTCCGGTATGAACCGACTCGACCGTGTCGCCGCGAATGACATTAGCTAGAGTTTCAGTGGGCATAATAGGTCATTTTGCCGAAGCCAGCATCGTGCGTGCGTTTGCGCGAGCAGCATCGGTGATCTGTTCACCGGCGAGCATGCGAGCGATCTCGTCGATCTGCTCGGCGGCATCGATATCTCGAACAGCGATGCGTGTCCTCCCATGCTCAACCGATTTCTCAACCAGAAAGTGCCGATCCGCGAGGCTCGCGATCTGCGGCTGGTGCGTGACGCAGAATACTTGCTGTGTAGCGGCCAGTGACTTCAGCTTTCGCCCTACGGCCTCGGCAACGCGTCCACCGATGCCGATGTCTACCTCATCAAAAACTGCCGTCGTGCCAACATCCCTCGACCGCGAAGCAGTTTTGAGTATCAGCATCAGCCGTGATGCCTCGCCTCCTGACGCGACCTTGGCGAGCGGCCTCGGCGGCTCGCCTGGATTTGCGGAGAAGTAGAATTCAACACGATCCGTACCGTTCGCCGTGAACTCACCGTCAGCAACGATCCGAACCTCGAACCGTGCTTTATCGAGCGCAACGTCCTTCAAATCAATCTCGACCTGTTTTGCAAACCTTGTCGCGGCCTTGGCCCTGGCGTCGTGCAACTTGCCCGCCGCCGCAAGGTAACCCTGTTCGAGCACGGTGAGATGTCTATTAAGTTCTTCTTCGCGTAGCTCGGCGGTATCGATATGCGACAAGCGTTCCTCAGAGACGTGCAGATAATCGAGCACCGCATCGATCGTCTCACCGTACTTCCGCTTCAGTCGCGATATCTCAGCCAGACGGTTCTCGATCTCGTCGAGTCGCGACGGAGAGAATTCGAGGTACGCCGCGAAATCGCGTGCCGTCGTACCCAGTTCTGCGATCACCGCCCTCGCCGCATCGAGCTCTTCGTTAAATCCGCGAAACTGCTCGTCATACTCCGCCAGTTCTTGTATGGCTTTAGCACCGCGATCCAGAGTCGCGAGCGTTGAATTCCCATCGTCGTAGAGCACGGTGAATGCTTCGCTGCTGAGGGCGGACAGTTTCTCTATGTTGTTTAGACGACGTTTTTCGGTTTCTAGCTCTACGTCCTCATCCACGGTCAGCGAGGCACGCTGGATCTCATCGACCTGAAACCTAAGTATGTCGATCAGTTGCAGTTTTTCTGATTCGTCCTTTTTCAACGACTCCAATTGATCGCGAACTTTCGACCATTCTCGATACGCATCGGCAACCGTCGCCCGCTCCGTATCGACACCGGCAAAATCATCAAGCATACCGATGTGTGTATCAACGTTGTAGAGAGCGGCCTGCTCGCCCTGGCCATGTATGTCCGCAAGCATGGAGCCGATGTTCTTCAAGAAACCCTGCGTGACGGATACCCCGTTGATAAACACACGATTGCGGCCCTCAAGAGATAACTCGCGCCGCACTATCAGTTCATCAGCAGGCTCTATGCCGGCATCGACAAGCGCTCTATGCAGATCTTTGTCTTGGGGCGAAAAGAGTCCTTCGATCACCGCCGTATCCTCGCCCTGCTTGATCAGGTCGGTCGAGACGCGGTCTCCTGTAAGCGCACCGAGGCTGTCAACAATGATCGATTTGCCCGAGCCGGTCTCGCCCGTGAGCAAATTGAGTCCGTGACCAAACTCTATGGCAAGATCGT
Source organism: Chloracidobacterium sp. (assembly GCA_016715795.1). Taxonomy (NCBI): domain Bacteria; kingdom Pseudomonadati; phylum Acidobacteriota; class Blastocatellia; order Chloracidobacteriales; family Chloracidobacteriaceae; genus Chloracidobacterium; species Chloracidobacterium sp. The sequence continues at coordinate 480,198 of JADJXP010000001.1, forward strand.
CGATCAGGGCGACATTTCTGATCTTTAGCAGGTCGAGCATCGGCTACTTTCGCGGCACCACGCCGGCGCCCTTGATCCAACGGCCGAATGAGAAGATCGCGTCGGGCGGAAATCGTGTCTCAAGATCACCGGCACTCCAATCGATCGAACGGCTGCGCTTGTAAAACGCGAATTCAGCCAGCTCCTCGGCCTTGACCGAGGAGAAACGCTGAACGACGTAGAAGCCGCTGGCATCGTACACTTCAAGGCCTTTGCGGCCGCCAAGGCTGCCGACGTTCAGGATGACCACCGGCTTTGGAAAGCCCGCCCGACGACGCTGCGTGACGGCCGTGATATCGACGGTCGTTCCTGCCTGGCCGCTGCGAGGTGCCAGCGTTGCGTTCCGGAAAACAAAGTCCACCAGCATTCCCGAGCCGTTCTCAGGCAGCATGCGATAGACATTCGGGTCCTGCTTGGCCTCGCTGCCCGTCGCCAGGGCGTCAAACGCGGTCAGATATGCCACAAAGTTCAACCTAATGAGAAACATCTCATCCTTGCCATAATGTCCGCCCGTTTCGATCAATATCGCCGGAGTGCCCCATGCCGAGAAATTATCGCCAAACGCCGTAGGCGACCATTCATCAGCGTAGCGAGCCATGTGGCCCGGAATGAACTTTTGCAGCGCCAGCGTCATCGCGGACGCAAGCCGCATACTGCGTTCGTGGCCGAGGCTACTGGTTTTTGCCGCATCGCCGTAAACGACAAGAAATGAGATCGTCGCCTGTTTTCCCGTCCGGCCGACCGAGGTGAGCGAGTTTTGGTTGTGCAGGTTAAAGCCGATCGCCGGCTGCCACTCAGAGCGGAGCCGTTTGAGCAGCCTGGCCTCGGGCGTGGCTAGATTTACAGCATCGCGATTGATGTCGATGCCCTGGATGCTGCGACGTTGAAACAATTCCGAGCCATCCGGATTAAGCATCGGCACTGCTCGAATGGTTACCGCCTTTTCGATCCGCTTGACCCAGTCGAGGTTTCGATTTTTCTGAAGAAACGCGAACATATCGACGAGCGCGGACGTCGCCGTCGGTTCGTCGCCATGCATCTGTGACCACATAAAGACCTTTAGCGGCCCTTTGCCCCACTCGACCTGATAGATCTCACGACCGCCAAAGCTATCACCGACCTTATCGACCTTGATGCCGATCTTTTTCAGCTCATCGAGGTACTTCTCAAGGTCGGCGTGACGAACATCCGAAGGAAATATGTGCGATATGTGCGACCGATCCCAATCGGCAGCAAGCTGCTCGGGTGTTTGCGGCATGGCATTGAGGGAAAACAGTGATATTAGCAGGAACAAAAGCGATATGTGCCGCATATTTATAAAATACCTGCACGCCTTGGACTACGGCAAGTTATCGCATGTCACACCAAGGCCCGATAGACTGCCTCAGTGGCCTCGATCATCCTTTCGATGCTGTAATTTGCGGTAGCGATCACCTTAAGTTTGCACCCTAGCTCACGCCGCTCGTCATCGTGTTCGAGATGCCATAGGATGGCCTCGGCCATGCTCAATGGGTCTTTGATCGGTACGATAGCTTTCGAGTCAGGGATCAACTCAACAGCCCCGTCGGTGGCGGTTGCTACGACCGGACAGCCTGCCGCCATTGCTTCGAGTATCGCTAATCCAAAGCTCTCCGTATGTGATGGCGAAACAAAAAGATCAGCCGCCGTCAGCAATGGGGCCGTATCGTCCAGCCAGTCGAGCCAGAGGAAGTTGTTCTCCATGCCAAGGACTCGAACAAGACGCTTGAGCTCGCGTCGAAACTTCTTATCTAGCGAATGGTCAACGCCGGCGATGACAAATCTGGCGTCCGACCGACGCTTGATGACCTCATGGGCCGCGAGTACGAGATCGCGCTGGCCCTTTGCAACCTTGAGTTCACCTATCGAGGCGATAAGCGGCACATTCCGGGGTATCGAATGAAAATCACGGAACGCAACGCCCGACCCGCCACCGGTGACGGTATCCACGCAATTGAAATGCAGGCCGTTCGGTATGACGTGTATCTTCTTCGCTGAAAAGACGCGAGAAAGTTGGTCGCGGACGGACTCGGATACGGCTATCGCAGCATCGACATTCCCGAGAACAAAGCGGTGGAATGATTTCATCGGAAACATAACGTGTCGCGTCAATACCAGCCGCGTATCTGCCATTCGCGCGGCCGCGCTCGCAGCAACGTAGTCGCGGGCAACATGTGCGTGAATGATATCGATGCCGTTTTCGCGCGCAAAGCGTGCAATGCGCTTTGCGCTAAACATCCCGAACGAGTTGCGGATCGATACATGCAGCACGCGATCTGTTTCGATATCGAGCCGGCCCTGCCATTCGTTTGTCGGCCGGAGGGCCGCATAGACCTCGTGGCCGCGCTGTCCAAGGCCTGCGCAGAGATCAAGGAAATGGCGTTCGCCGCCCCCAAATGTTCTCGCCGATGAGACCTGTAGTATCCGCACTCGGTTGAGTGTATAACGAACAGCGAACAAAAAAAATGCACGCCCGCGATTCCGCGAGCGTGCATAAAGTGCCACAAGGCAAATGAACTACAACTGAAGCCTTACGCCAAACTGCATCTGAAATACCGGCGTGCGGGAGAAGTTACCATTCGTGATCAGATTGCCCGATGAGTTACGCAACTGCATAAACGTCGTATTGGTCGGCCCATTCAAGCCGCAGGCACTCGTTCGATCATTCGAGGCGCAGAACAGAGTCTGATTACCCGCATACTGTATATTCGCATTGTTGAAGAGGTTGAATATCTCCGCCGAAAATATCAGGCGACGTCCTTCGCCAAAACCAAATCCCTTCTGACCACGTACATCAACACCGAACTCAGCATTGTTGCGGAAAGAGTTTCTCGGCATCAAAATACCCGGAGTCAGCAGCGGACGGTCATTGTTATTCCCGTCAGAATTGACATCAGAACCAACTGTGGCATCGAAAGGAACTCCCGACCGAGCCCTGATGGCGCTTGAGACCTCAAACCCATGAGGCAGGAAAAATACGGGATTCGCTACGAACTGGACCTTTCGGTCAAGACGGGCGAGGCCCCATTCGTTCGCCAGATTAAATGAATTCTCGTAGAACAGGCCAGTCGCGTTTCTCTCGTTGTCGTCATCTGAGAGCGACTTCGACAGTGTCAAGTACGCGTTAATGTTTGCCCACCGGTTCGATATTCTCGTCCGCGCGGTAAATGCTCGGAAAAGGGAGCGCCCGGAATCCTCGCGAAGCGTTATGCGATCAAGACCCAGAACTGGTCGATTGTTCCGGTTAAATCGCGGCCGGCCATTCGCATCAGGAGTTGGAACGGGGAGATTAATGTCACGATTACGCTGCAGGTGGGTTGTTTTGACATGGCTGTAATCCACACCAACAACAAAACCGGACATTATTTCGTGCTCATACCCAAATCCAAATTGGAACGACTGCGGGTTCTCATATCCCGGTGCCATAGCGATCACCCTCGAACCGCTCCCCGGTACAATTGGCAGCCCGAGTCGGCCCGCCATCTCGACAAGTTGATCCGAGCTGAGAGCCGGTAAGGCGTTCAGCGCAAATGTGTTCAGGTTGACGTTGATCGTCGCAAACTGTCTGAATACGGTAACGGGAAGGCATGCCCTCGGATCGGCGGGATTCACAACCTGTGGGCACGGGGTACCGGTGGCACCCATGATCGCAACATAATTTGGATTGTTCGTCAGGAAACTATTGTAAGCGGCCACACCGCTCGCGCTGTTTGCTGACAAGGTGCCGGTCGGAAACAGTAGCCCAACCGAGAGGTCTCCAGCTGGCAGACGAAAGTTGTTTACCGGGGCAGCCAGAATAAGGCCGGGTGTCCTGGCGAAATAGAGTCCACTGAAGGCACGAAATACCGATTTGCCATTGCCACGGACATCATAGGCAAATCCCAGTCGCGGCCCATATTGCCACGGGCTATCCGGAATAACCGTCGGATCGACCGATGCTCCGCCAAGAGCCGGAAAGCTGGCATTCTTGACGAAATTGATGATCGCGTCGTTTCCCACTTGTGCAGGTGGGTTGTATTGTTTCTCAACCCGCAGACCGTAATTGAGTGTGAACTTCGGATTGATCCTCCATGCGTCCTGGGCATAGACAGCAAGCTCCTTAACCGTAAAAGCGGCAGCAAGATTACCGATCTGCTGGTTAAAGAACGCTCGGCCAAGGCCGGTCGAGGGATTGACATAATCGAATCTGCGGTCGGTCGTTGACCCCGGGGTTAGGGATAGGTCTTCCAGGCCCGGGTTTCCAGTCTGGTTCGGATTGTAGCTGCCAAACTGGTTAAAGCCGAATATCTGATCCTGGAAGATATCGCTGTATTCTCCACCGATCTTTATGCTGTGATTACCGGCAACTATCGAGAAGCTGTCAACGAATTGGAGACGTCGATCCGACTGGGTCGTCGGGAGGAAGCTACGCGTGCCGTAAAGGCCTACGCCATTAACGGTCACGAGCGCGGTCTGAGCATTCGAGAGGCGCGGCCGTTCACCCTTTGCCCATTGAAATCTAAAGTCGTTGATGTGATTCGCGCTGAATACACTTGTCAATTGGGCTACGAAAACACGATTCTTATCGATCTCAATGCCCTCATTCGTGATTGCGGCATCTACAACCGGATTGAAGAGGACACCTGCGTCACCGACCGAGACGCCATTTTTCCCTTCGCCCTTGTTAATGCTAAAACGGAAGTTTGCCGTGTTTGCTCGGTTTACATTCCAGTCTATCCTACCGAGGGCGGTCCTTGCATCGTTGGTCAGCTCATAGCCGCCTTCCTGCGACGCATAATAGTCATAGGCCTCCTCGTTTAGAGCGGTCCTCGTGATGCCCGATAGCCCAGTGAAGGCAATAATTCTGTCGGCGCGAAACCGCTGTTCTTCATAGGAACCGAAATAGAACAATTTGTTTTTGACTATCGCGCCTCCGACCGAGCCGCCAAATTGATGCTGCGTCGGGCCGGCCTTGATCTTAGTGTTCCTCTCCTGTTCGAGAGCCCTTACCAAGGCATGGTTGCGCGATGCACTCTCAGGACGAAGGAGATAAAATGCGGTTGCGTGGAAATCGTTCGTTCCGCCTTTGGTCACGACATTGACGATACCGCCTGAACTGCGACCAAATTCCGCCGAGTAGCCCGCGGCAACGACCTGAAACTCCTTGATCGATTCCTGCGGAATCGTCGGGGCGAAATTCGATCGCTCACCACCGCGGATGCCGCCGAAGAATGGCTGATTGTAATCCACGCCGTCAACATTAATGTTGGTGTTGATGCCGCGTTGGCCTGAGAGCGAGATCTGATTGCGTTCCGTATCGATCTGCGCCGTCGGTGTCAACGTAGCAAAATCCTGAAATCGGCGTCCGTTGATCGGCAGATTGCTGATGGCCGTCTCACTCAGAACAGCGTCAGAATTGCTCTGCGTGGTCTGAATGCCCTCAGCAGTTACCGTGACCTCAGCCGCGACATTCCCGGCTCCGAGAGCAAAGTTTGCGTCCGTCGCACGTCCGACCTGCACCTGGACCGTCTTGGTCTGTGCGGCAAAACTCCCGCCCGACGCTGTAACACTGTATTCACCGGGCTCTAGAGCAACAAAACGGTAAATACCCTCGCCGCTTGCGGTCACTGTGACCTCGTTGCCCCGGGCCTTACTCGTGGCCTTAACGGTTGCGTTTGGGATCACCGCACCGTTAGCATCGGTAACAACACCGGTAATGGCACCGGTACCAGCCTGAGCAAATGCGGCTGCAGAAAACACAGCGCACATCGCTAGGACCGAAATGAGCTTCATAAACTTTGATATTGTCATCCTCTTGACCTCTTTCTTGTAGTTTGGAACATCAAACAACTATCTATTGCATTTCGATCACGGCTGAGCCGTGGTTGAAATTCAGTTCTTTGGATTTTTCTCTGGCTTTTTGGACAAGTTGTGCTTAAAAACATATTCCTTTTCATGTGCAAAAGCAAGGAGCGATCACGGCAAAAATGCCGTCGAAACACATATTTCGTTGATCTTTGTCCAGATCGCCGCCAGACCTCGACCTAGAAGCGGAACTCAACAGCAATAAGTGAGGCAATTAGGGTTCCTCTCATCCGTTCCGGGCCCTTATTCCCGAACCCTGCGACCAATGTTGCGTTTTGTATCACTTTCTGTTACAAAGTATCTTCCGCGATGCCGCCGCGGCACAGGTATTCGCAAAAAATGGAATACTTGACTTTTTTGTAAAAGTGGCTTAAGTTAGTGTCGCATTTGACGGCCGGAAGGCCAAAAATGCAGTTAAATGAAGCAAGGAAAGGGGAAATAATGCCAGACGTAGAATACGCTACATCATCATACAAGACGCCATTACATCACCGAATAATTGCCAGCATGCCTGTTAAAGCAAGCTGGGTCGATGCCGAAAGCGGAAAAACAGTTAGTGTTGAGGGCTTGACGGAGAATGTTGGTGAATCCAGCGCTCTCGTCAATCTCGACACACTGCCGCCTGTGGGCAGCGAGGTCCGCCTTAGGATCATGGAAGAGAATAAGGCGATCGTCGATGTCAGGACACAGGTTATCCGTGTCGAACGCGATCCGAGCAAACCGATGGCCGCTCTATCAATCGTTGAAAACCTCAAGAAGTGGAAGAATACGGCTATCACGGCTGCCCAAAAGTGGGTGACCAGGCATTGGCAGCTTAACTACGAAGAAGAATGGGTTAACTAACCGTTCGTCGATCGTGGAAGAAAAAGCGGGAGCGTTCCTAGGAACGCTCCCGCAATTTTTACAACGAGGCGATCATGCTTAACAGCGATTACCCTGAGGTACTCGTGAGCATGTCGGCTGGCCGCCCTGTGGGGCCTGAACCAAGACCGAGATCGTCTCGCCTGTCTTAAAGAAACCGAGCCTTGCCATCGTCAGCATCGGGGGACGGTTAGAATCAAATCTGAAATTGTACATGGTGCCCCATCGGATAGCGTTTGCGTTTGCCGACACACCGATCGGATCCGAACTCCAGTAAACATAACCGCCTGAATCAGTCTGCGTCCAAGGAGCGCTGCTGAAGCCCGCATTACCTTCGGTCCCGTCAGCTGCCGATCCCGGATGCTGAGGCGGAGCATGGAAGCCAACATTGCTAAGCGTCACCCCGCTGCCCTGCGGCACGCCGAACGACTGAATAGCGCGGTCGAGGTTCATATTGTAGACCGCATACTCATAGTGCCACACGCCGGGCGACGGATTTGTGACCTTGTAAGCGACCATACCCATGCCGTCTGTGTTTACGGGACGGAATGGAACTATTGTCGCGCCGGTCCAAGCCTCGATCGCAGACTTCATCCGCACCGTCGATCCGGCCGCTGAGAACGAGAATGAGGTCGTTCCCGACACGTTGTAGGGCCGGTACGAAACATTATTGAACATGTTGCACTGGGTAGGATTACTCTGGCACCACGCATACTCATGCGGAGTAACATACTGAGCTTCGGCAAAGTATTTAGCCCCTGGATTCAGGCTTGTGTTCAGGTCTGCCTGCTCGACAAGGATTCGATGCGTCGTTCCGACGTGCGAGTGGCCGCTGTGGCTGTTGTTCGGCGTTGCCGAATCATTCCTGGGATAGAAACCTGTATAAGGATTTATCCATGCACGTGAACCAAGATTTGGTCCTGCGTTCAGGCTCGAACTATAAGGATCAGAGCAGCCGGAACCGAGATTCGAACCGCCGACACCGTTACAGCCTAGGGCACACAGGTTCTGCGTCAGGGCCGTGAATGCATGCTTTACGCTCGACTGGCCGATCTGTTCCATGGTCTGCGTATTATCCGCCCCGCCGCTCATCCTGTAGAGATTCTGCGGGATCACCGGGTGATCATTATTCGGATTGGCATACCAGTGAAGATTCTCCGTGCCGTAGTTACATGAGTCAGTTCCAACCGCCAGGCCGACTTGCGTTCCCGAGCTACCGAACTGTGACAGGCTAACAAGGTCCCCAACAGTCACGTCCGGACCGGGAACCGTCCCTGCCTCAGGTGAAACCGTCGCGGGAAGTGTACTCTCCTGAACCTCGCTGTTGACCACCGTCGTAACCTCGATCGGACGAAGGGTTGCGTTCACAAGTACCGAACCGACAACGGCCCACGGCTGGACGCGACGGCCAAGTTCCGTCGCAAACTGTTCATTCAAGAGAAGTCGCCCGCCGGTGATGGCCAGCCCCTTGCCCGCCGGGCTGTAGTCCCACTGAAAGCCTTCGATATCAAAGAATGTGTAGCCCGAAGCATCGCGAACGGATAGCTCGTAATCCGAGCCCGGCTCATTCGCTACGATCGATAATTGGCTGAGCGACGCATTGAGCCTGGCCGGCAGAGCAGCCGTATTCTGCGACGTCAACGACATCGCTCCCGGCAAAGCACCGCGGAATTCGTCATTGAATGCGATGGTCTTAAAGAACGAATTGGCCGAAATGCCAAAGCGTAACGAAGCGGGCTGTGACTTGACCGCACCTGCCTTAGCGAGGTCGATATCCATCACGACATTACCGTCAGCAATGACCATCTTTTCGAGCAGACCGCTTTCACCGTCACGGCTTGCATCTGCTCGCTGCACAAAAACTGCCCAGGCAACGCCGAGCGATACAACTACACCCAATAGCGGCAAAGCGATACGGAGCCGCCTGCCCGAAAAAATCTTTTTCATCCTTTTCACTCCTGAATTGGTATATCCCAAGGGTTAGATATGAGTCCCTAATGGAAACAGCGCCATAGTTTAGCTAACATAAGAGAGAATGTCAAAAAGATTCGCGTCCTAAAATGAACGTGAGCTTTACGCAATTTTAACCAAGTCGAGAAGCTACGGTCCACTATGAAACCTGGGTGCGAAGGCAGACCCGAGCAAGCAAAAAGACGCGGCGAACTGCCCGTCCTGGCCACGAGCGCGGCAGCGAGCGGCGTCCGCCATTCCCGTAATGCCCGCTGGCGCGCCGCCGCGTTGATCGGCATCAATCTGCTGATCGTTGCCCACGTTATTCAATGGAAACTCACCGGATCTACGATCTCACCGGTTGAGCCGTCAGAATCGATGTTCACACTCCGGAGCGGCGCGGTGAATGCCGGTTTCATATTCTTCAGCGTCGCGATCCTCGCAACCTTGATCTTTGGTCGATTCGTATGCGGTTGGGGCTGCCACGTTGTTGCCTTGCAGGATCTCTGCGGATGGATACTGAAGAAGGTCGGACTCACGCCTAGGCCGTTCCGCTCGCGCCTTCTCATCTTTGTTCCGTTGATGGCGGCGCTGTATATGTTCGTCTGGCCCACGATCGGACGCTATCTGACGAAACCGAAGAACGAACCCCTTATCCCCGAGTTCACAAATCATCTTGTAACGACCGAATTCTGGGCAACATTCCCGTCCGTGGCGGTGGCGATACCCTTTCTATTCATATGTGGCTTCGTTGTGGTTTACTTCTTGGGCCAGAAAGGATTTTGTACCTACGCCTGCCCGTATGGCGGCTTCTTTGGTATTGCAGATAAGCTTGCTCCCGGTAAGATCAGGGTCAATGATGCCTGCAATCAGTGCGGTCATTGCACGGCCGTCTGCACTTCCAATGTCCTCGTCCACGCCGAGGTCAAGCAGTTTGGCATGGTGGTCGATCCGGGCTGCATGAAGTGTCTCGACTGCATTTCCGTCTGTCCAAACGACGCCCTCTACTTTGGCCTGGGAAAACCTTCTATTGCCACGCGTGGCGTATCCGTGACGCGAAGTTACTCGTTGACCTGGCCGGAGGAACTGCTTGCCGGCGCTGTATTTCTCGCCAGTCTGCTGGCGGTTTGGGAAGTTTATCAACTTGTCCCCATGCTGATGGCCCTGGGTATCGCGGCCGTATCGACGTTTCTCGCCGTCCGAACAATAAAATTGTTTCGCTCCGGAGACAGTGCCTTCTACGGACGCAGCCTGCGGTCCGCCGGAAGGATCACAGCCGCAGGCTGGGCGTTTCTCGCGTTTGCAGTCATCTGGCTGGGGCTGAATGCCCACAGTGGCTATGTGCGGTATTACGAACGGAAGGCAAAACTCGCCTTTGAAAAGCTGACGGTCCCAGACGAACTCGCCTTGGCCCAAGCGAACGCGGCCGAGTGGCTTTCACCATCGGATAAGCAGGCCGTCGAGAGCGGAAAGGACGCATTTTACAACGCGCGGCGGGTCAGCCTGTTCACCAACCGCGAGGCCATCTCGAAACTCGCGTGGCTGGAGTATCTTTCTGGTAATAGTCCTCGCGCCGTCGATCTGCTCCGCACGGCAACCGAAAAGCAGACTGGCGAGCAACGCACGCTAAGCCTCTATTATCGGGGCGCGATCCTCAACCGCACCGGCCAATATCGCGAGGCTGTCACAAACCTCGACATGGCGATCACCGAACGGCCCGACCTAATGCCCGCCCGCGAGGAAAGGGGCGAGGCACTATGGCAGATGGGAGCGCGCGAGCAGGCCATACAGGCATGGACCGACGCACTCAAATTGAACGCGAATATGCCGCTGGCAAACTATGTGCTGGCCGGAGCTATGGCCCAAAGCAATGCCGAAGCAGCCTTGCAATACGAGCAGAAGGCGGATCGGGCCGCCCCTGAGAATGCCTACTTTCAGTGGATGTTGGGTCTGCGATTGCAGAACCTCAGGTTCAACGAGTTGGCTGAGAAGCGATTCACCCGTGCAATAGAACTAGATCCTTCGTTCGCATCGAGACGCTAATTACAGGTCACGTTCCAACCTTGTCCCAACCGCCAATAAAGTTTTCCTCGGCCATACGCTTATAGTGCTTGCGCGCCGCCGCCTCGGTCTCGGCTATTCTGATCTCGCGCTGCAGCGGTTCGACACGGTTTGGTGAGAAATCTGTAAGATAAACTACGTAAGCCGGAAACTCAGGCTTGTCCCCCTTATTCGTCTTCCACAGCAGCAGCTTACGCACCATCGTGTTGCCCTTCATCTGCTTGGTATAAACTTCGCGTTCGAGGAGCGTGCTCGGCGTTCCGACATTGTCGTCGGCCGGCTTTTCAGCCGCGGCGACTGTCACCATCTCGGTGAGCTGGTTGATGCTAACGTCCTCGACCGTTGCCTCCTTATCGTCACGAATACGGATGAACTGCGGCGAGATAACGCTTACCAGCGGCATTCGCGAGAGGGCATTGTACCGTTTGCCATCAAATTTGAGGACCATGCGGTTGACCGGCCCGCCGCGCGAACTTTCACTGATCAAGTCAAGACACGAAAGCTCGATCACCGGGCCGGGCTTGATCATTTCGTAAGCCACATAGTCGTTATTGACCGCAACGTAATCCGAAGGGACGATGCGTTTCTTGAGGGTCGCGGCTATCTCTTTACGCTCTTCATCCGAAAAGCCGCCGCCGACGCGTGTCAGTTCATGGAATGTCCCATCGGTGCGCATCACGGCAACTAAGAGATCGTGGAGCAGGCCCTTGCGCTCATCGCTACCCTCGCTGTAACCGATGATCGCGGCGTCTAGATTGTGGCGCAGCTTGATCTTGTACCAGTTTGCCGTGTCGTGCTGAAGAACGATGCCCTCGGAGCCCTTGTCAATGACCCAATCGGCCATCAGTTCGAGGATGTCGTCATTCTTCTTTGTCGGAACGTGTTCGACCGGATGAACCCGCTTACCCTTACCAAACCATTTGTCTGCAAACTGAAAGGCCTTCTTTATAGAGTCGACCTTTTCGCCATTCGCTTCAGCAACATCAAATATCGCAAGTCCGAGCCGCTCCATGTCGACCTCGGACTTTGGATTGCGCAGCACGCTCACGACCTGATGGATACGCAAGCCCTTGCTCTGCTCGGCCTGCATGTAGATCTCGCCGCCGAGAATACAGGAGTTGACCTTCGCAGCTTTTAGTAACTTTTCGGCCTCGTGAAAACACGGCAGGCCGAGGCGAACCGTGCCGCCGGGATTCACGGAGATCAGCTTTTCGCCATTGAAGAAGACAAGCGAGAACTCGCCGTCGTACTTTCGTGTCGCGATATACGCCCGCGCCGCATTTATGCGTCCAATATCCTGGGCTGAGACGGCGCGCATCTTGCCGCCGAGGACCCGCTTGTAATCCTGCGCTCTTGCGTGCAGCGACGGGTCGGCCAGATGGATCGCATCCGCCGTAAAGTAATCGCCCTTCTTCTTAGCGAGGCGTGACTTGTCGACGTCGAGGTTCACTTTCTGCCCGCCTCCGTTGGACGCTTTAGCTCCATATTCGAGAGCTGAAGGATCAGGCAATATGAATCGCCCTTGATATGGCCTTCGAGGAAGGCGTTATACGGCCTCGCACCGCGTGTGAGGATGATCGGCTGATCGCCCTTTTCGCCGCCGCGAAGCAGCATCAGCGAGTCGCGCTTATCGAGCTCTTTTGCCATCTCATAGAGAAAGTCATACGTCAGGCCGTTGACGTGAATAAGCTGTCGCTTGTGCGTAAAGATAAACCGGTGCACGGCTTCGTCCTTCTTGATGAACTTGCCCGACCACCTTAGCGGAATATCTGAGTTGATATTCTGCGGCTGCTTCTGACGCGGCCGCCGCTCGCGAACACTGCCGTCGGCTTTTTTTATGACCTCAAATTCCTCGACGAGGTGAATGATGCCTTTCTTTGAGACATAGACTCGCGACGTGTCGGTCAGGAACATCCCAAATTGTTCCATGTTGATCTCGGGATCGTCCTTGATCAGCGCCTTTGCGACAGCGTTCAAGTCCTTCTTCTTTTTTTGGATTGCCGCCAGATCGTGTCCGATGTCGGCCTTTAGCAGCTTCTGCGTAGTGACCGGTTTGCCTTTGGGATCGACAAAGGCAATCTCCCGTTTCGGCACGACGGCCTCAAACGCCACGACGGCGTCACGACCCTTTTGATTGCTGATGTTTATCGCCATAAGACGAACCACGAAATAACACGAAACACTCACAAAATGCGATCTTTTTTGTTTGTGTATTTTCGTGTCCTTTCGTGGTTCCTCCTTAGAAGAGATCAAAATCGATGTCGTCGCCTAAGATGTCCTGCTCCTCGGTCGCATCGAGTTTGGCGACCTGATTTAGTTTAGAGAAATGAAAATTCGCCTGCTTGCCGATGATCATAAAGGCATCCGAGCCGTTGCCGACGACGAACGCATTGTCGTACTCCGTCCCGCCGCGATAGCTGAACGGGAACCGGTAAATAAGCCCCGCCGAAAGGTGGTCGAGCAAATAATCGATATCGCCGTCCTCATACGGATCGAGCAAATAGACCGATTTTACAAGCTGGGCGAGATAATCGTTGACGTCCGCTTTCTTTAGCTTGTTCGGTTTGGAGAATGACGATTCGACCAGGTCAAGTTCCTTGCCCTCGAGGTTTACTGACTTGAGCGTGTTGCGTTCTATCGAGTTTCCTTTTTCATCCAGCGTCGCGAGGGCCGTGCCGCCTTTGTCGAGTAGCGTTTTTCCGTCCGCCGCCAGCACCAGCAGGTCGGCGGGATCTCCCTTCTCGTCAAACGCCTCTATCTCCATCGAGCCATAGAGCATATCGCGGTCGATCTTGCGGATCGAAACGGAGAACTCCTGCCCGTCGAGCGATAGAACAAGCGGCCTTGCCATATTTATTTGATTCTATTGTATTTGGAACGGCTCGGGCAACGAATTTCTTGGCTGAATGCCGTGTTTTCATTCGTGCATTCGTGGCTAATAACGCATTCGAAAGAAATAGCCACGAATGCACGAATAACCCAAATCAAGACGCTGCCTAGCCGAACAGCGTTGGCGTGTCGACGGCGCGCATCAGGTTGGCGAGGCCGAAGTGCTCGTAGGCAAGTCGTGTCGCAACTCGGCCACGGGGCGTTCGATTGAGAAAGCCGATCTGCAGAAGGTACGGCTCGATGATCTCTTCGATCGAATCTTTTTCCTCGTGGATAGACGCCGACAGCGTGCCGAGGCCGACCGGGCCGCCGTCGAATTTCTCGATGATCGTCTTGAGCAGCTTGGCGTCCATCTCGTCGAGGCCGTAAGAATCAACCTCCATTTTGTCGAGAGCATCGGCGGCAACCTGCTCGGTAATACGTCCGTCATGATCGACTTCGGCGAAGTCGCGAACGCGCCTCAACAGTCGATTAACAATACGCGGCGTGCCGCGTCCACGCCGGGCGATCTCGTGTGAGCCTGCCTCCTCGATTTCAACGCCCAATATCCCCGCCGATCGCTTGCAGATCGTCTGAAGCTCATCAACGCCGTAGAAATCGAGATGAAAGATGATACCAAAGCGGCCTCTCAGCGGTGCCGTTATCAGCCCCGGCCGAGTTGTTGCACCTACGAGGGTAAACTTTGGTAATTCCAGCGTCACAGGCCTGGCCGCCGGCCCTTGCCCGATCATTATCGGAAGGACGTAATCTTCCATCGCCGGATAAAGTATCTCTTCGATCGCGGGATTAAGCCTATGGATCTCGTCGATAAAAAGGACATCTCCTTCTTCAAGATTGCTCAGTATCGCCGCCAGGTCACCGGCTTTCTCAATGATCGGGCCGGCGGTCGATTTGAGGTTAGTGCCCATTTCGTTGGCGACGATATTTGACAGGGTGGTCTTGCCAACGCCCGGCGGGCCGGTAAGCAGAATGTGGTCGAGCGCCTCGCGCCGTTTGAGCGCGGCTTTCATAAAGACGCGCAGGTTCTCTTTCACCTTCTGCTGGCCGATATATTCCTCAAGGCGCGACGGACGCAGGGAAGCCTCGAATTTCGATTCCTCAGGCGAAAGGTCCTCGTTCCTAATATTGATTGCCGCCGTCGTCATGACTTATCAAATGTTACCGCAGATCGCTGTCAGTCAGAACCGCCTGCGTAAGCGGGCGGCCAGTTGGTCTCGTTTGCGGGACTTCAAAGGCAACGGACTGACCGCCCGCTTACGCAGGCGGTTCTGACTAGATCAGCCCCTTGTTCCACAGAGCCAAAATATCCATCGAGAACGCCACCGTGCAATGCAATACGAGGCCGAGCCAGATGGTGCCGTTTCGATAGGATATCCAGCCGAGAAATATTCCGGCGCAGACTGCCGCAAAGGTTTCGGCCATCGGCTTTTGGAAGTGGATCATTGTGTAGGGCACGGTCATCGCGAAGATCGAATAGAACCCAAGCGACGGCTTGAGGCTGTGGACCATAAAACCGCGGAAAAAGAATTCGAGGCCGAAGAACTGGAGAAAATACACAAGCTCCCAGATAAGCAAGGTCGTCGAGAGGTACGGGGCATTGTCATAAACCTGCAGGAACGGATACTTCGACGAAAAGCCGCTCGTCAGCGACATCAGATATGTAAGCGGCAGCATCAGGAGAATGCACACCGCGAGCAGCTTCAGGAACCCCGGCTCGATACGATATGCCAAGCCGATCTCGCTGAGTGGACGCTTCTGAATAAACCGGACGATGACCGCCGGCACAACGAAGTAAAAGAAAACCGAGACCGCGACCCACCAAACCAATGCGTAGAGGTTGTTATTGGTCGCCTTCACCACCTCGTTACCGATGTGCGAGAGCGGCGTTGCCGAAAGCAGTTTCTGCAGGTACCAGGGGTTCTTTAGATATGAGATACACGTCAGGCCAACGGCAGCATAGACGAACGCGAAAACTGCGCGGCGATTGAGCTTTGAAATGTCGCTTCGGATGTGGCGGAGAATGTCGAGCATCACTTCGCCAACATCTGCAAGCTTCGACGGAGCAGCTTTTGAACGCTGATCTCTGTGCCTTCTTTCGCGGCTTGATTCAGGGCTTTTTCAGCGGCGTTTCGTTGGTAACCCAAATTGACTAGGGCGGAGAGTGCGTCATCGAATATCGCATCCTTCGGCAGCGTCGGCCGGGCGTCATCAACCGCTGAGCGTGTGTCGCCTGATAATTCACCGACCTTGTCGCGAAGCTCGATCACCAGACGCTCGGCCGTTTTTCGCCCGACGCCGGGAATGCCCGTCAGCCGTGCCAGATCATCCGTGCGAATCGCCATCACAATATCATCCGCACTCATGCCGGAGAGCATTGCGATGCCAAGCTTGGCACCGACGCCCTGGACAGAGATGAGTCGCAGGAACAGGTCGCGCTCGCGAAGCGTCTTAAAACCATACAGTTGAATGGCGTCCTCGCGAACGTGCGTGTAGATACGCAACTGCACGTCCGACCCAGCCTCGCCGAGCTCGTAAAATGTCGAAAGCGGTATCGAGACCTCGTATCCGACGCCGCTGACATCAATAATTACGGTGCCGGGCTGCTTTTCGAGCAGCTTGCCTGAGAGATAGGCGATCATTGAGGTTGGATTGTAGAGCAATTAGCGCTCGAGGGCAACGAAACTCTGCGTCGCGGCACCAAACCAGGACGACTTGGCGCTTTGCTCGGATCGGGCGTAATATGAAGTTACGATGGCGTGAATCCGATGTTTCACTGCCGACGTACTCAAGAGTCAAGAGGTTTTCAAGATCATGCGTAGTACGGCTTGGATAAAGAGGTTGATCCCATTCGTGGCAACCTTCGCAGTGGGTGTTTTTATAGCCAGTTTTTTTGTTGACGTCGGAGCATCCGGTGACCGCTGCCGCCGCGGCAAAAAACGTCACGAAATGCAGCGGCTGCGCGTAGAGATCGATGAGCTGCGCAATGAGAACCTTCGGCTTCGAAACAGCTTGGAGAGTGGCCACTCGCATGTGGTCCGCGATCTGGAAATGAACCATGAATTTGAAGCGCCGGACTTGGAAGGCCTGTCGGTACCGCCGCCACCGATCGCACCTAAAGACTCAGAATAGATAAATTTTCTACGAAAAGACCACAGATTAACGCCGCCGCGAGGTTTGTGTTAATCTGTGGTTTCCTGTTTCTATGGACGAATCCTCGGCGCGAAAACTCATCGTCGAGATCGGCAAGCTGATGTACGAACGCAGCTATGTCGTCTCGTCTGACGGCAACGTCTCGATACGGTTGGGCGAGAACCTTGTGCTCGCGACGCCCACGATGACTTGCAAGGGCCGCATGACCGAGGATTGCCTTGCATTGACCGACATGGACGGCGGGCCGCTGTCCGACAAGCGTGCATCGAGCGAGCTTGCGATGCATTTGCTCATCTACAAGATGCGACCCGACATCAAGGCCGTCTGCCACGCGCATCCGCCGCACGGGACGGCGTTCGCAGTCGCCGGTATCGCCATCGACAAGCCGATCTTGAGTGAGGTTATATTGACGCTTGGCTGCGTTCCGCTGACCGATTACGGAACACCATCGACAAACGAGCTGACCGAGGCGATGAAGCCATTCGTTGCCCATCACAACGCGCTTCTGATGGCCAATCACGGTGCCGTCGCCTACGGCGAGGACCTGTGGCAGGCCTGGGACCGTCTCGAAACTCTCGAACACACCGCGAAGATCGCGATCCTTGCAAAGGCTCTTGGCGGTGCAAATGATCTGCCTGAGGACGCGATCGAAAAGCTGATCCAGATCCGTGAAAAGGCCGGCTACCTGAAGGAAAACGCCCGATGCCAAGCCTGCGGGTATCTGCACGACGCCAAGATCGCCTGCGACCTCGACATCAGCTATCCGTCTCAGGGCGGCGCGAACGGCAGGAAAATTTCGTTCACGCGCGAAGAATTGATAGAACTTTTGAGCCAAGCGGCAAAATTGGGGTAAACTAGCAAAGCTTTTTCAGTCAGATCGAACCAGGAGCAAACTCAATGCAAGAAGCATTAGGAATGGTTGAAACAAAGGGACTAGTCGCAACGATCGAGGCCGCCGACGCCATGGTCAAGGCCGCAAATGTCCAGCTCGTCTCGTATGAAAAGATCGGCGCCGGTTTTGTGACGGCGATCGTCCGCGGCGATGTCGCGGCCGTTAAGGCCGCCACCGATGCCGGTGCCGCGGCTGCGCGACGCGTCGGCGAACTTGTCAGCGTCCATGTCATCCCGCGTCCGCACGCAAGCGTGGACGAAACGCTGCCGGTCGTCCGGAAGTAAGTTCAAAGTTCAAGGTTCCAAGTTCAAGGTCGGTTGAACGATCTTTACTTTGAACATTGAACTTTGGGCCTTGAACCACGCCATGATCATCGCACGCATTCTGGGCACCGTCGTGTCCACTCAAAAGGACGAACGGCTGCAAGGCAAAAAGCTGCTCATCGTCAAGCCGATCAATCTCGACGGCTCTGACCAGAGCGGCTATATTGTCGCCGTCGATACCGTCGGTGCGGGCTATCACGAAAAGGTTATCGTCGTCGGCGGCTCAAGCGCACGCATGGCCGAGGGCAACAAGGATTGTCCGGTGGACAGCGCGATCATTGGCGTCATCGACAGCTTCGATCTCATTTGAGCCAATGCAGATCGCACGCGTTATCGGCAATGTCGTCTCTACGGTCAAAAACGTCTCGCTCGAGGGCCGCAAGTTCCTCATCGTCCAGACCCTTGATGCAGATCTAAAAGCGAAAGGCTCGCCGATGGTCGCGCTCGACGCCGTCGGTGCAGGCGTCGGAGAGCTTGTCTTTTGGTGTCGAGGCAAAGAGGCGTCGTTCCCATTCAAACGCGACGAGACGCCGACCGACTGCACAATAGTCGGGATCATCGATTCCGACGCCCACGTATTTAATGGTAGATGATGAATGCGGGGTGGTGAATGCAAGATTCTTCACTCATCATTCATCGTTCACCATTCACTATTATGTTGCTAGCCAGAGTCATCGGTAACGTCGTCGCCACCCATAAGAACCAACGCTACGAGGGCAGCCGCGCGATGCTCTGCCGCCAGATCACACCCGATGGCAAAGACATGGATTACACCTGCATCGCTCTCGATTCAGTCGATTCCGGCGAAGGCGACATCGTCATCATCGCCCAGGAAGGCTGGTCCGCCTCAACCGCCGCCACCGGCCGTGCCGGAGCGGCAATAGACTCAGCGATCGTCGCCGTGGTCGACCGTATCGACCTGTTGTAATTTCTATGGCTCCCGCAGAAACCAAGCGATCACCTGATGAGATGGCATCGCTCTTTGCAGCTATCGAGAAGATCAATCATCGGCTGGACAAACTGGAGTCTGGCCGAACGGCTGTCGCACCCGAGCCGATCGGTCATCCCAGCCTCGACAAATTCAGCGTGGCTGAGGCAATTGCCGACAGCATTTTCGCCCACTACAAAAAGGAAAAGGCCTGCCAGTTCGAGCCCGGCAAGCCTTGTGATCATTGTTCGATGTGCAATTCGCGCGGATTCTAGCTACGGCTTGTTTGCCGGCGCCGGAGCGGCCGGGGCCGCGGGCTGCGTTTTTCTCAGCGAGTTGGCGTCACCGACGGACGGGACGGTCTTGGCTGCTTCGTCGGCCTTGAAATAAGGCTCTTCCTTAAATCCCAACAGCCCGGCGGTCAATACCGCAGGAAATGAGTTTCGCGTCGTGTTGTATTTTGTCACGATGTCGTTAAAGTCGAGGCGAGCAGTGTTGATGCGGTTCTCAGTTCCCGACAACTCGTCTTGGACCTTCATAAAAGCCTCGCTGGAGCGCAATTGAGGATACTGCTCATTAAGGCTCAGAAGCCGTCCGATTGTCCCGCCAAAGCTGTTATTCGCATCAATTATTGCCTGCTTCTGCTCAGGTGATTTGTCGCCGTCGGCACCGGTGCCTGCTGCCTTCGATGCATCGAGCAGCCGTGAACGCGCGTCAGCGATCTGACCGAATACTTCCTGCTCCTGAATTCCGGTCATCTTAGCCGTCTCGACCAGATTTGGGATCAGGTCGGCCCGCCGCTGCATCGCGGATTCGACATTCGCCCACTTACCCTTGACCTGCTGCTGCTGGGCGGTCAGCTCATTATAGCTGCAGCCCGACACGCCAAAAGCAGCCAGGGCCACGATGGACAATAGAATTGCTCTTTTCATAGTTCTCCTTATTTTCCCGCCATATCGACGGCCTCGATGACCTGCTCGATCTGCTCCATGTATTCGCCAAACAGTTGATTGGCGGCCGCGTCATCGAGGTCTCCGGTGAAGTTATTCTCACGGATATTGAATATTTTTTCAAATGGTGTCCCGTCGATGCCGAGATGCTGGGCAGTCAGGGCGACGATCTCGTGCTTGGTTGCCGGCGGCTCGACGCCGCGAAGTATCAGAACCGCGCCGAATAGCACCGCAAAGCTCGCCAGGCTCTCGGACATCAGTGTCCTAAGACCGTCAACCGACGCCGAGACCGGAATATACTGCCTCCTGAGTTGGATCAATTTGCTACGCAACTCAAATTCGGCCTGATGGCGAAGGAATTTGTCAGATATCTCAAGCCCCGCAAGCACGTCGCTGCCGTATAGCACCTTATGAGCTACTGCCATCTGATGAAACTCTATGGGAAAAACATCGGCGGCGTTCTGCAGCTCCGATACCGTAAAATACACCGGCACCGGATTACGCATGCGGGCCCATTCGCGAACGCACGCGTGCGACTTGCGAAGATCTTCAGGCCCGATCCTTTCAAGCGCAACCAGAATGTTGTAATCCGATCGGTTTGGCACGAAATCACCCGCCGCGGCCGAGCCGTAGAGGATGACCGCGACTAAATTTGTGCCGTGAGTTGACCTCAGATCGTCGATGAATGCCTCAAAGTGATGTCTCATGCTCTACCAATCGCCTCCTGCGCCGCCACCGCCAAAATCGCCGCCGCCGCCAAATCCGCCCCAGCCGCCGCCGGACGAGCCTCCCCAATCGCTCGATGACGAACTGCTCGAACTGCCGCCTCCGCCACTGAGGATGCCGCCGATGATCCACGGCAACGCATCGCTGACACCGCTTCCGCCGCCGCCTGACGAACCAAAACCGCCGCCCCAGCGATCATTGTCCTTTTTCGATTTTCGGCGACCGGCAACGCCAAAAATAATTGCGAGCAAGATGATACCGATGATCACGCAGCAAACGAACCCGTATGTACCGCTGCTGACACCCGTGCTGCCTGACGAAGGCTTTGACGGTGGTTGATCGACGGGTGCATTTCCCTTGTTTTCGATCGTTGAAAGATAGGCATTTATCGTGTCCTCGATGCCCTTTGCATAATTGCCCTTCTTAAATTCAGGCACGAGGTATTGCCGCTGCAGGCTGCCGACAACGCCATCCGGCAACTCATCCTCGAGATCCTTGCTGACCTGGGTGAAGTATTTTCGGTCGTCGATAGCTACAAAGAGCAGTGCGCTCGGATTATCATCCTGCTTCGATCCGATGCCCCAACCGCGTGCCACGGCAAGGGAATAATCGAATATCGGCCTCTCGCCGGTCGTCTTTACGACTGCCACGGCGATCTCGACGGACGGATTCGTCTTGTTGCGAAAGTCCGTTAATCGCGTTTCGAGCCGCTGCTTTGTCCCGCCATCGATAACGCCCGCATAGTCGTTGACAAAACCGGACGGCGACGGCAGCGGCGAGACATTCTGCGACCATGGCTGAGATTCCTGCCCAAACGCATTAAATGACGCAGCGATCAGCAGGATCGCCACGGTCAACCACTTTAACTTTTGCACTGGTCGCCTTGTCATCAGATCAATCCTGTCGCACCTGATATACGATCTCCTAAATACTATGTTCGCAACGGGTCAGACGCGCTTGACCTCGATTATCTCTGCTCGAAATACGCGGATCACCTCTCGGACCGCCGGATGTGCTTTGGCATACTCGAGCAATTCCTCGTCACTCGGCTCGGCCGACAGGATGGGCAGATCGATCGGCTCCTGAAAGGACGGTCTTGGCTCGTACGCCGGAGCGACGGCCCGTCCTGACGACGCAGCAACCACAGGAGGCCTGTCTTCGACCGCAGCCAGTCCCAACCAGTCACGAACGATTGCGGACACATTTGTGATAGGTAAAAGGTCGTCACCACTCCATTCGAGCTGTAGCTCGTAACCACCGTCGAGACGCTTGTCATCGATATGGGCGAGCATCTCGGCCGTCGGTGGCGGAAGCCAGGCAGCCCGCCGCGGCTGCACAGGTTCTGAAACATCAAAGGGCTCAGAGATCGCCTCAAATACAACCGTCGCGGGCTCGGTTTCCGTAAATTCTTCGGGAGGAGCCGGGCTCGATTCAGATATTAGAGTTTTTTTTTCCTCAGTGGCCGTTGCCGAGGCGGAGGCGGCGACCGAGGTCGATTCGCCGCCGATCAGGGCATTCATTCGCGCGATGAGGTCTTCGATGTCGGCTACCTTTCGCATCTCGATAAGCTTGACAAGGCCAATTTCGAGGACGTATCGCGGGTGTGCGGCATCGCGAAGCGAGGCTTCGGTTGCGGCAAGCGAATTAAAGAAGCGGAGAAGGTCTGCCTCGGCAAAACCCGATACCATCTGCGTCATTTGTTCGCCCGCAAACACAGCTGTTTCAAATAGTTGACTTTCGCTCCCGGCGATCTTGAAGACCAGCAGATCACGAAAGAGGCCCAAAAGATCGCGACAGAAGTTCCGCAGATCGTGTCCGCGAACGATCAGGTCATCGACTACGGCCAACAGAGATCTGGCCTGTCGTTCGGCGATTGCCGTCACGGCCTTCGCAAGGACCTCTGCCCCGGCAAATCCCAGAGCACCAGTCACATCAACGGCACGTATCTTCTCGCCCGAAAAACTGATGACCTGATCAAAATTCGACTGTGCGTCACGCATCGACCCCTCGCCGGAACGGGCCAGTTCGCGCAGCGCATCATCATCGATATCGATCTTTTCGGCGTCTGCGATCAGCTTGAGCCGATCAAATATCTTCTGCAGCGGAATGGTCCGGAACTGGAATTCCTGACATCGCGACGTGATCGTTTCCGGCACCTTGTGCAGCTCGGTCGTCGCCATTACAAAAACGACATTCGGCGGCGGCTCTTCGACAGTTTTTAACAACGCGTTGAAGGCGGGCTTCGATAGCTGATGTACCTCGTCAATGATAAATACACGGTAGCGGTCGCGGGCGGGATTAAAATCTATGCTGTTGATGATCGTCTCTCGAACGTCGTCGATGCCCGTGTGCGATGCCGCATCGATCTCAAGAACGTCCATCGAGCGGCCTTCTGCGATCTCCTGACACGACGGGCAGACTTCTTTCTCGTTCGATCCGCATGGCGTGAGGGTAGGCTTATCAGATCTGTGACAATTCAGCGCCTTTGCCAGGATTCGCGCGGTGGTGGTTTTCCCTACTCCTCTCGCCCCCGAGAACAGATACGCATGGTGCAGCCGGTCATGTTCGATGGCGTTACGCAGCGTTTGCGTAATTACCTCCTGGCCCGTTACCTCGTCAAAGGTCTGCGGCCGCCATTTGCGGGCTATCACCTGATACGACATTTCTACTTAGAATAATTGATAACGCCCGAAAGTGAAAAGGCGGGCTATCGCCGTGTAGAATAGCGCAATGGCCCGACCGCCCTTTGTCGAATTTGCGGGCAACAAACGCCTCCTCTGGATCGCGGAGGAGTGGATACGCTACGCCCCGCAGCTGGCAGAGTGGGCAATGGAGCGCATCGTCAACCGCCGCGATGTTTGGAGCCAATACACCATCAAGAACGACCGCATCTCGGTCGTGATGTTGCCTATTAGAGAGCGCCGTCACCTCGGCACCGACATGGTGACGATCACAAAGCTCGAACGGCACTTCTCAGGCCGTTCGCCCGCGCACCTCATCGGACTACATTCGATCTCGGACCACGCGACGTGTAAATGGTTCGCGATCGATATCGACCTGCACAACCCCGACGTTCCCAATGCTGACGAGATCATCGAGGCAAACTGGGCGACGACGCTCGAGTGGGCCGGCCGTCTGCGTGCTAAGGGAATGGACCCTTTGGTGTTCGATTCGAACGGCGCCGGCGGCTTTCATATTTGGGTGCTGCTCGATGATGAGTATCCGCTCGCCGACACCTTTGACTATGCCGACTTGGTTCGTTCGGACTGGAAAGAACAAGGCCTGCCCCGCCGGCCCGAGATCTTCCCACCAAAACGCGAGGTCGGCCCTGACGACCTGCCCTACACTCTGCGGCTCGCCGGCCGCCACCATACGCGGCCGCATTATACTCGCCTCTATAACTTTGACCGCACGGACGAGAGCGAGCCGGAATGGCTCGACGGCGGTGACGCGATCGAGGCAATGATAGCGGCGCGCATGTCGCCCCTGCCTAAACTGAAAAAAAAGAAAGAAAAGAAGACGACGCTGCGCGAGGTCGTGCAAAAACCAAAGAAAGGTGCTGCCGGGCAACCGCAAAACCGTCCGCGCGTCTGCGTTGACCTCGACGGTGTCCTTGCAACCTACACGGAATGGAGAGGATTCGACCACATCGGGCCACCGATTCCCGGTGCCGTTGATTTTGCGAGGAACCTGAACAAGGTCGCCGATATTATTGTCTTCTCGGCGCGATGTTCAAACGATCCCGGCCCCGGCGGCGATGTTCCGTTACTGACCACTGGGCAGCTCCGCATCAAGATCATTGAATGGCTAGAGAAACACAAGATCCCTTACGCCGACGTTTACACCAGCCAAGGTAAACCGCGCGTCGCGGCATTTATCGACGACCGCGCGGTGACCTGCTCACCGCAAACGGACACCGAGGCATTTGATACTGCGATAGATTCCGTTTACAAATTGCTCGGGCGAAAACCAAAGAAAAGGTAACCGCGAAACGAACTAAAAGAAGAGATTCCTTCCTTTTAGCATCTTTCGCGTATTTCGCGGTAACTCATTACTCTTCTTCGTCCGCAGCGAGAAGCGATGCCGAGGTCACGAGATCGTCCTCACCGCATTTGATCAGGGTGACGCCCTGCGCCGAGCGGCCGGTCTCGCGGATCTTGTCGACGCCGAGACGAATGAGCTTGGCCTGCTGGGTGATGATCATGATCTCGCTGGACTCCTCGATCGGGAACGACGCGACGACCTTGCCGGTCTTCTCGGTCGTCTTCATGTTGATGACGCCGATGCCGCCGCGTTTCGCAAGGCGGTAGCTGGAAACGACGGTCTGCTTACCAAAGCCCTTTTCTGAGACTGATAGTATCTTCTCAGTGCCCTCCTGCGAGACCGAGCAGACCGAAACGACGTAATCGCCCTTGCGAAGGTTCACGCCGCGAACGCCGCGGGCCGCACGGCCCATCGGCCTTACGTCCGTTTCCTGAAACCTTACGGCCATTCCGTCGTGCGTGGCGATCAGGATCTGTCGTTTGCCGTCGGTCCGAATGATGTCGAGCAGTTCGTCCCCATCGTCGATATTGATCGCGTTGATGCCATTCGCGCGGATATTTTGATAATCCGCGAGGGCCGTCTTTTTGATAACGCCATTGCGCGTCACCATTGTGAGATACACCTCTTCTGTAAAATCTCGAACAGGCATCACGGCGACGAGTTTCCGTTCTTGCGACAATTGGACCAGATTTACTACCGCTTTGCCGCGAGCGGCGGCGGCAGCCTCAGGTATCTCGTGGACCTTAATCTTATAGACCTGTCCGTCGTCGGTAAAGATCATCAATGCATCGTGTGTCGATGCCGTGAACAGGTGCTCGACAAAATCCTCGTTCTTCGCAGTGGCACCTAAGCGGCCCTTGCCGCCTCGGCCCTGTCGCGAATATGTCGCCGTAGGTGTACGCTTGATATAGCCGGCCTTTGTCACCGTGATCGCGACTTCTTCATCCGGGATCAGGTCTTCGATACGAAGCTCGATCCCCGCGTCAACGATCTCAGTGCGGCGGGCGTCGCCGTAGAGCCGTTTGATCTCAGTCAGCTCGTCCACGATCACCTGCCGCAGCACCCCTTCATTTGCGAGGATGTTCTCGAGCTCGGCAATGTACTTGATGATCTCGGCATATTCGTCGAGGATCTTCTGCCGCTCGAGGGCTGACAAGCGACGCAATTGCAGGTCGAGGATCGCCTGGGCCTGAACCTCGCTGAATTCGAGGCTGCCTATTACCTTTCGCAGGTCCTTCAAGAACTGCTCTTCGGTCTTATTGCCCGTGATGCCCCGCCATTTCTTGATCTCGTCGAGCCCTGAGAAGTTGCCCGTCAGGAAAGCCCTCGCCTCATCAACCGAACGTGAGTTGCGAATAAGTGGAATGATGTGGTCGAGCGCGTCGATTGCCTTGTTCAGGCCCTCCAAGATGTGTGCTCGGGCCTGTGCCTTTCTAAGGTCAAACTCCGTTCGACGCCTGACAACGTCACGCCTAAAGTCAATAAAATTCTCAAGCAGTTGCTTGAGATTGAGCACCTTTGGCTGGCCGTCAACGATGGCAATATTGATGATGCCAAATGACGACTGCATTCGCGTCAGCTTGTAGAGCTTGTTCAAGACGACCTGCGGAACGGCGTCGCGCTTGAGTTCAATGACGATGCGCATGCCCTCGCGGCTCGATTCGTCGCGGATCTCTGAGACACCGTCGAGCTTGCGTTCGTGGACGAGCGCGGCCATCTTCTCGATCAACTCGGCCTTGTTGACCTGATAGGGCAGCTCGGTCACGACGACGGCATTCCGTATCCGCTCGCCGCGTCCGATCTCATCGACAACGGCGCGGGCACGCATTTGAATAATGCCGCGGCCCGACCGGTACGCGCTCAATATGCCCTCACGGCCGTAGATGAAACCCGCCGTCGGGAAATCCGGCCCCGGCACGATCTTGATCAGAGCATCGATGCTGATCGTCGGCTCTTTGAGCAATGCGACCGCCGCGTCGAGTACCTCCGTCAGGTTGTGCGGCGGGATCTTGGTTGCCATTCCCACGGCGATGCCCTCTGAGCCGTTTACCAAGAGAAGCGGAACGCGGGTTGGCAGGACACTCGGCTCTGAAAGCGAGTCGTCGTAATTCGGTACAAAATTGACGGTCTCCTTCTCGATATCGGCGAGCACCTCGTTGGCTATCTTCGCCAGTCGAATCTCGGTGTAACGCATCGCTGCCGGATTATCGCCATCGACCGAACCAAAATTTCCCTGTCCGTCAACCAGCGGGTAGCGAAGCGAGAAGTCCTGCGCCATTCTCACGATCGAATCATAGATGGCCATATCACCGTGCGGATGATATTTACCCATTACGTCGCCCACGGCGCGCGCAGATTTGCGATATGGTTTACCGGCAGTATTCCCGGCCTCGAACATGCCGTACAACACGCGTCGATGGACCGGCTTAAGGCCATCGCGCACGTCGGGCAATGCGCGTCCGATGATGACGCTCATCGCGTAGTCGAGATACGACCGGCGCATCTCGTCTTCGATATTGATCTGGTTGCGTTCTATAAGTGAATCCATTGGTCAAAAAGGCTCAGAAAAATGGGTTTGGACAAGGCGTGATGCTCGGAAAATCTGGAATAATGAGCGTCTTGAACGTATCTATATTTTACAGGCGTAAAGCCTGTTAAGCAAACCTGAATTCCTTCCACACAGGCCCCTTTTTCAGTCTGTTTTTGCCCTGAGATGTTGAACTCGCCATCACAACAATCGCGTGCCATCGACCGTGCTTTTCCAAAGCCCGTCGTCGAGAAGGAAAATCGCCGAATACAGCGGATCTCGCTGCCCCTGCCGGTGCGCGTTGAGGTAAAGATCGATGTAAAGGTAGGATGGTACGAGATCACGCGGCTAAACGACGTATCAGCCTTTGGAGCGGGCTTTACGCTCAAAAGGCCGATAAAGCGTGGCCGTCTGGTACTTCTGACGGTGCCGATGCCGCGTCAGCTGCGTTCGTTTGACTACAGCGAACCGCAATACAAGGTCTGGGCACTGGTTCGACGGTGCATCTCGATCGGAAAAAGTTCCGCTGAACCTGAATATTCGATCGGTGTCGCGTTTACAGGCAAGACTCCGCCGGTCGATCATATCGAGCATCCTTCGCGGCTCTACGACCTCGCCCACCGCGAGGAGGATGGCAAAGGAATGTGGCACCTGATGGAGGCCAACCTTCACGCCGATGAATCGGACCTGCCAAAGGACCTAAGGAAGCAAACCAGGTATTTCATCCCCGAATCTCTCACCATCGAACAAGTCGACGAAGCAGGAAATGTCTTGCTTTCTGAGACCACTGTGACGGAAAATATAAGTCTCGGCGGTGCGGCCGTCTTTACGACGCTCAATGCCGAGACCGGAACATTCCTCCGGGTGCTCAGCCCCCGACACAACATCGAGATACTCTCGGTCGTGCGCGGTTCGCGTATCGGCCCTGACGGCATCACGCGGCTGCATCTCGAGTTTATCGACCGCTTCTATCCGCTTGAGGGCATCGGCTGACCCCTCAACATCCACATAAACTGGCCCAAAATTGGGCATTACAATGAGTGTTATTGAATTTAGTACACAGGCCGCGCCGCCACGGCCAATAGTTGATACGGATCCGATCCTGGACCTTCGCCGCAGCGAGCGGGCCCTCGCCGACCTCAAGACAATCGTCCAGGTCAATGAAGGCAACGGCCAACTCTGGAAAGAGGTCACAAAGGTCAATACCGTCTCGCGAAATGGGCTCGGTGTCAGCCTGTCGCGCAGCTGCACCGTCGGGCGACTGGTCAATCTGATCCTTCCGATGCCGAAGGAATTTCGTATCTACGATACTGATCTTGACCTCTACGAAGTGATGGGCATCGTGCAGCACTGCAATGCTGCCACCGTTGACGGGCTTACCGTCTACCACGTCGGCATCGGCCTCATCGGCAAGGACATTCCGGAAAGTTTTAAGGCAGACCCGACTCAGAATTATCGGATCTCGGGAATGAATAGCGACGGCTCGTGGGCGATCACGGAATCCGAATCGCAGTTCACGAAGCGCAAGAAGCCGCGCACCTGGCTGACGATGCCGGTCACCATCGCCCTGATCCAGCGCGAGGAAAAGTCGCTTGCGCGTGAAGAAACCTATACCAAGAACATCAGCGCCGGCGGCGTGTCGGTCACGACCAAGCTAAATGCCAACATCGGCGACAAGGTCAAGTTTGCCTGCAAGCTCCTCGATTTCTATTCGATCGCCATCGTTCGCAACCAAAAGGCCGTCGAGGATGACACTTCGACCCTTCATCTTGAGTTCGAAGGAGCCCAGTTTCCAATGGAAAGGCTAATGGCACTCCAGCGGAGTGCGGCCTGAGTCCGGCTTTGCAGCAGAGACGCTGCGTGTTTAATCTAGGAAGACCGGCATCGCTTTGCCGGTCTTTTTCAAATGGCGGAAGCTGCAACAGACGCTGATCCTCCACGGATCGTAAATTGGCTGGCCCGCGCGATCACGTGGTTGGTCAGTAAACCGCTCTGGTTCATCCGTTTCTCGGGGCTTGAGCATATTCCTGCTCGAGGCAGCGGGGCCTATCTTATAGCTGCAAATCACCAAACCTACATTGACCCTGGGTGGATCGGTATCCCGATCAAGCATCCGATGCGCTTCATGGCCTGGGACGCGGCGTTCGAGTGGAGATTTATCGGGCCACTAATCGCCTATCTCGGAGCATTTCCCGTGTCGCTCGAGACGGGTGGCACTATCCGGGCGATGAAGCAGGCCCTGCGAAGCTTACGCAGCGGCGCCGCGCTGGTCGTTTTTCCTGAGGGTGCCCGCGAAACACCGGACGGTGAGATGCTGCCATTCAAGAGCGGCGTCGTGCGTATCGCTATTCAGGCCGGCGTCCCCATCCTTCCGGTCACGATCCGCGGCGGCAACCGCATTTGGCCGCGCGATTGGAAATACCCGCGATTCTTCCGACGCGTGACGGTAACGTATCACCCGCTAATGCACGTCACCGAGGACGCATCGATCGAACCGCACGAAAACCTCGACCGGTGGACCGCGAGGCTAAAGAAAGTAATTGAGAGCGCTTGAAAGGTCAGTTCTTCGGCTTGGACGGCGGCCGTGGAATGTTTGGCCTGACGACCTGTCGGAGGATCCGCTCCTGTAGGAGCCGCCGCTGCTCGGGTGTCATCTTACTCGGATCGAAACCCCGCGGAATCGGTTTGAAATCACCGGGGTCATCGCTGCCTGCCGGAGGCTGGCGGTCGGGCTGGCGGATCTTTCGCGTAGTGACCGTCCCGTTCGGATCGCTGGTTGTGATCGTTATCTCGTCCGGCCCTGAGATGTCCTCCTCAAAGCCAGGGTCCATCTCGTCATCTCCCGACTGTTTGCCCGGGCGGTCGTTGCCCGGCGCCTTTCCGGCCTTGGTCGTGTCGGTCTGGCCTGTATCCGATGTGCGGCCCGGTTCACTCGCCGGGACCGCTGTGTGATCTGACGTGGCACTGTTCGCCGCGTTCCCGCCATCGCCGCCGGTCACAGAAACGTCACCTCCGGACGGAGCCGTATTCGCCTCGGTCGATGACGGCGGCGCCTCGACTCCTTTTTCGTCTGTCCCAAGGCCGAACACTGACGGCTTGATCATATATAGCCCGCCGGCCGCGGCCGCACCGACGAGCAAGACCACGACCATACCGGCCGTCATCGCCAGGCCTCGATGCACGGTCGATGGTGCCTCGGTCGTTACCGGCTGGCCAAATGCGGTTTGGTCTATCAGGCCGGGCCTAATCGACGTTACTTGAGAAACGTTCTCAGGGTGAGTTGACCCTGAAACACCACCGGCAAGTGCC
The DNA here is from genome assembly GCA_016715795.1 of Chloracidobacterium sp. NCBI lineage: Bacteria > Pseudomonadati > Acidobacteriota > Blastocatellia > Chloracidobacteriales > Chloracidobacteriaceae > Chloracidobacterium > Chloracidobacterium sp. Next base: position 510,709 of record JADJXP010000001.1, read on the forward strand.
GCCGCAGCCCTTGTTTCCTCGGGCATCAGCTTTGTCGGCTCGCCGGTGCTCGGCACTGCCGGAGCAAAACCCGCGGCCGGGGCAACGGCGGCCAGATAGCCGTAGTTCTCATGCTCGCGGAGCATCCGGCGCATCTCAGTAGCATCTGCGGGCCGGGCATCCGCGTTGAGGTCCATCGCCTTTAGAAGAACGCCCGCAACACCTAGGGGAATCTCCGGCTTGATCCTGCTGACCGCCACGATCGGGTCCGGCCGCTGGCTCAGCACGGCCATTGCCCGGGTCAAAGCGTCCTCAGGGGCAACATTCGTTAATAGGTGATAGAGCGTCGCCGCCAGTGAATACAGGTCGCTCCTCGGGTCGGTCCCCGTACCTTGGATCTGCTCAAGCGAAGCGTAGTTGCGCGAATATCCAAAAATGCTTTTCGCCGCCGTCTGATGCCCGGCATCGGTCGGGTTGCCTTTGGCCAGTCCGAAATCCAGAAGAATAATATCGCCGCGCGAATTGACCTTAAGATTCTGCGGCTTAATGTCCCGATGGATCACGGGAACGTCCTGGTGATGCAGATAGTCGAGCGCATCGAGCAATTGATCCGCCCATCTCAGCACCTGATCGACCGAAAACTGAGCGTGGTCCGCCTCGAGCATGGTCGCGACATCCTCGCCCGGAATGTACTCCATTACCAGAAACTGGCTGTCGCGTTCCTCGAAATGATCAGATACACGCGGCAGGGCGTTGTGTTTGAGGCTGTTGAGCAGCCGGGCCTCTCGCTCGATCGCTTTGCGAAAGTTATCGTCCATGCACAGCGTCTCTTTGATCGCCACAGTGCTGCCAAAGCGCTCATCAGTGCCGATATAGACCGCGCCCATACCGCCTTGCCCGATCTGTCTGTCGATGCGATAACGCTGCTGAAGGATTGTCCCGGTCTCGATCATTGCACTACCTATACGGGAATGACGCCTATAATACTACAAAACACCGTCGCAGGCTCAATAAAGACAATGCCGCCCACTCAGCGGACTCTGCTTAAGAACCCAAGACACGATGCAGAAGACACCTAGATAAGACGCAAAGGAACGCGATAGCGATGGATTTCTTTTTATGCGCAGGGTACGATCCACCGCTCGGTCATCTCGCACCATATCACGAGGCCGCGCCAATCACCATATTTTTTGTAATGTCGCTCGATGCGGCTGTCCTTGCACGGCCTTTGTCGATTGTATTTCTTGTAGAATTGCGAGCGCAGCCACGAATCGAGGGCAAGGCCGTCGTATTTGCCGACCAATTTCAACAGATTGTCGGCTGCGTAGTCACCGACGCCTTTGACGCGTTTCATCTCTTTTCGCAGTTCCTGCCCGCTCAGCGGCGAATCCAGCCAAGCTTCAGGATCGAACTGGCCCGAGGCGACCGATCCGGCGAGTTCGACAAAATACGGCGAGCGGTAACCTGCCTTGATCTCGCGTCGATAGAACGCTTCGTCGACCGACGCCATCGCCTCAGCCGTCGGAAATGCTCGTTTCCCACCTGCGGCCGGCCGGCCGAGCTTATCGACGAGGTTCGCGACCATGAGTTTTGTAAGGCCCCATGAACAGTTCGTCGTACAGATGGTCTTAACGAGGTCCTCAAAGACGCTTGCCGACCTGATCATTCGCCCTGCGGCCTTTTCTGCGACCCACGACAAATGATCGTCGCCATCCACCGCTGCATACAAACCTGAAAGGTCATCGTCAAGCCTGAGGATATGGCGTGCATCCCGTTCGATTTCCTCCAGATCGATCCGCGACGACGCGAGAGCGACGCGAACGCAGTCATTTTCTTCGGACATCATGCCCGACACCGTCCGGCCGCGTTTATCGCTAAATACCGTACTCAAGCGCCAGTTCTGGTCGTCCAGTTCGAACGGGGCCAGTTCTGACCAGCCGTGGCTGTAAACCGTGGAGCGAAAGCTAAAATTCTCAGGCACAGGAATATGTATGGAAACGGTCATCTTGAGTTCTTTACTTTTTTTCGGCTATCGCAGTATATGTCACGTCTAACAGCATTAGAAATACGAAAAAAGTATTGTCTTTTGCATTGGGAATGTTGTAGATTTGAGATTGTATAAACTGTTTTAACCGCGACGCCGCTCCACTGCATCGCCGGACTCATTTGAGAAATACAACGCGTAGGTTGCCTTAGGAGGAAAGGTATGAAGAGTAGATATTCGCAGGGTTTTTTGCGGATCATGTCGACGACGGCCGTCGTGGGCGTCTTGTCGGTCGTCGGGCTCGGCCAGAATATTTCGGACCCAAACCCGAATTCGCCGACCCCGATCCTGCTGAGCATGCGGGATTCGACACGTGCCGTGGCCATTCCGGCCGAACGGCTCGGCAAGATTCCTATCAAGAGCATTACCGAAAGTGCCTTCCGGCCCGATTCGCGCGTCGTGCTGTTTGTCACAAATCTGAGCTTGCTGCCGGATGAAGGGGCAAATGCATTTCGCGTATACGTCGAGCATGCCAACGGACGAAATTACACATTCCCCGTTCTCAGCATCGAACCGTATAACGATCCGACAGCGGGCCGCAACATCTATGCATTGACCGTGCAGTTGACGGACCAAAACCGATTCTGGGAACCGCCGGCCGCCGATGGCGACATTCTGGTCGGCGTGACGTGGCGCGGGCTTATCAGTAACAAGGTAAGGCTGGGCTTCGGTTCGACCGGCGGCAAGATCGCCGATCCGCCGGGCTCGCGTCCGACACCGGTCGGCACTCAGCCGCCGACACCCGAATACGTCGGTTATCGCTGGTCGGGTGACCGCAAACGATTCCTCGAACAGGCCGGATTCGGCCCGACCGCCGCTCTCGACGACCGCATCCGTCGCATAGGACTCCGAACCTGGCTTGCTGAGCAATTTGAGGCTCCGTATCCGGGGACTGCTTTCCCGTATCCGGAGTTTCCGCTGATGCCGGGAAACGCGACCGCTGATTGCCAGAACAACATTCCTGTCAACTGCATACGCGACCACTACACTATGTACCAGCCGCAAACGTGGTTCATCAAGGAGGCCTTCTACGGCGAGCCGCAGTTGCGGCACCGCGTCGCGTGGGCATTGAGCCAGATCTGGGTGACTTCCGGTGCCGACGTGCAGCAGGGCAGACACATGGTCGAGTATCACAAGGTGCTGAGCAAGTATGCCTTTGGCAATTTTCGTGATCTGATGGGGCCGCGGGTCTTCGATGTCCCAACCGCGACGCCAGGCCTGAATACCTGTTCGTCGTGCGGCATGACGCTCAATCCGACGATGGGCCAGTACCTTGACATGTCGATCAGCACAAAAAACAACCCGAACGAGAATTATGCTCGCGAGATCATGCAGTTGTTCACGATCGGGCTTTTTATGCTGAATCAGGACGGCACGGTCCAGGTGGACGGCCAGGGCAGCCCCGTCGCAACCTATGATCAGAATGTGGTGAATGACCTGACAAAGGTGCTGACGGGATGGACGTTCTGCAATAATGCTGCGAATTGTCCCAACATCGTCGCGGGCACGCAGAACTACATCGACCCGATGCTGCTCAATACGAATAACCACGACCTGAACGCCAAGACGCTGTTGAGCTATCCGGGCTCGACGACCACGAACGTCCCTGCCTGCGCGGCACCGTGCAACACGGTTGCTCTGCGTGCGGCCTACGCGAATGCATCGATCGTGCAGGCCCTGGATAACATCTTCAATCATCCAAATGTCGGCCCATTCATCAGCCGCATCCTGATTCAGCACATGGTCACGAGCAGCCCGACGCCGGCATATGTCAGCCGCGTCGCGGGCGTATTCAATGACAACGGTTTTGGCACGCGCGGCGATATGAAAGCCGTCGTAAAGGCCATCCTGCTTGACCCCGAAGCTCGAGGCGATGCAAAGACCGACCCTAATTACGGCAAGCTCCGTGAGCCGGTGCAGTTGATGACGAATTTTGCTCGGGCGTTCAATGTGAAGTCGGCCGACGGCCTCGGGCTGAGCGACGGCAACTTCGTCCGTGGCCGCGGCGAGCTGAGCGCGGCGGGCCAGGTGCCGTTCCTGTCACCGACCGTGTTCAATTACTTTCCGCCTGACTACGTCATTCCGGGTACCTCGCTGAACGGGCCCGAGTTTGCGATCATGACCACCGGCACATCCATCGCGCGAGCAAATTTCTTTAATCGAATGGTGTTTACTGCACCGGCCTATTCGGTCTCTATGCCCGACTCGCCCAACGGAACGTCGTATGATTTCAGCGACCTGCAGGCACTCGTCATCGCCGATCCGACCAACACGATGCTGCTCGACGACCTCAACAATCGTATGCTTCACGGCACGATGACCGCCGAGAATCGCGCGACGCTGCAGACGGCGATAAACAGCATTACAGTCTCAAATCCGCCGACGGCGACGCAGGCACTAAACCGTGTTCGCCAAGCGGTTTACCTGATCGCGACATCGTCGCAATATCAAGTCCAGAGGTGATCAAGATGAAAGAAACAAGACGTGATTTTTTGAAAAAGTCAGGCGGCTGTGCACTCGGCATGGTCTCGCTCGCAACGCAGATGCATCACCTCGGCTCGATCAGCGCGATGGCGCAGCGAGTGATCGACAGCGGCGAAGGCGGCGAGAGCTACAAGGCCCTGGTGCTCTGCTTCTGGGCCGGCGGCAACGACGGCAATAATATGGTGATACCGAATCACAGCGATTCGTCGATCAGCAATTATGCGGCATACAGTGCCGCCCGGGGCACTCAGGGCCTGGCGATCGCGCAGGGTTCGCTGCTGCCGATAGCGGTGCCTCGGCTTGGCGGCCTGACGTATGGCCTGCATCCAAATCTCGGCAACGTCGGCGCCCCGAACGGCACGACCATCGTCAACAACGGCATCCACGAACTCTGGGCCGGCGGCGATCTCGCTGTTGTTTGCAACGTCGGCAACCTCGTGCAGCCGCTGACCAAGGCCCAGTACCTGAGCTCGCAGTACAAGAAGCCTTACCAGCTCTTTTCACACTCAGACCAGGTCGCTCAGTCGCAGACCAGTGTCTCAAGCACACAGGCGTTTACTGGTTGGGGCGGCCGATTGTCTGACAAGATGACCTTGGGCAGCAATCCGAGCGGGCTGATACCGATGATCACGTCGATCTCAGGAGCGCAGTTGTTCACGGCCGGCCAGACGACGCTGCCCTTGGCGATTGCAAACGCCCAGACGTCGCTCGCAAACGTATTGAATCCGGCGGGTTACGGCTCAAATCCGACAGGTTCGACGCTTGCGCGGCTTACGGCTTTCAACACGCTCAGACAGCAGGACCTGGCAAATAACTTCATCAAGGAGGCGAGTCACGTTACGGACCTCGCGATGCAGGCGAATGCGGCCCTGCAAACATCGCAGGAGGTCACCGTTCAGTTCCCAACTACGAACATCGGCCAGCAGTTCAAGCAGGTCGCACGGCTGATCAAAAAGCGTCTCGACCTCAACGTCAATCGTCAGGTCTTTTACGTCCAGATCGGCGGTTTTGACACGCACACCAACGAACTGAACGAGAACAACGGCCAGAACGCCCGCCTGCGCGAATTCAGCCAGGCGATGCGTGCGTTCTATGACGAAATGGTCGTGCAGGGCGTCAATAACGATGTGACAACCTTCACGCTGTCCGATTTTGGCCGCACGCTGAATCCGGCCGGCTCGGGCGCGACGGTCGGCTCAGATCACGCCTGGGGCAATCATATGTTCGTGATGGGCGGCTCGGTCAGCGGAGGTGACTTTTACGGCAGCCACCGGCCCGACGGCACGGGCAATTACTTCCCGACACTCGTCATGGGCCCGAGCGGAGCGGACGACACCGACAACAATGCGTCAGGCCGCGGCCGCTGGATACCGACAACGTCGGTCGAGATGTATGCCGTGCGCTTTGCCCGCTGGTTTGGGCTCTCCCCGGCCGACGAAACGCTGGTCTTCCCAAACCTCGCCAATCCGCTCATCACCCAACACGACGCCGCCAACAGCGCGTTGGGGTTTCTTCCCTAGTTCGGCATTAACCACGCTAACTACAAATGGCGGGCCGCATGTGCCCGCCGTTTTTGTTATCGCTTAAGGAAATTTTCTGAGTTCAGAAACTAAACTTCACGCCCAGTTGAAATTGGCGACTATCCAGGGCGACAGATTGATTTCTTGCCCGAAAATCTGGGAGTGGGCCGATCAAATTGCCGGTGACCGGATCTGTCGTTACTGAAATGTTGCTGTAGCCGATAATGTTCCTGATATTCAATAGATTTTGAAACTCAGCGAATAGCTCCAATTTGAACCTCTCCGATAGGCTAATGACGCGTGTATATTTGAGGTCAAGATTGTACTCGTTCGGCGTCTTCTCGGAATTACGCTTGAACCCGACCGGCCTATCATAGTAGAAACCATCGTTGTTTAGATCAAACTCAGAATAGACACTGAACCGCGTGCCACTATTTGCGGTCGCGATAATTCCGAATTGGTTGTTGTTGAAGACAGAGGACAGAAACTTGCTTTTTAGACGAAATGTGGGCTGCCCAACGAAGCTCATCACAAACGTATGACGTTGATCCGCAGACGAGTACCCCATATCGACGCTACGGTTTGTTGGATCTGAGAGGAACACGCCCTCGCGATCGCCATCCGGCGCATCGTTGATGCCCCTTGAGAGCGTGTAATGAACACTAAACTGCACACCGCGACTCAATCGCTGCTTGAGCTGCAGGGCAAGCGCATCATATTGCGCGCTCCCAGCCGATTCGGCGATAACCACCCAGCCCAGATCGGGAAAAAACTTGTCATCGCCGAACACAGGCCTGCCGTCTGCCAGTTGAGCAACGGAATTGATTGGATTGATATTGCGATAAACATTCAGATGTCTGCCGGCTGAACGGACATAGCCGACGATGAATGAGAGGTCATCGGTAATAGCTTGGTCGAGTTGAATGTGGGAATGGATCGCGTACATCGTTTCAAAATCCTTCGCGATCGTATAGATGTCTTGGTCGGGCAATACGGATCCGGGCGGCAGTTTGCCTACGGCGTTGGGAAAGGCCGGAGCTCCCGGGGCATTCGGGGTAAAAGTGTAGCTGAAAAATCTAGAATTGCCATTGACCCGCAGTATGTCGCGATAAATCGAAAGCAGCGGGGCGTCATAATAAAGGCCGGCACCAGCCCTGATTATAGTGGGTCGAGAGCCATCACGCAGAGCATAGACCACGCCAAATCGAGGCGCCAGATCATTCTTGTCCGTAGTGAATTTCTGCGACAGTTCGACCACCGAACTCGGGTCGGCCTTAGGCAAGCGATAGAGGTCATATCGCAGGCCGTATGTCAGCTTTAAGCGCCGCGTGACTTTCCAGTCGTCTTGCGCAAAGACATTGAAGAATGTTGAGCTATACTTTGTCCCCGGATCACCAAAGGCTTCCTGATAGTTGCTGTAACTTCTTGGATTTACCCCTGTCCGCGCCGCAACGTATGCATTAATCGACGGAAAGCGGTAAAGACTCAGCAGCGCGGCTCTCTCCTCGTAGGCGTGATGACTAACGCCACCGCCAAACTTAAACACATGAGTCCCCATCGCGCGAGTCACGTTGTCGTGAAACTGCGTGACCTGGAGCGGCGGAAAGATGGTATCGACATTGACCGGCGAGCCGAAGTTTGCAACATTATTGATGAATATCGACGGCCCAATCCCCGAAAGTTCATTCCGTCTGGCCCCTTGTACACGGCGCCCATACTGAAAACGGAATTCATTGAATCTGGTCTGCGTGTAAGACAAAAGTTGGACCGCGACGGCTTGATTGAGCGTGAAATTATCGAGGCCACGTTCAGCGGTGTTTCGCCCGCCAGAAATAGGATTGTCCGCGCTGAGATCAGCCAGGTTGAAGCGGGCAGTTAGGCGATTGCGGCTATTTAGCTGAGCGTCAGTCCGAACGATATAGAAGCCACCTCTCTCAAGGGCCGGGATCGCCGCCGGGAAGATCGACGGCGAAAGGCCAGCTCCGATCAAAAGGGCACGATTCGCGGGCGTTATCGTCAGCAACCTCGCGGCCATCGCCTTGTCATCGCGATATTGCCTTTCGAATCCGAAATAGAATTGCCAGCGATCCTTTATTATCGGAGCGCCGACAGCGGCGGTGAAAATATCCGTCTTGTTCCCGGGCAGATCGACCGCCGGGAAGAAGAAGGGGCGTGAATAAAATGGTGGTCTCCGTAATCGGTAGCTGGCAGATCCGTGCAACTCATTCGTCCCCGACGGTGTGATCACATTCATTATCATTCCCGGGGTGTCGCCGAACTCGGCTGCGTAACCATTTGTCACAAGTTGAACCTCACTGACAAACACTTCGGAAATATTCAGCAAACGCGATTGATTATTGTAGACAGTGTTTGTGTTGCCATCTAGCAGATGGTTAATGCGATATAGATAGCCATTAACGCTAAGACGAGGAAAAGCAAAGCCGCGGGACTGTCGGCCAGTCACATTTGCGTGCAGAAAGCCTAAGTTTAGCGGATTGCGGTTGATCAGCGGTGCGTTCCCGACCTCACGCGCGTCCAGCACACGTCCTAGGTCTGTTCTGCCTCCATCTGAGATGGCCGAATCCGCCGAGACGGTCACTGACTCAGCGATCGTCCCTGCCTCTAGTTGGATATCGATTGTCGCGATCTCGCCCGCAGATAGAATAATACCGTCGCGCACGAACCGCTTGAAATTCGGAGCCTCAGCTATTATTCGATAGTTACCTAGCGGCAGCAGGGGAAAACGATAAACGCCCGAATTCCCAGAACTGACTTCGCGTGTGGCCCCGGATTCCACGTTGGTAACGCTTATCAGCGCGTCGGGCACATAGGCACCCCTTGAATCGAGGACTGTGCCTTCGATCTGCCCGTTCGATGCCTGTGATTGGGCTGAGAGGTTAGGCACGGAGTGCCCCGCAAGCACAAATATCGTAAGGGCAAAAACTAGAGTCTTTCTCGCCATTGGTCTCATATTGCCGAACGCAAAAAGATCACTCTAATCCGAGACGTCTGACCAGATCATCGAATCGCGGGTCACCGCGAAGAGAATCGAACGCCGGTTCCACGCCCAGGTTGTACACAAGCCATTTGCGGTTCTCAATGGCCTTGTTCAGATACCCAAACGCCTCGTCTTTTTCGCCCAGCAGTGCGCAATCTCGCGCGACGTTGAATGGGTTGTCGGATACTTCCTTTACATCAAGTCTGGCAAACTCAAGAACTTTCCGCTTGACTCCACGCCAGCCCGCCGTTTCATAGGCCCTTTGATAAACTTCAACGTGGTCGGATTTTCGGCGTTCCTGCATTATTTTCATGAATATCTCAAAGGAACGCGCTTCGTCCCCCTTCATTTCATAGGCAAACTGCATCCAATTCGAAAAATGATCCTCATCCAAGTCTAGTAGCCGTTCGAATTGCACAACCGCTTCGTCGTAGCGGCGAGCGTAATATAAGATTCGTCCACGGTGCATCATATACTGAGTCGAGCTCGGGTCAATTGTTTGCGCGGTTTCGATCTCCGTCAACGCTTCGTCAAATTGTTTGCGGGCGGCCAAAAGCAGTGCATAGAACCAGTGGGCCGTATCATTGTTCGGTTCCAGTTCGATGGCGTGGAACAAATCTCTTCTCGCGGCGGGAAGGTCCCATTCAAATACAAGCTTTAGCTGTCCGCGAGCCACATAGGCTTCCGCCAAGTTGTTGTCGAGTTCAAATGCCTTATTGATAAATTCTGCTGCCTTGCCGGACCTTGGAACGTCACCGCTCAGAATATCCAACCGAAGGTAAGCACTCGCCATTCGTGCATATGCCAACGCATAATTCCGGTCCAGTTCGATCGCTTGCTCAAAATACTCAATTGCCTTTTTTTGATCTCGGGCACTTACCTGCGTCGTCAAATACTTCCCTTGCAGATAAAGCCGATAGGCATCTTCGTTGTTGGTTCCGCGTTTTCCCGGGGTTATTGAAGTGGTGGCAAATCGAGTCTGCAATAGAGCCGCGACCTCATGGGCGATAGCATCCTGCATAGCAAACAAGCTTTCGGTTGATTTTTCGTTCTTATAAGATTCCTCGATCTGTCCGGTAGCGACGTTAAAAAGCTGTGCCGTGATGCGAAACCTTCCCTCAGCCATCTGGTAATGGGAGGCAAGAACATAATCTACCTTCTGCTCTCGTCCGACGACAATCGGATCTTGGTCGATGTCTATATATTTGCGCGTTGCGCTGAGCGGCCTGATGATAAAACCCTTAATCGAACCGAGCCTGTGGATCAATGAATCGGCAATCCCGATCTCGTAAAGCTCGTCGCGGTATGCCGCATTTATAGGTTTAAGCGGAAGAACCGCGATAGATCTGGCCGCCGGCTTTCCTGATTCTGGCCAGAAATTGAATGAAAGCAGAAAAACAAGGGAAATGGCGGTTACGAATCCGACGGTGAAGAAGACGGCACGACGATTCCTTGAATATGTAACCGTTAGGCCGGCAGTTGGAACTGCCGACTTAACATATTCGTCCGTCTCTGTCGTGTCTGGAAGCTTTTCATCGGACGCAGCCGATCTTACCGGTTTCTCGGCCTGCTGCTGAGCGGGCGCGCGCTCTTCAGTGACCTTAGCGACGAAGCGGTAGCCTTTCGTCGCAACCGTTTCGATGAACTTGCTGTTCTCGTCCTCGCCCAGAGCCCTGCGAAGGGTGTGAATTATGCGCGCAATGTTGGCTTCCTCGACAAACGAGTCTGCCCAGACGCGTTTTAGCAGTTCATCCTTTTCAACCAGATGCCCGCTCTCGCTGACGAGTATAGTGAGTACCTCGAACGCTTTCGGCGTCAGGGGAACGGGCACATCTTGGTTCAGCAGCCTTCGTTCCGCAACGTCAAGCCGGAACGATTCGAACCGAAATAAATGTCTCGCCTCGCCCTCCATTTCGCTTTCGGAGAAATTTAGGAGAAAACCACGAAATTTTTCCAAAGACATCTTGCCACCCAACGCCCTAGCCTGTGATCGCACGGTGCAGCAGGTCGGTTGGTGAATGCTTTCGGATGAAATTGAAACTTCTTGCCCTTAAGTATAACAGCCGACGCTGCATCGAGCAACGAAAAGAGAGGTGACGACTATGAAGAACAAGATGATCTCAACAATACTAGCGCTCTTTACTCTGATGGCGGTGATGCCGACGTCCGCCTTTTCGCAGAGCCGATTGGCGCCTGAAAGCTTTTCTGTTTTCAGTCTGCCGCAGAATGTCGGCACGGCGGTGAACTCGACGAGTAATGAGAGCGCAGCGGCTGTCGCTCCGAACGGGCTTAGCCTCTATTTTTCGAGCAACCGGGACGGGACTCTCGGCAGCATTGACCTGTGGGTCTCGCAACGGGCAACGGTCACATCGGCATGGGGCACCCCTCAGAATCTGTCGATGCTCAATTCCGGGAACAACGAAAACCTGCCGTCTCTTTCCGCAGATGGAAGGACCCTATTCTTCAACTGCTCAGACTGTTCAGGTTCTTTCGGAGGGGCCGACATCTACATCACAACAAGAACTGATCCGAACAACGACTTTGGCTGGAGCAAACCCGTCAATCTTGGCGAGGTCGTCAACAGCTCCAGCAATGAGATCGCCCCTGCATATTTTCAGGACCCGGCGAACGGGTTGGGAGTCCTTTATTTCACGAGCGACCGAATTGACGGGGATTTTGATATTTATCAAAGCACGCGCAACGCGAATGGAACATTTAACGCCCCTACGAATGTTGAGGCATTGAACAGTATGTTGGAAGACAGAAGCGGGGGAATTCGAGGGGACGGCCTGGAGATGTTCTTTACGTCTGATCGAGACGGCGGGCTGGGCGGAAGGGACATTTGGGTCTCAACCCGCGGGTCCGTCTCTGCAGATTGGAATCCACCCGTCAATCTCGCCGCCGTAAACTCGGCCGGCAACGACCAATCTGCATCGTTATCTCACGATGGGTCGATTCTCTACGCCGCATCGACCCGTGACGGAAGCAGCGATATCTACACCGCCACGCGCGTCAGCGTCAACCGCAGCGCAACCGCTGATTTTGACGGTGACGGACGGAGCGACCTGAGTGTTTTTCGGCCGTCGGACGGGATCTGGTATGTCGTCGAAAGCGGAACAAATACCTTCCGCGCTCAGCAATTCGGGGCCAATGGCGACCGTGTCGTACCCGGAGACTATGATGGCGACGGCCGCACGGACATCGCCGTTTACCGCCCAACGGACAGGAATTGGTACATCAGCCGAAGCTCCGACAGTGCGGTCTCGATCACGACGTGGGGCCTCGCCACCGACCGGCCCGTACCCGGCGATTACGACGGCGACGGACGGACCGATATCGCAGTTTACCGAGATGGCACATGGTATGCGATCCAGAGTTCAAACGGCCAGTCGCAGAACCACCAGTTCGGCTTAGCTACAGACATTCCTATCGCCGGCAGTGCTCAGTAAAACACGCCGGGGCCGCCTTTTGTCTGCGAGCAGATCGAAGGCGGCCCTTTTTGCTATTTCAGGTATCTGAGATTTGAATGGAGGTCGTCATGTCACGCAAATTTGTTCTTTATCAGATTTATTTGTTACTGATCGCTATTTCGCTTGGTTTTCCAGTGACGGCCATTGCTCGCCCGGGCGATCTTGACCCGACATTCGGCGACGGCGGGATCGCCATCACCAGAGGCAATAGTTTTAATCACCTAGATTCTGCGTACGCAATGGCAATCCAATCGGATGCCAAGATGGTCGTGGTCGGAGACGGCTACAGCGGTGGGCTGGGCTGGGATTTTGCGGTTGTCCGCTATAACGCGACCGGGTCGCTGGATCCGTCTTTCGGGGACAGGGGCATAGTTATTACCTCGCTCGGCGACTCCCATGATGGTGCCCGTGCTGTAGCTATCCAGCCAGACGGCAAGATCGTTGTCGCAGGCTACAGCTCTGGCTCAGGCTCGGCGGTCGTTCGTTACAACCCAGACGGTTCACTGGACACCTCGTTTAACGGCACCGGGATAATCAGAGCCTCGGCCGGCGGGGCGGCGGTCGCGATCCAGGCGGACGGTAAGATCGTCACGGCCGGCAGCAGCGGCGGCGGCTTTGCGATCCTACGTTACAACACGAACGGAACGCCCGACCTCTCACTTAACGGGACCGGCATGGTAACTACTCCGATCGGGAATGTGAGCAGCGGCGCCACTTCTCTAAAGATACAGTCGGACGGCAAGATCGTCGCCGCCGGATCGAGTCGAGACGACGTCACAGGCAACAGTTTCGCCGTGGTCCGGTACACGACCTCCGGACACCTGGACACTACATTCAACGGGACAGGCAAGGCAACAACATCATTCGGGGATGCCTATGGGGGAGCTAGTGACCTGGCGTTTCAATGGGATGGCAAGATAGTCATCGTCGGTTCGACCGGAGCTCCGGGCACTGGCTATGACTTTGCATTTATTCGGTACGATTCGGACGGTTCGCTCGATGCCACATTTGGCGGCACCGGGAAGTTCACTATCCCAGTCGGGCCTTCCAGCGATTCTGCGCATTCGGTAGCGATCCAGGGCGACGGCAGTATCCTGGCTGCCGGCAGCAGCTTCTCAAGCGGCGGGAGTATTCCGAGCTCTTTTGCTGTGGTTCGGCTCAAACCGAACGGAGCGCTCGATACAACATTCAACGGGACCGGTATAGTCCGCAACCCGACTTGCTGTCAGGCCTACGCCTCAGCAATGGCGGTCCAATCCGACGGCAAGATAGTGGTCGCGGGCGGCTTTGATGACCAACTGTATGACTATTATGACTTTGTAGTTGTTCGCTATCAGGGCAACCATCTCCGCTCGAATGGCAAGATCGCATTTACGAGCGATCGCGACGGGAATAGCGAGATATACGTGATGGACCCTGACGGCAGCAACCAGACGCGGATCACTAACAACAATATTTTCGATGGACACGCCGCATGGTCGCGTGACGGCCGAAAGATGGCCTTTATTAGCCAGAGAGAGACGGGAGGCTATGCTATTTTTCAGATGAACGCGGACGGAACGGATAAAACGGAGATCACCCCGGTGAATTACCAGCCGAGCAGCTTATTGAGCACCTCGTGGGGCATTAGTTGGTCGCCTGACGGCAACAGGCTCGTTTTTGCGGAGAGGGATTTCGTGGCGAACGAATGGCATATCTTCGTTGTAAATGCCGATGGTAGCAACCGAAGGTTCTTGACACGGGGCTGGGACCCGGCGTGGTCGCCCGACGGCACGAGGATACTCTCCGTCACGACACGTGGATCGTCGTCGGCTGAAAGGATTCAAACAATTGGGCCTGATGGCACCGATCTTCGGATCTTACCCCCACTGCCGAACCAATTCAGATGGTACGAGGGCGTTTCATGGTCACCCACCGGCAGAGAGATCGCTGTGTCGGCAGAAAACTCCGCGAATCTGATCATGTTCATTCTGGATGCAGACGGCTCGAACGCGCGAGAATTTCACTGGCAATGCTCGCCCGTCGCTCCCGATGGATGCAGTAATGTCTTTTCACCATACTGGTCGCCCGACGGACACTCGATCGCTTTTGTTTACCCAAACCAGATCTACACAAAAAAGGTAGATGGCGGCGAACCGGAGCGGCTTACGACAAGCGGCCGGAATTTTGACCCGTCATGGCAGCCGATCATACCCCGCTCGGCTCTTGCCGATTTTGACGGAGATGGGCGGTCAGATATTTCTGTCTTTCGCCCTTCGGATGCAACTTGGTATCTCGACCAATCCGCTAACGGTTTCTCCTCCAGGCGGTTTGGTATATCGAGCGATAAGTTGACTCCAGCCGACTATGACGGCGATGGCAGAACAGACATTTCGGTCTTTCGCGACGGCGTCTGGTATTGGCTAAACAGTTCTGACGGCAGTTTCCGGGGGAACCAGTTCGGGGTATCAGGTGATATTCCGATTCCCGCAGACTTTACTGGCGACGGACGGGCCGAACTAGCTGTTTACCGAGACGGGATCTGGTGGTCGCTCGATCTAACAAACGGCCAGGTGGGCAGCTCCAATTCGGACTGCCATCTGACAAACCCGTCGTCGGGGACTATGATGGCGACGGGCGCGCTGATCAGGCGGTGTTTCGCGATGGCATCTGGCATTTGAACCGTTCATCCGCGGGTTACGAGGCAGCGCAGTTCGGTATCGCTACCGACCGCACTGTGCCCGCAGATTATGATGGCGACGGCAAAACCGACCTCGCAGTTTACAGGAACGGGACGTGGTACCTCCTTAAGACCAATGATGGCTATGCAGACTTTCTGTTCGGGCTTGACACGGATATCCCGGTACCTGCTGACTACGACGGCGATGGAAGAGCCGACATTAGCGTTTGTCGAACTGGAAGTTGGTACATAGTCCAAAGCTCGAATGGGCAGCCATCCTATTATCAATTTGGGTTGGGGAGCGATGTCCCCATCGCGGGCAGGGCTCAATAGCTACAGGCGACTATGTGATAAATACCGGCGGGCCGCATGTGCCCGCCGTTTTTGTTATCGCGAGGCCTGTGCGTAGAATCTAGGTTTGTAGTCGTGTGAACCTGCCTAACTACATTACGCTTGGCCGCATCGTGATCGTGCCGCTGCTCGTGGTCGTGCTCCTTACGCCTGTGGCCGAGTATTGGTTTGGAATCGACGCTTATGCACTTGCAATCGTGATCTTTCTGATCGCGGCGATCAGCGATATCTTTGACGGCCAACTCGCCCGCCGCCGCAAACAGGTATCGACGCTCGGCAAGTTTCTCGATCCCATCGCCGACAAGCTGCTCATATCAGCGGCATTGATCGTCCTTGTCGAGAAACACCTCGCCCCGTCGTGGGCCGTCGTCGTCATAATCGGACGCGAATTTATCATCACGGGCCTGCGTTCTGTCGCGGCCAGCGAGGGCATCGTCATACAGGCTCAGGGCATGGGCAAATTCAAAATGTGGGCCCAATGCGTCGCCATTGTTGCCCTGCTCGTAGCTGCAGCCAACGGCAATCCGCCCGTCTCGAACTTCGGTCTCGATTATCCCGCATTCTTCTGGCGCGTGCCCGAGGTGCAGGCGGCGTTTGCAAACCTCGCTCAATTCTCGCTCACCTCAAACGATTGGAAGGTCTTTGGCTATCTCGTCGGCCGCGGCGCTCTCTGGGTGTCGGTCATCACGGCTCTTTGGTCGATGTACGGCTACTTCGCCTACTTCCTGCGTGCTCGTTCTGCCGAGAGGACACCTTCAACCTGACCGATTCGCCCTTCATTCTGACCGAATTCGTTCCATCGGCCCGGCCCGAACCTACTGACTTCTCAATATTTTACAGATTCCACGGTGTGGCACGCTATTTGAGAGTGCATTGGCGGCGGAACCCGTGCGTCCGCCAGAATATTGATCCGGTCCGAGTGCCACAGGACGGCAGGCAGCGTCCTTGAGAGACCAATGAGAATCTCGTCAATCGCCCCGAACGGAATTTCTCGAAGCGTGATAGCCACGGGTATCGTCGGCATCGCGATCTTTAGCGCACTCATCGCCTACTTCGGCCCGGAGATCCTGTATTTCCTCTTACCGCTTTGTGCCGGGATGGCGCTCGCCTATCGTTTGCATGTCATTCGCCTTGCGGAAAAGACCAAGGCGATCGCCGAGGCCAGCCGCATCCATCTCGCAACGGTCGAAGCATTGGCCACAGCAATCGACGCACGCGATCAGGTCGGCGTCGGCCACGTTCGCCGCACACGCATCTACGCCGTTGGCATCGGCCGAATTCTCGGCCTGTCAGAGAGCGACCTCGAAGCCCTCCGAACCGGCGCATTGCTCCATGACATTGGCAAGCTCGCCGTTCCCGACCACATACTGAATAAGCCGGGCGACCTCACGCCGGCCGAACTTGAAAAGACAAAGATCCATTCCGATGTCGGCGCGTCAATCCTCGAAAAGGTCGGCTTTGACCATCCCGTCGTCCCGACCGTCAGGTATCACCACGAATGTTGGGATGGGAGCGGCTATCCAGCCGGTCTTAAGGGCGAAGATATTCCGATAACGGCTAGGATCTTGTCCGTTGCAGATGCTTTCGACACCATGCGGGGAGCAAGGCCGTATCGATCCGGCCTTCCGCGTGAAGACGCCCGCAAGGCGATCCAAAATGAGTCAGGCAAGCGTTTTGATCCGCTCGTTGTTTCAACACTGTTGCGGCACCTGACGGCGTTTGAGGCAGAACTGGCCGCTGAAGGCCTCACCTATGGTGACGAACAGGACGTCGCTGCCGCGAGTGGACCGCAGTGCTTTGTCGAACAGATAAAACTTGCCAATCGAGAGGTATTCAGCCTCTATGAACTCGCGCGCGAGTTTGGTTCGCGCGTCACACTCGAGCAGACGCTGACTCTGTTTACCGAGAAGGTCTCGGAGTTTGTTCCTTTCGACACTTGTGCCGTATATTTGCCCGACCCCGAGCGCACGATCGCAACGGCCGTGCATGCCCAAGGCCATGCGGCGAATGCGATGCTCTCACGGCAACTGCGAATCGGGCAGGGCGTCTCTGGCTTCGTAATGCGATCGAGCGAGGCTGCATACAATGTCGATCCCGATCTGGACTTTTCTTACTCTCAGGTTGAACTCGCCGGCTGCTACTCGACGATCGCATCCGTGCCGCTAGTTGCCGACGATGAGCTGATCGGTGCTATCACGCTTTACTCCGCTGACCTCGAAGAATACGGCGAAGAGCACATTCGATTGCTCGAAACGATATCCCGCATCGCGTCAGATGCCATCAGCAAATCACTTAAACACAGCGAGACAAAACGCTACGCCCTCACCGATCCGATGACGGGCCTGCCCAACGCACGCAGCCTGCAAATGCAGTTTGAGAAAGAGGTTGCCCGTGCCAGCCGTAACAACAACGGCTTTCAGCTCCTTATGCTCGACCTCGACGGCTTTAAGCTGGTGAATGATAATTTTGGCCACAAGGTCGGCGACCAGATGCTTCGTGAGGTCGGCAGGGTGATCAAAGAGCAGCTTCGCGACTACGACTTTCTAGCGCGATACGGCGGTGACGAGTTTGTCGCGCTCGTCCCCGAGACATCGGCTGAGGACGTGGCAGACCTCTGCGACCGCATCGAGCAGGCCGTGTTGGAATTTCGTCTCACTGCGAACGGCAGAGAAGCATCGGTCGGTGTCAGCCTGGGCGGTGCCAGCTACACGCGCGGCGGCGAGACCTTTGACCAGATGATCATCGCTGCCGACAAAGCGATGTACAATCGAAAAATGATGCGCAAGAAATTCACCGTCGCGCGGAGCATCGCTCGGGTAGGCGAAACTGCGGCCACTCAAGGCCGCAATGTCAGCTCCGGCAGCCTCATCGTGGAACTTGATGAGCGTCACGTCGTTGCCTCCGACGCCGTCAACTAAAAGGCTTGCGAAAATCGAAAGTGAAAGTGGCCCTGTTTTAGCCGATAGTCTGTCGGCGGCCCCATCGTCTGCGGAATAAGGAACGTCGGCGGATTTAGCAGATACCCGTAATCAACGCCAAACTCACCGCCTACGGGCGTCTTAACTCGCAGGCCGAGGCCCGCCGAATGCGTCCAAAATGCCCTCTGATTGTATCCGGCGATGTCGCCGGGAGCGATGTCGGAACGCCTAAATATATCACTCGCCTTTCTAAACACATTTCCGCCGTCATAAAAGGGCACCGCTCTAATCGACTTCGTCAGTGGTATCCGCGCTTCGAGATTCAACACCGCTATTGCGTTGCCACCGAAAGGGACCGTAAACGGATCGAGAAACACCTCTTGTCCGCTGCTGTTAAAGAACCTGCCGGTCGGGACAATGACAACCCGCGGCCCGGCCTCTTCGAAATCGAAGCCTCGCAGAGTGTTTGCTCCGCCGGCGAAGAACCGCTCACTAATTGGCAGCAGCCCATTCAGGAACGCGAAAGGTGATCCTGTGTATCGATCGCCGCCTTTGAAAACACGCCCAGCCCCAAAGATGCCTCGCGCTGCCAAAGTCGTCCGTTTGACCGTGTAATAGTGATTGTAACTGACCTGAAACTTCTGGAACCCGACGTTCGCCCCCAAGACCGGGATCGATATGTTGTAATCCGCCGTGAGATAGTCGCCATTCGTCGGATCTGATGCGTTGTAACGGCATTTGTCGGTCGGCTCTCCCTTGTCGATGAGCTCGAGCAGCGAATACTTCACTGCACAGTTCCGCCTGGTGTCACGAACAAATGTAGCCCCAAAACCCGAGATCCGATTTTGCGCATCAGGCCTGAGAAGGTCCTTTATCAACAAGCTTTCGATGTTGTAAAGCCTGACATCCTCAAATCGATACCGCACAAAGAGTATGCTGCGATCCTTGCGGCTGATGGTGCGGCTCGTCTCAGCCGAAAAGGCGGCCCGGTTGATCGTAGGACTGCCAACCTTGCGGCCAAATTCGTCAATGGGATTGCCATTCTTGTCCACACGCTGGACGATCCCGAAAGTGCCTCGATCGAAGGCCGATCTGAAGAACCGAGTCACCGTCGTATCGCGTTGATACTGCAGCGAGAGCGTCAGGGGCGCGAATCGCTTGCGTCCGTCAGGAATAAAGCGAGGGTTGATCACGTCAAATTGGACGAGCTGCTGGCGTTGGCTCACTTTTACACGGGTGCCGCCCTGCCACAGCTTGCCAAACAGGTTGACATGGCGAATGTCAAAAAATCCGCTAAGGCCAAGGTCGGTCGAGAAGCCTCCGC
This sequence comes from Chloracidobacterium sp., assembly GCA_016715795.1. Taxonomy (NCBI): domain Bacteria; kingdom Pseudomonadati; phylum Acidobacteriota; class Blastocatellia; order Chloracidobacteriales; family Chloracidobacteriaceae; genus Chloracidobacterium; species Chloracidobacterium sp. The sequence continues at coordinate 530,456 of JADJXP010000001.1, forward strand.
CGAATGACATTAGCCTTGGCGGCTGTTCCTCGACACTGACCAATACGTCCGAGATGCGATTCCCGCTAGCATCCTCGCCTGCGGGCTGCCGGCTTGATCGCGACACGCGAAAAGGCATCAGTGCCATAAAGATTCTGCTCGCTCGTGTATATATCCGGCGAACGAAGCAGTTCGCCCTCGCTCAATGCGAGCGTTTTCATCACGGCATCGCGTTCAGTCTTTTCGTTACCATCGATCAGGATGCGGCCGATCACGACCTTTTGTCCTTCGTTCTCAACCTTGAACTCAACGCCGACATCACGCTGCGATCCGGACGAACGGACCGGCAGATCGGTTACCGATGACGTCACGCGAGCATCAAAGTATCCTCGCGCTGAGTAAAGCTGTGACAGCTTCCTGACCGCGTTGCGGACCCTCGCCCGCGAGTAGTTGGCTCCGACAAGCTGATGCAGCACCGCAGTCAGATCATCGGTCGGGACGGCTGAATTTCCGGTAATCCTGACATCTGTCACGACCGATGGCATTCCTTCCTCGACAACGAACGTGATAATGAGCTCCTCTCCTTCCGGAGATACGCCCTGCGTGGCCCGCACCTCAGCGTCGCGATAGCCGAGTTCGGCCATGATCGTCCGGATGGTCGACGCATCCTCCTCCAGGATGGCCTCGCTCGTATAGCCGCGTCCGTAGCCAAGATAAGGGATGATACCGAGCGCATTTGCCTCCTGCGAAGCAAGGACGCTGCTCACGTCGTCGATCGTTATCGCGTCTGTCCCGCGAATGCGTAACTTATTGAGCGACAACCGGCGGTTAAGATCAACGCGGTATCGGACAGTGATCTGGCGGCCCGTGAGGTCCTCGCCGCCCAGGAATGAACAAAGGAACTCTGTATCGTTTGGGATCGGATTGTCTTCGTTATCGAGAAGCTGCGGCGTCGCCGAACATACCGAAACTACATCAGCAAAGAAATATCCCTGTTCCTGATAATAGTTTTCGAGCCGTCGTTCGCCCTCGATGATCGCGGAAAAGTCGAGGGTTCCCTCGCTTCGGATCGGCAGCAGCCGGGCCTCGGTGCCGTGGCTGATCTTTTCTTTTTCGGTATCGACAAGGACCTCGACCTTTGGCCCCACCTTCCCGCCAAGGCTGACCGCGACGGTGTTGCTATCGTCGTCAAACACCACACGTGGTTCATCAAGCATCGGCGACAAGAGATCTGCCTGGCGGAGCACTCTCTTGATCATTCCAACATCAGTTGTCAAACGTTCGCGCGAGTACAGCCCGCCCGGCTTCAACCGAAATGCGTTGGCGTCGACCGGTTTCTCGAGGCCATTGATATTTATCTCGAAGCGTTCGACTCTTGCCTGCGGACCGGGCGTAACCTGAAAGACGACCGCAATCTGGCCGGCCTGAGCTGCTGGCTGCCGCTCGAATGTCACCGCCGAGCGAAAGAAGCCTCGCTCACGCAAAAAGGCGAGGATCTCGTCCGCATTATTCTGGAGCGCCTGCTCGGTAACCACCGATCCGGCCGTCAGAATGTTCAGCTTGAATCGTAATTCCTGCTCTGTTACCTTGTCACCGATCGAGTCCGCCACGTAGATCGAGACGCGCGACGCCTGTGTCTTCATCCGCAAGTCGAATGTCAACCTGACATCGCCCGCGGTATCGGTCTCGGCCGACACGGAGATCGAGTTGATCGTCCGCGCGCGTGAATAGAGCTCTTCGATCGCTTCGCGGATCCGCGGTGTTGAGTAGGCGGGCCCAAGCGCTTCCGTAACGATATCGGTATATTCCTTGACCTGACGAGCAGCCGGATCGACGCCCGGTATTACGACCGCCACCTTGGACAGTCGGCGTTTCTCAAATTGGCCTTGCGCTCTGACGATCGATGCTCCTGCCGCAACAACAAATGCGAGCAGAAGAGCAACGTAGATATACTTTCTCGTCCGCATTCGCGTACTCAGAACCTTTTGCGAAACCGCACCTCAAAACTGAAATTGTCACGGTCACGTGTCACATTCGTCAGGGACCGTTGCTCGTACTGAGCAACCAGCGAGAGCTTGTTTGAAACGCGATACTCAAAGGCAAGCACCTGGTTCTGATCCTGCGACAGATTGGTCGAATACGTCACTCGCAGGTTGTTATTGATCTGTCGGCCGACCGTCAACCGGGCTCCGGGATTTGCCTGCGAGCCCGATATGATCGGATCGATCTCAAAAACATTGAGGCCAAAAAGCTTGTCCGTCGCCCTACGGACCGGATTATTGATGATGGTATCCGTGAGGATCTCGGCCGCCGTATTGATCCCCGTTTCGGCAAAGGTCGGAATGCCTGCTCCCGTATTCGCGAGGCTTCCGGTGGTTATCAGTGATACAACGTCAGCCTGAGGCAGCGCAGGGCTCGAGCGGACCGTCATCGTCGCAAGCTCTGAATCGCGCAGCGGCCCGCTGTATGTGACAAACACCTGATAGCCGCCGATATCAGTCTCGGCTTGGAGATTGACCACAGGATCGATCGATGTCTCGGGCGGAAATTCTAGCACGCCGCGCTGTACCTCATAACGGTCCTTGCGAAACAGGATAGTGCCGCTATTCGCTGTGATGCGACCCGTCAGCCTGGGATTGTTGGCGTCGCCCGTCAACACAAGCGACACCGATGCGGTCAGGTCCGCGATATTGTTTCTGACGATAAGAGCATCACGGCCTTCGATGACGACATCGAACCGCGGCGCCGTCATCCCGCCGACGCCCGTTGTTAGTACAGGGTCGCGTCGCGAGCTAACGACGTTGGCGAGGTCGATGTCCTTTGAGTACAGGCTGCGGCGGGCAAGCACCCGGCCCGTGACCGTCATCTCGATCTTCTCGGCCGCGCTGCGGCGAATGCCCGTCACCTCAAGCTGAGCGTCACCCGTGGTAAGGAAATCTTTCGGAAGCGGTACGGTCACGTTATTGCCGTTGAGCGAGAAACGGAATGAGCGCATTGCCAGCGAATCAAACAGGGTCTGGCCGCGTCCGGCACCAAGCAGTCCCCCACCGGATGCGGTGAACCGTCCGCCGCCGAGATAGCCCGCAGCCTGTTCAAGCTCGACCTGATCGGACGTAAATATGATGCGGGCCTGCACGCGTTCCATAGAGTAACGATCTGAGCCGAGAAATGTAGCGATCGAGCCATTCACCACATTTGAGATCCCCGTGAGACGCGGGTTAGAGTTCGGTCCGAATAGCCGCACCGATGTATCGGCAAAGCCCGCAAAGAACGTGTCGCGAGCGGCAAGATTCAGGAGATTCAAGTTCACGCGGCCGTCTATCGTCAGGTTGTTCTCGACACCGTCCGCCAGGGCCTTTGAACCTGCGATCGTCATATTCGACCCGCTTCCTGCAAACCTTGCCTGCACAAATTCGATACGCTTCGGGTCGAACCTTACGATCAATAGCTCTGCCGCTGATAGCGGCGTATCCTTTATTTGAAGGGCGAGCTGTGAGAAGGTCGCTGTCCCGCTCAGATTCTCCCACGAGATGACTCGCTCACCTTTGTCGCTAAGCACTCCGAGGTCGCCGGCTGCTTCGACGCGCCCAGTGCCGGTGCCCGTGATCGGGACGCCTTTTAGCTGCGGAATAAACGACAGAAATGGAGCAAGCGGACTCTGTTGAAGGTCGGTCATCGCCGTCATTGGCATGCTGTCGGAGCGAAGGTCCACCGACGCATTGATCACCTGTGGCCGGCCGTTGAGGCCCGCACTCAGTTGGGCTGTCAATCGCTGGTCGACCGTCTGGCCCGAGAAATCGACCCGGCCAATAGAGCTATCGGTCACAACGACCTCAGGGGCCGATCCGCTAAACGAGATGTTGTAGGTTTGCGTCCTGAAATATACTCCGGACGCTCGGGCCGTAAAGCTCACATCGCCCGTCATCACAGGAATGCTGTCGCTCGGCGGGAGCAGTGCCGTCACCAGCGTCAGCGGCATGGCCGTCCCAGCCAGGTCCATATTGAAGGCCTCGGACGCCCGATCAAAGTTTCCGGTCGCTGAAAGCCGGCCCGCCGCAACCCGCATCTCAGCCCGTTCGATCTCGACGAGTGTCCCGACGAAGCTCGCCTTCACCTGAAGGCCGTCAAATGTCTGGCTCGCGATCGTGCCATTTTGAGCAGAGAGATCGATCGTGCCGTTTGCTTCATTCGGCAGGCCCTTGATGTCAACGCGGCCCGATGTATTCCCGTTTAGATCACGGATCCGCGCAGGCAGATCGATCGGCAACGCGGCAAGCAAATTCCCGGCATTGATGTTCGTAAGCGTCGCATCGACCGTCGTATTATTGACGCCCGATGCGGGGATCACAACGGTGAACACGGCAGTGCCGCCCCCGGATTCTGCAAGGCGGCCGTTTCGCAGTTCGACGCCCGCAGGGGCGATAAGGATATCGCTGGCCATACTGCCCAATTCACGCCCCCTCATCGTCACGCGATCCACCGCTAGTGGGCCTGTGACCGTCAGTTTCGACGTGCTGCCCGTCACGGCTCCGTCAAACGTGAGGTTGCCTGCAAACTGCACTTGCATCGAATCAAGCTGTTCTTCAAAATCCTGCGACACGCCAAGGACACGCATCATCCTGTCGATCTCACTTGCTTCGGTCGAGTGTATTGCGACCGCGAGATGCGTGTCGTCGCTTCTCGCATCGAACCGCCCGGTCGCATTCAACCGGCTTTTGTCTGAACGCAGGTTCGCAACATCTATATTGAACATGCCATCCGTCGCCGTCAGCCTGATCTGCCCGTTGACGGGGATCATTCCAGCGCCGGCCGATCCGGCATTCGCTGTCACGGAAGCATCGATCACGCCGCTCGCGGTCGAGAACGATGTGCCCGCAAACGTCAGATCGACGTTCCCCGTCGTCTGGCCGTCTATCGGTGCAACGCGGTTCGTCGGCAATGCAAGCAGCCGCGCGACGTCGAGATCCGTAAATCGACCTGCGATTCGTGATTGCACCCGCGAGTTCATCCCGAAAACGGCGTTCCCGTTGAATCGGCCGTCCATCACAGCCGCCGTCACGTCGGCCAGCGATACGCTATCATTAGAGGCCTCGACCCTTGCCGTTGCCGCACCGAGCGCGACGCTGCCGAGCGTCCCGCCGCCGATGCTCATGTCGGCGGTCGCACGATAACGGCCGGACGGTTCGAGAATATAGACCGGCCGCGCGAATTTGACCGCCTGCAGCTCGCCGCCGCCGGCAATAGAGTCTGATCTCTTGACCGCAACCGTTCCAGCGTCGATGTCGTTCGAGCGTGCCTCGACGCGTCCTTGCCTGATCGTCAGCCGGACGCCACCGATATTCAGGCTGCCTAGGACGGCCGCATCGGTATCGAATTTTGCTACGCGAACGCTGTCCGAGTAGACGACCGTCTCGGCCACCGTGTCTTTCAGGTCGACCTGCGGGGCATCGATGCCGTCGATACGGAAATCGCCTGTATCGACTCCATCGGCGCGAAAATTCTTTGCCGCCACTGACGTTGAGTCCGGCACATCGGTGAAGCGAAAACTGTCTGCTTTGAGGCCACGCAGCTTTGTGTCACCAAGTGTGCCCTCTTCTGACCGCAGGCCGTTGATCTCGATATCTGTCCGCCGATTTGCGTTCTTGACCCGAACATTCGAGCCGGTCACGCCTCTAAGGCTGTAGGCTTTTGCCTTGAATGAGCTTGCGCTTGCGCTCGGAGCTGACAGATCGATCGCCCCGTTACGTTGGCTGAATCTCAGATTTCTCGCCGCAAGGAGTTCAAATTCCGTATCACCGACCCCAAACCGCGGCGTCCGGCCGTTGCCGGCTTCGGCCAGGATCTCTCGGTCGCGAAGCTCCGCTCTCGCATCCTTTAGAAACAGCCCGCCGAGTGACAGAGCTCCCGCCCGGGCCGCCGCGGCCTCAAGCTCACCGACCCAACGCAGATCCGTGCCCGTCCCGCGAACATTCCCCGCCATCTTGAGCCAATCCACGCGAAAATCGCCATAGGTCAGCATTTCGGCCACGGCGCGTCCATTGGCGTCATAATTCGAGTTTGTCCCGGCAACGGTCGCCTCTACATTCACGGCTTTCAGATAAACGCCTTCGATCCGCATTGCCTCGCTATCTGCGATGCCCTCGATCGCGTACGTCTCGCCCTCGCCGATTATCTTGCCCTTGAAATTCCCGGCACCGGTCAACTGCGTCCCGGTCAAAAGAAGCGCCGACGCCTGCGTCATGTCTATTGTCGAATCAATATCGAGGTCGTATCTCGGTGAGGCCCAATCGGTCAGGCGGCCGGCGAGCGTCGACTTGCCGAGCGGTGTGGTGAGATCGAACCGGGTGATGTCCGCTCCCTTATCATCGGCAATCCCCTGCGAGCGAATATCGATGTTCTCAACTTTCTTCTCGTCGTACGCCAAGTTAGAGTCAGTCGAGGTCAGGTCAAATGAATATCGCAGCGGATCGCCGGGCGCATTGCGAACAAGCGGCGAGAGTAGAAAGAGGATATTGCGCGCGTCGCCGTCGATACGTCGATTAAGGTCGCCGAAATGTATCACGCTCTCACGCAAGGCAAACTTTACCGACTCGTATCGAAAATTTACGGCCGCGCCTTGCTCGTCCTCGACAAGTTTGAGGTTTGAGAAGTTTGACCGTCCGTTCTCATCAAACTTTATCCACACCTCAGCCCCTGCGATGTCGGTGGTATCGATCCTGATCTCGCGTGTCAGCCGCAGGGCAAACAGGTCGATCACGGTCATGCCGAGATGGGCCTCGCGAAGGGAAAACAGCTTCTCGCCGGTCAGCTTGTCGTTAAATACGGCTTCCCGTATATGTAATTCCAGCGGCGACGCTTTCAGATCGAATGCCTCGGCAGAAAAGGCGATGCCCATCTCCGACAGCCGGGCCGTGAACGCGTCCTTTGCATAGCTGCTCGCATAGCCCGACCGGAATAGAACGACGCCCATGAGCGCAACAAAAAGCAGCGATGCCGCTATGCCGCCCAGCGCCAATAGAGCGATTCGCAACGCCCGCCGGCTCGGTTTTGCTTCGGGTCTTTCTGGCTCGTCGCTGGCCATTGTTGAACTCACTACAAGCTGATCGTCTCAACGATCTCGAGGCCAAACGCCTCAAGCGCCGCCACGCGCGGCGGATGATTTGACAGAAGGCGCATTTGCTTTATGCCTAGGTCCTTTAGTATCTGTGCTCCAATGCCGTGATCGTGGACCTTGCCATAACCGGTTTCATGCTTGGCCTCGTCGAGGCCAATGCCGCGTTCCTGCATCAGGGCATACGTCCTGAGCTGATTCACGAGGTCGAGGTCGTTGTCACGCTGCCTCAGATAAAGCAGCACGCCGCGGCCCGCATCAGCTATAGTTTTGAGAGAGTTTTGAATGGCCCCTGCCGCCTCGCCCGCCTCCGCGCCGAACATCGCAAAGGTCACATTCTCGGTTTGGACGCGCACCAGCGTCGGCCCCGTTGTCCCCGAAACAGCACCCATCACCAACGCAATATGCGTCTCGCCGTTTATGACGTTCTCGTAAATAACTGTCCGAAACTTGCCATAATGCGTCTTTAGGTCGCTCTCGATGACTCGCCGGACGAGCGTTTCCCGTTCGACGCGATATCGAACAAGATCAGCCACCGATATGATCTTGAGCGCGTGTTTTTCGGCAAAAACCTCAAGCTCCGGCAAACGCGCCATCGTGCCGTCGTCGTTCATTATCTCGCAGATCACCGCCGCCGGCTGCAATCCCGCGGACCGGGCGATATCTACGCTTGCCTCTGTCTGACCGACGCGAACAAGCACGCCGCCACGCTTTGCCCTCAACGGAAAAATGTGCCCGGGCCGCGCAAGATCGGCCGCGCGTGAATTTGGATCGACCGCCGTCAGTATCGTCTTTGCACGGTCCGCTGCCGAGATGCCGGTTGTGACGCCCTCACGTGCCTCGATCGATGTCGTAAAGGCCGTTCCCATACTCGACGTGTTTTCGCTTACTTGCGGAAAAAGGCGCAGTTCGTCGCATCGCTCCTCGGTCATCGGCAGGCAAATGAGACCGCGGCCGTGCACGGCCATGAAATTGATGATCTCGGGCGTAACCTTCTCCGCCGCACACATGAGATCGCCCTCGTTCTCGCGGTCCTGGTCATCGACGATTATGATCATTCGCCCTTCGCGAACATCCATTACCGCGTCGTCGATCGGTGAAAACGGCATCTCTTCCGATTTTAGCGAAAACCGCGAATTTACGCGAACAAACGCCCGATTTTACGGCATTTGATCATCGGATAAAAAAATTCTTGACGTTTCGCGTATAAAACGCTTGACAACCGCTGCAATTCATGTTATGGTGTCGTTAAAGTGAGGCTCAAAAGGTGTTTTTGGCGGAATGCACCTCTGATCGTCACCTTTGCTAATAGGCATTGATCTTTGAAAACCTAAGCCCGTTCTCCTCGGGGTTCCTCAGCTCCTATCTCTCCGGCCTTTGCGTGGATTCACGGCCATGTCCACGTCAAGAACACGGAAAAAAAGGATGCAAGGAATCGCGAAGAGTTGGCGGGTCATTCCAAAATTGGCACAATAACCCCTTATGCCGCAACCGGAAACGTCGCAGTTTGTGCGGGTCGTGCTCCATGTGATGTTCTTTCTCTCAGGCATCGCGACGGTGCTGATCGGTCCCGTCCTGCCGGTTCTTGCCCGACATTTCAGATTGAGCGACCTTGATGTGAGCTACTTCTTCCCCGCGCAGTTTGCAGGTTCGATATCAGGAACGCTCCTTAGCAGTTGGACGGCACGGCGGGAGAGTTACTTGGCAGCGGCCGTCACCGGGACAGCCCTAATGGCGGTCGGTGTGGCGCTCCTGAATGTAGACAGCTATCAGGTTTGTCTTGTCGGCTTTTTTATCAACGGCCTCGGGATCGGTATGACAGCGCCGTCGATAAATATGCTGGTCCTTGAGATGAGCCAGGGACGCGCGGCATCGGCATTGAGTATCCTGAACTTTTGCTGGGGCGTCGGTGCGATCGTCTCGAAGCCGTTCGTGGACATTCTAGGGACGCACGACTCGCTTGGCTCGACGACATGGGCGCTCGCCGTTCCATTGGCAGTATCGGCGACGCGCGTTCGCTCCGGTGCTGTTCCGCTTTCTCAATGAGAACAGGATGCTGCTGCTCGGCCTGACTATCGTCCTTGGCGGAATGCTCATCGTCCTGACGGCTGCCCAGATCGCGTCCCTGAGCATGGGGGCCATCGCCGCCGGTTTTGGAACGTCTTGGATATTCCCAACCAACGTCGCACGATTCTCGCGAACATTCGGGCCTTCATCAACATCGAGGGCGACGCCCCTTTTCGTAGCCGGCACGATAGGGGCCGCCTCATCGACCTGGTTGATTGGCCTGGTTTCCGAACGCACCGGCAGCCTTCGCTCGGGCCTTTACATTCTTGCCGTCGGGATCGCTGTCCTGATAGTGCTGCAGATAATTCTTGGGACGCGCCGTGTCACAAGGACCGTTGTAGAAGCCGGCACGAAGTAAGGTATCGGCGACGGGTCAGTCTAGGTCGAGCCTCTTCAGATACTCTCGAAATTCGCTGCCGAGATCGTCACGCTTGAGGGCAAACTCGACGGTCGCGATCAGGAAGCCGAGTTTGTCGCCGGCGTCGTGCCTTATACCGTCCAGCTTTAGGGCGTAGAAAGGCCGCTCCTTGAGCAATATTCGCATTGCGTCAGTGATCTGTATCTCACCGCCTGAGCCTGGTTTGGTCTGCTCGATCGCAGCAAAGATATCAGGTGTAAAGATATATCGGCCGATGATAGCGAGATCGGACGGGGCCTCAGCAAATGGCGGTTTCTCTACCATGTCGCGGATCTTATAGACATTCGGTTCGACTTCCTCGGCATCGATAACGCCAAATCGCGAGATCGCCTCGCCCTCGACCTGCATCGTCGCGATAACAGGCGCGTCGTATTTTTCATAGACGTCGATCATCTGCTTGAGCGCAGGAACCTCGGCGTCGACGATATCATCGGCGAGCAGTGCGGCAAATGGCTCCGAGCCGGCAAAGTCCTTTGCCTGGTAGATCGCATGGCCGAGCCCCAAGGCCTGCTTCTGCCGCGTATAGCTGATGCGGGCGATCTCGGAAACGGCGTGGACCTCGCGGAGCAGATCATCCTTGCCGCGTTCCTTGAGCATCTGTTCCATCTCGAACGAGATATCAAAGTGGTCCTCGATAGCCGTCTTGTCGCGACCCGTGACGATAAGGATCGACTCGATACCGCTGGCCACAGCCTCCTCGACCGAATACTGGATCAATGGCTTATCGACCAGCGGGAGCATTTCCTTCGGGCTTGCTTTTGTTGCCGGCAGAAAGCGCGTCCCAAGCCCAGCAGCAGGGAAAACAGCCTTGCGAATTTTGTTTGTCATAGCGATGTTTGCTACATTCGACGATTGATTTTAGGTTACTTATGGCCGATAAACAAACTGGTTTCGGGCTGCACTGGGTCTAGCGGCGAATCGATTCTTGTGATAACTTTGTAATTACATTCTGTGGTGAGAGGCGAATGCTGGACCTGAACTTTGTAAGAGAAAATCTTGACGCCGTCCGTACGGCCATGGCAAACCGCAACTTCCCGTCGGGCGAGTTGGACAAATTCGTCGATCTCGACGCCGAACGCCGCCGAGTTAACGGCGAGGCTGATGCGGTCAATCAACAGCGAAACGCGGCAAGCAAGCAGATCGGAGCCCTGATGCAGGCCGGCAATCGTGAGGAGGCCGAGGCCAAGAAAGGTGAGATTGCAGGCCTCAGGGAGAAGCAGGCTGAGTTGGAACGGCTTCGCGACGAGGCCGATGCGGGGATGCACGATCTTTTAGCCGGGCTTCCCAACATTCCGGCCGCCGATGTGCCCGTTGGTCCGGACGAAGCGGCTAACGAAGAAGTTCGCCGTTGGGGCACGCCGCGTGAATTTGATTTTGAGGTCAAGGATCACGTCGATCTGGGCGCGGCCCTCGGCATTCTTGATCTTGAACGCGCCGCAAAGATTGCCGGTGCGCGGTTCGCGATACTTAATGGTGCAGGTGCTCGGATGGAACGGGCTTTGGTCAACTTCATGCTCGACGTCCAGACACGCGAGCACGGCTATACCGAAACAGCGCCACCTTTTCTCGTCAATCGCGAAGCGCTGTTTGGCACTAACCAGTTACCGAAATTCGAGGAAGACCTGTTTCATATCAAGGACGAACGCGGCTTTGCCCTGATACCGACGGCCGAGGTTCCGGTGACCAACTATCACGCCGGCGAGATCCTCGATGAGGCCGACCTGCCGATGTATTACACGGCCTACACGCCGTGCTTTCGCAGCGAGGCCGGTAGCTACGGCCGCGATACGCGCGGTCTGATCAGGCAGCATCAGTTCGAAAAGGTCGAGCTTGTGAAGCTGTGCAAACCTGAAGATTCAGAGGCCGAGCACGAGAAATTGACCGCCGATGCCGAGCGTATTTTGCAGTTATTGGAACTGCCCTATCGCACGGTCGTGCTCTCGACCGGTGACATGGGCTTCGGAGCTCGAAAGACTTACGATATAGAGGTATGGCTCCCTTCGCAGAGTACTTATCGCGAGATATCAAGGTCGCTCGAATTGCGGCGACTTTCAGGCCCGACGGATGAATACACGCTTTCGCCGCGCAGGCGGCAGCAAGCCGGAATTCGTCCACACATTGAATGGCAGCGGCCTCGCCGTCGGGCGAACGTGGATAGCCGTCGTCGAGAACTATCAGCAAGCGGACGGCTCGATCACGGTCCCCTCGGCTCTGCGGCCCTTTATGAGTGGTATTGACAGGATCGGTTGACCGCCGGAACGGGTGTAATTACGATGTAATTATGAAATGCCAGATCATTCAGATCGGTAACTCGCAGGGCATTCGCATTCCAAAGATATTGCTCGAAGAAAGCGGCATTTCGGGTGAGGTTGACCTGGAACTACATTCCGAGGGCATCCTGATCCGCAATATCCAGCGGCCCCGCGCCGGCTGGGACGACGCGTTTAAAGCCATGGCCGAGAACGACGATACTGAGATGCTCGACGGCGTAGGCCGGTCGGCATTTGATAAGAAGGAATGGCAATGGTAAAGCGGTTTGATGTTTATCTCGTCAATCTTGACGACGAACCGTCAAAGGACGCGAAGAACACGCGGCCGGCAGTTATCATCTCGCCTGACGAGATGAACCGTCACCTTGGCTCTGTGGTGATCGCCCCGATCTCAGCTGCGACGGAAAAGTATCCTACACGGATACCGGTTGAATTGCTCAGCAGTGAACGCTCGATCGTCCTCGATCAGATCCGCACGATCGACAAGCAGCGTCTCGTCAAACACATTGGTGAGATCGAGAAAGCGCCTCGTCAAGCTGTTTTGGAGCGATTACAAGAGATGTTCGCGGAGTGATAATGGCCGTCAACCTGCGTGCTTTGCATCGGCAGCGGTTTTGGCCTGGTTCCAGAGTTGGTCCATCTCTTCGAGACTTGCGTCTTCCAAGGTCCGGTTCTGACGCTTGATCTCTTGCTCGACAAATTTGAATCGGGAGCGAAATTTACGATTCGTCCGTTTTAATGCCGTCTCCGGTTCGATGTCGAGATGGCGGGCTAGATTGACGATCACGAATAGCAGGTCGCCGATCTCTTCGGCAGCAGCCTCTTTGTCGCCGCTGTCGATGGCCTTTCGAAGCTCGCCGGTCTCTTCATCGAGTTTTGCAAAGATCGGCTCATTGTCGGGCCAGTCAAAACCGACCTTCGCGGCCTTCTTGGTGAGTTTCAGCCCTTCGAGCAGGCCGGGAAAATGGACGGGCACGGCGTCGAGGATCGATTCCTTTGGCTTCTCGGCCTTCCCTGACGCCACACGCTCATCGGCCTTGAGTTGGTCCCAATTGTCGAGTACGTCCTGGGCCCGTGCGAGTTGCTTGTCGCCAAAAACGTGCGGATGTCGCAGTATGAGCTTTTGCGTAACGCCCGCGCAGACCTGGTCAATATTGAAGTCGCCGCGTTCGGCCCCGATCGTCGAGTGAAAAATGACTTGAAGCAGCAGGTCGCCGAGCTCCTCTTTGAGGTTCGTAGTGTCGCCGGTCGCATCTGCTTCCTGAATGGCATCAAAAGTCTCGTAAGCTTCTTCGAGAAGATACTGGGCCAGCGATGCGTAAGTCTGCTCATGGTCCCACGGACAGCCGCCGGGGGCACGGAGCTTGGCCATTACGGCGACGAGTTCATCGAATGGTTCTGACATACGCGATAGTCTAGCAAGTCTGGAAAGTCGTTTCAGCAAGGTGATAATATTTGGTTACCGTTATGACGATGATAGGTAAAGAGGAGAATCAGGAAGAGGTCAGTTTTAAGGTCGCTGACCGTCGCAAGTTCAACCCGGACGGCTCGTTGAAGGAGGGTGTCACGTTTGATGAGCCTGAGAGGGCAACGACAGAGCTTGAGCAACCTGAGCCTGTTCAGCAGGTTCAACAAGATGTCGAAACAGAACATGCGGCTGAAGCCCCGCCCGATGAACATGCTGATGGCGACATTCCCGGGGCCGCCGACCCGGCGAGCTTTGTGAATTTTCTATCCACGCTCGCAACCAACGCCGCAGCGGCTCTCGGGGCCGTCCCGCATCCGGCGACAGGCAAGCGTTCGCTGGATCTGGAAACCGGAAAGTACTGGCTCGACGTGCTGGGAATGATCAAGGAAAAGACCACGAATAATCTGCATCCAAAAGAGCAACATCTACTCGACGGCCTACTCGGCGACCTGCGTATGCAATATGTGCATATCGTCAAAGCAACCGAAGAAAAGCTGAAAACCCAGGCCGCGGCAAAATTCTCTGGCGACGAGCTGTTAGGGAAGAAACAGTGAAACTTACCTTTCTCGGGACAGGCACATCGACCGGCGTCCCCTCGATCGGGTGCGATTGTGAAACGTGCCTGTCAGACGATCCAAGAGACAAGCGACTGCGGGTTTCTGTCCTTATCGAGCACCGTGACAAGAAGGTACTGGTCGATACGTCGAGGCGATTTTCGTCAGCAGGCGTTGCGTGTCGGCATCAACCACCTCGATGCCGTGCTGATCACGCATTGCCATGTCGATCACGTCTTCGGGCTCGACGACATCAGGCCGCTAAACTTCAGGCACGGGCCGATGCCGGTTTTTGCGAACGAACCGGCGTGGATCGACCTGCGGCGGATATTCCAATACATCTTCGATCCGACCCATTTTGGCGGCGGCTTGCCAAAGCTAATTCCACACACGGTCCACCACAACGCGCCGTTTATGATCAGCGAGGACCTCACCGTAACGCCGCTTGAGGTCATTCACGGCAAACTGCCGGTGATCGCTTATCGGTTTAACGACTTTGCCTATGCAACCGACTTGAAGATCATACCGACCAGCTCAATGGACGGCCTTCGTGACCTCGAAGTGCTTGTCTTGGACTGCGTCCGGATAAAGCCGCACAGTACGCACCTATGTCTCGAAGAAGCCTTGGCAATAATCGAAGACCTCCGGCCTCATCGTGCCTTTCTCACACATCTGAACCACGATATCCTCCACGAGCGCGATTCGAGTCTGCTTCCCGACAACGTCACGCTGGCGCATGACGAACTCGTGATCGAATCCTGGAACAAAAGAACATTGGGATATGATCCTCTTGAGCACTCAAAATAATGAACGGACAGATCACTGGGTTTATTAAACACCATTATCGCCATTTTAATGCCGCCGCTCTGATCGACGCGGCGGAAGGTTATGTGCAGCATCTCGGCGACGGCGGGAAGATGATGATCACTCTGGCCGGGGCGATGTCGACTGCGGAACTTGGACTGTCGTTGGCCGAGATGATCCGGCAGGACAAGGTTCAGATCATCTCCTGCACAGGTGCGAATCTCGAAGAAGACCTTTTTAATCTTGTCGCACATGATTTCTACGAACGGGTGCCGCATTACCGCGACTTGACGCCGCAGGACGAGCAGGCTTTGCTTGACCGGCATATGAACCGCGTGACCGACACATGCATTCCCGAGCACGAAGCAATGCGTCGGCTCGAGAAGGCGATGGTCGAGGCGTGGACGCATGCCGAAGCCGAAGGCAAGCGACTGTTCCCGCACGAGTTTATGTACGAGGTGCTGCGTAATGGCTCGCTTGAGGAGCATTGCCGGATAGACGTTAAAGACAGTTGGATGTACGCCGCGATGGAAAAGAATCTGCCGATGGTCGTGCCCGGCTGGGAAGATTCCACGATGGGCAACATGTACGCCGGCCACGTCATCACCGGCGACGTCGAAAACGTGCATACGGTGCGCACCGGTATCGAATACATGACGATGCTCGCCGATTGGTACACGCGCGAATCCGAAAATTCTTCGATCGGCTTCTTCCAAATCGGCGGCGGCATCGCGGGCGATTTCCCGATCTGCGTCGTCCCGATGCTTCATCAAGACTTGCAACGTGACAATGTTCCCGTTTGGGGCTACTTCTGCCAGATCAGTGATTCAACGACATCGTATGGTTCCTACTCCGGTGCCGTCCCCAACGAAAAGATCACTTGGGGAAAGCTCGAAGCCTCAACGCCGAAATACATCGTCGAATCCGACGCCTCGATCGTCGCCCCGCTGATGTTTGCTTATATCCTAGGCTGGTGAACGTCTCTCGGTGCCGGGACGGGCGTGCGACGCCGTGCCACAGAAAGCGCGCCCGATCGGGCGCGCTTTGCGATCTTGAACTACGAGATCACCTCACGCCAAGCTTTGCACAGCTTATTTCGAAGCTGTCGCCTGTGCCGTTGACCTGAGTTTCATTGAAGCGGCTACTGTAATAGTCCTGACGGAAGCTGATGTTGAATGCCTTGCAGGTGCCGTCATCCATTTTGAACGCTGTGTACGTATCGATGGTTCGGTGCGTGATATTGCCGAGAACTCCGCGATGGATCGTCCACGCGGGGCTGACGATGTTGATCTTCAGCACCTGATATTTCCAGCCGCCGGTCTTTAGTGCCGCGACCATTGTGCGATTTAGGGCCGCGTCGTTCATCTTCGCCGCGGGCATTGTGCCGTCGAGGTCTGTCGCTCCGACAGCCTTGTCGACCTGGAACGTAAAGGCGCCGGTGGCGATGGGGTTGCTTACCACGTCTTTGTTGACCTGGTTGATATATCTTAGTTCGACATCGACCTTGTGCGTGCCTTTTCCAGCTTTCGCAACCGCCTTGAGGAATTCCTTGCCGGGCCCACCGACGTCCGGAACTGTCAATCGCGGATGGTTCTCTTCGGCGAGTATGACAATGTAGATCACTTTTGAGCTGTACATATCGTCCCCGCCAACGAATTTTGAATACATCGCGCCGGGGACGGCCGTCGCGTAGCGGCCGAACCGGTCCGACGTGACGGGCACGCCATTGACCTTGACGAAATAGCCGACATTTACAAAGTTGGCAGGATTGGCCCGTTGATCGTCGTCTGGACGATCGGTTTATCGAGCGAGGCAAAGCCGTAGATGCCATCGCCCATTTTGAATGAGGTTTTAGGCGCGGTGGGTACTTTGATATCGCGGCTATCGAGCACGGTCTGATCTGAAAAATGAATGGTCTGCGCGTGCAGGCCGCTAAGTCCGAATACGAACAACAACGCCGTCAACATTAACGATTTATGCATTTCCAGCCTCCTAGTAAGTATGCCTAAACGATCCGCCTGCCTTGATCTACAAAGAAAACAGGCCATTAAGTTTTTGGGTAGAATAGGAATATAGCACACCTCGTATTGCATTATAAACACTTCGGTTGACGGGTTACGCATACTGCCTTGGTTCGCTACAATACTCGAATGGCATATGAGGTTCTGCGTACGTTAAGCGAGAACGCGGCAGATCATGCGACGAAGGCTCTCGAGGCGATAGATGAGCGGCAGATCCAAGATCATGGTCACCGGTGGTTCGGGCTTTATCGGCGCGCTATAGTCGCGCGGCTGAATGAGCTTGGGCGTGAGGACATCGTTATTGTTGATCGCCGGGACGACGGGGCGAAGGAGAAGAATCTTGCGCCGCTGAGGTTTGTCGAGTTTGTTGACGCGGACGAGTTTATTGCGCGGATGGACGATTTTCGTGAGACGAGCGATCATTCATATGGGAGCGTGTTCGTCGACGACCGAGACCGATCGCGAGTATATGATGCGGAATAACTTCGCATACACGCGGGATCTGGCTGAGTTTGCGGTCGAGAATAATATCAGGTTTATTTATGCATCGTCGGCGGCGACGTATGGTGACGGGTCAGCGGGGATGGAGGACGGGACTGCTACGCTCGATGATCTGCAGCCGTTAAATCTTTACGGTGAGTCGAAGCATCTTTTCGACAAGTACGCGAGAGACAAGGGCTGGTTTGAACGCATCGTCGGGTTGAAATATTTCAACGTCTTTGGCCCGAACGAGAACCATAAGGGCGATATGCGTTCGCTGGTGAACAAGGCGTTCGACCAGATCACCGAGACGGGCAAGTCGCAATTGTTCAGGAGCGCCGATCCGAATTACGCCGACGGCGAGTTTGGGCGGGATTTTGTTTACGTGAAGGACGCTGTCGATATGACGCTGCACTTTATGCCGGCCGGAGCCCTTACTGACGTGCGGGCTACTGACACGCGGGATACTGATACTAGCGGCGGTTTGTTCAACATCGGTTCGGGCGAAATGCACACGTGGAACGCGCTTGCCGCGGCCGTTTTCAAAGCCCTCGATCGCGAACCGAAAATCGAGTATGTCGACATGCCCGCGGTCCTTCGTGACAAGTACCAGTACCATACGCAGGCCGATATCACGCGAATTCGCGACGCTGGTTATACAGGCGAGATCACGCCGCTTGAAACAGGTGTCCGCGATTATGTTCAGAACTTTCTCGTACCGGGGAAACATCTCGGCGAGAAGACCCCTTGACTCATATGTTCTCGATCTGCCTAACTCTTGTCCTCGCCTGCACGCCGACGGCGTTGCTCGACTTTGTAATTCCTAAATGGAAAGTAGATAAGGATATCCGCATGGAGGATGCTTATAAGCATCTCTATCAAGCGACGCGCGGGGGCGAGCATGCGGCTCCTAGCCGTGAGTCCGCCAAGAAATGGCTTGACACGGAATGGCAGTCGCTGACGGGGCCCATCAAGGGTGAAATGTGGTGGGAACCGCTTTGTCCCGACGGCGAAGTGGTCCGTGTCAATCTCCGTCCGTTCAAAGAGCTCGGAGCGACCTCCGACGACATTCTCGACGCGTTCCTGGCGAGTGCGAGCGAATACAAAAGCGAGCCGAAGGCCTTTACCGAGGTTTGGGCCGAACTCGGCGAACAATTGAAAAAGAAGAAGATAGGCAAGCTTGACCGAGCGAGTTGGGACAACTTGAACACGAAGATGAAGGAGCGGAACTATCCTGCCGTTCATCATAGCGAGCACTACAACAAGGCCAGACGCCCCGCGTATCGCATACTAACCAGCCAGCGGACCCGTCAACTGACGCACTTTATCACCCAAATTGAAACGATGAAGATCTTTCACGGCATCGAGAACGCAAATATTGCAAGACCCACGGTGTTGACGCTCGGGGTTTTTGATGGGCTGCATCTCGGCCATCAGAAGATAATGCAAACGGTTGTCGGGCGCGCTGAGGCTGTCGGAGCCACTCCGACGGCGATCACGTTCGATCCGCATCCGCGAGCGGTCCTGCATCCGGAATCAGCGCCGCCGCTTTTGCAGACGCTGGATCAGCGGCTGGCGAGTTTTGAAGTGCTCGGCATCGAGCAGGCGATCGTGGTTGCATTTGACCGCGAGTTTGCATCCCAGCCGGCCGAGGATTTTCTGCAAAGCATTATCCACGACCGCTTGCACGCGAAAGAAGTTTATCTCGGCAAAGGTTTTGCGTTCGGCAAGAATCGAGGTGGAAATATCGGCCTGCTCCGCGGTATGGGCGCTGAACTTGGCTTCGTTGCCGACGAGGTGGGCGAAGTTCAAATTCGAGGGCAGAGGATAAGCTCCTCCGCCATTCGCGAGCTCCTGCTCGCCGGCCGTATAAACCTTGCACGACGAATGCTCGGCCGTCCGTATGGCGTCGAAGGCGTGATCATTCGCGGCAACCGTCGCGGGCACACGATCGGCTTTCCCACGGCGAATCTCAAACCGCACAATCGAGTTATGCCGAAATTCGGCGTTTATGCGACGGCGACTTTGGTACAGGGTGTTTGGCGGCGGAGCATTACGAACATCGGAGTAAGGCCGACGTTTGAAAAAGACTCAGAACCCTCGATCGAGAGTTACTTGTTTGATTTCGACGGGGACCTTTACGGCGATGTCCTTCGTGTGCGTTTTCTACATCGGATCCGCGATGAAGCAAGTTCGCAGGCATTGACGAGCTAAAGGCCCAGATCGAACGCGACACGGCCACCGCCAGGAACTATTTCCACCATCAGGGCGTTAAGAATATGCTCGCGTTGCTGTGAGCGTTGCGCACGAATGAACGATATCGCTGTCAAAGATCAACTCTCAGGCCACCGCGTCGAAGAGCCGCTCGTGCCGACGGGTGAGTTAGCCATCGCGAAACGCACATCCGACGAGCAGATCTCTGTCGAAGGGCGCAAACTCCAGGCGACCGAATCACGCATTGAGGCCCGTTCTCACGGGATTCGAGGTTATCTGCGACTTTTTCCAAATATCGCGTGTTATCGCGATGCTGTCGCTTTACCTTTACCTCGACCAGCTTGACGTTCATCAGAAGCACCAGAACAAGGTAAAACGCGAAAGGCTCAGCCGGGCGATGCTCCTGACGCGTGCCGCCGTTTACGGCGAAAAGCTGTATGCAATCAAGCTCTGGTTCCAACAGGCTTTCATGCAGCTGCTGCGACGAGTGTTCCTTGGCTCCGAAACAAGCCGTGAGCGGATTCAGGAGAAGCAGGCCGTTTGGCTCAAGGAGAAGCTCATCAAGCTCGGGCCGACGTTTATCAAGATCGGCCAGGCGATGGGCACGCGTGCCGATCTGCTGCCACTACCCTTTGTCAAAGAGCTTGGAACGCTGGTCGATCAGGTGCCGGCGTTCCCGAATGATATTGCGTTCGCCATCATCGAGCACGAGCTCGGCAAAAGATCAACGAGACCTACTCCGAATTCGAGATCGAGCCGGTCGCCGCCGCATCCTAAGGCCAGGTCTATCGGGCCCGCCTGCACACCGGTGAGGAGGTCGCCGTCAAGGTTCAGCAGGACGAATCTTGAGGCGACGATCGCCGGCGATATCGTCATCCTCAAAAAGGTCGCAAAGTTTGCCGAACGCTTCCCGCAGCTAAACGAGAACGCCGACTGGACCGGCATGCTTCGCGAATTTGACGTGACCATCCACGAAGAGATGGACTACGCCGCCGAGGGCCGCAACGCCGAGCGGTTTCGCGAGAATTTCCGTAACTGGTCAAACATTCACGTTCCGACGATCCATTAACGCGCCGACCAAAAAGGTGCTGACAATGGAATTTATCCACGGCACCAAGGTCACAGACCTCGACGAGCAGGCGAGCCGCAACATCTCGCCGTCAAAGGTAAACCGGTCGCTGATAAAGACTTACCTCAAGCAATTGCTCGAGGATGGCTTTTTTTTCACGCCGACCCGCATCCCGGCAATCTGCTCATCATGCAGGACGGCCGCATCGCATTTTTCGACTTTGGCATGGTCGGCCGGATCACGTCGGAACTTCAGGCGAAGATGATCGACGCGTTCTTTCACGTCGTCGGCAAAGATCCGGCGGGCATTGCACAGGACCTTATCGATCTGGACTTTCTCAAGCCTGGCACACCGCCATCGACGATCAAACCCGTTGTCGAGCGTATGTTCGAGTTTCACTTTAACCTCAAGCTAACGGACGTCAATTTCAAAGAGCTGACCTACGATCTTGCGGACGTGATGTACGGTTATCCATTCCGGCTGCCGTCGATTTTACATACATAATGCGTGCTCTGATGACGCTCGAGGGCATCGGCATCGTCACCGATCCTGAGTTCAACTTCTTTGAAACGGCCAAGCCATATGCCAAGGAATTCATGCTCCGCCGCGAGGGCAAGGACTTTCGCAAGGCCTTTGTCAACAAGGTCATGGGTCGCGACCCCGACGGCAAGATCGACTGGGACCGCACCTGGAAACTCGCCAAGATGGCATTCCGGACCGTTCTAAACACGGGTTGACCCGTTGTCGCCGGCGATGCGTCTCAGGTAAATTGCATTTGTGAGCTACCGAACGCTATTTATCGCCGCGGCCGTCATTATCTCGGTCAACGCTGTCACGGCCCAAAAGCCCATGCCGCTCACCCAAGACATCACGATCAAACGCATCGAAAAAGACTTTTCGGCCGACCGTCTCGATCACCCTTCATGGAAAACAGCGTCGCCCGTCGAGGTTGGGACATACTGGTCGGGCGAGGCTGCTCCTGATTCCCGGGCGTTCGAGCGCGTCTGCTGTGGTCTGACACGGCGTTGTATGTGCGCTTCGATGCCGTGCAGGGCGAACCGCTCGCCGTCAGCCCGAAGCCCGATCTCAGCAAAAAGGTCGTCGGCCTTTGGGACCGCGACGTGTGCGAGATCTTTATCGCACCCGACAAGAATGACGCCAACAAGTATTTCGAATTCGAGATCGCACCGACCGGCGAATGGATCGACCTCGGCATCGAGGTGACGCCAAATGGCCGCAAGACCGACCTCGAATACCGCTCCGGTATGACCTCGGCAGCCCGTATCGAGAAAGGCCGCGTCGTAATGGCCATCAAAAATACCCTTCGCCGCTCTCGGACGGCGGCCTGCAAATGGCACCGTCTGGCTCGGCAATCTCTTCCAGCGCGTAGGCTCAGGTCCAAAACGCGGCTACCTCGCCTGGCGCCTCACCAGAACACCCAAACCAAACTTCCACGTCCCCGCAGCCTTCGCCAAACTCCGCTTCAAAAAATAACCGCCCCTGCGTCTCTCTAGTCGTCGCGGTCTTCCCGCGACGGGAGCGACGGGCGACAACGCTTTTTTCCTACCCTCGTCCCTCGTCCCGTGTGCCTTGTCCCTGATTCCGATAATGCCTCTTCGCCCTATTCGATTCCTTCGCGGTCCTCAGGTCAAGCACGAGGATGTCGTCTTCATCGATGCGCGCGTCGCAAAACTGCACTGTATGCGGCAATTCGATCCGCTTCTCCTTCAACAGCCTGTGTCCCCGCAGCAGCCTCGATTTCGTCCGCGAATTCGCAATTCGCACCGGATAAGCGTCTCTTTTTTTCCGGCACCGTCCGCAGCAGCCCGATCCTCTGATTCGGCGCGTCCCACATTATAAAAAACGCCTTCGGCCCGCCCATAGTCTCCCAAGTGAAGCGCGACATCACAATATCGCCCTTCGGATTCAACGTCACATACAACCCCGCATAACGCGGCATCACATCCCCGCGTTTAATGACTTCCCAATCCGCTTTCATCGTAGTTTCGTCTCCTGTGTAGGTTTTGTGTTCCGAGTCTCAGCCTAGGCTCGTTCTAACACCTAAAACCCAAGCCCTAAGACCCAATTCCCGATTGTAGCACATCCGTTGCACTGTTGCATCTATAACAGACCGATTGCGCAAAATCTCTCCCGGCTCCGCCGCCCGATGAGCGGCGGTTGAGGCGTCCCCTCGACACTGGCTCTCTCTGGGGCCAGAACTCTGGCTCCGCCTTTCCGCCGCCGCATCACCACTCAACCAGGGAGTCCCGGCTCCGCCGCGTCTTCCGCAACGGGAGCAACAGGCGACAAGTCGGACCGCAGGCCGCCAGCCTGTCCATATCTTCTACCGCCTACCGCCTACTGCCTTCTGAATTCGGACTCCTCTTCGCCGCCGTAACCCCAAAACCCTCCAACCGCTTCCGCGTCCTGAGCACGACCAGTCGGCTCAGGACGCGGAAGCGGTTGGAGAAAGAACCCGCAACGCCTGTCGCGACTCTATTCTCGGGCAACCACCGTGTCGTAAAGCCCGTAATGTCTCAGTCCTTCGTGGCTTTCGATTCCCGTATAGCTCAGAGACGCGTCTTCGTACCGCCGGAAAGCAAAAACGGCCTGATTCATCTGCTCGGTATTGAACACTCGAAGACGCACGAGCAGTTGAAAGTCCTTTACCGTCAGGCCGGTAACGGTGAGAAACAGGTCGGGTTCGATCCTGGTGATCACGTCCTGAAGCGTGTTTTCTCGGTAATCGGTCAGATACATGAACGCCGGAATGCGGGTAGCGAATTTGATCAGCTTTTCCTGAACCATCTTGCGTTTGGATTTGTATTCCTTCTCTTCGGCGGTTAGCTCTTTCTTTTCCTTTTCGGACAGGCCCTTTTCCTTGGCCTTGTTCTTGAGTTCCTTGACCTTCTCGCTCTTGTTGATGATCGTTTCGATGATGTTGTCGCCGAGCGCCCGCCAGCCTTCTATCTTTTCTACTGCGGCCATAGCTTCCGGGTCGTCGAAAACGCGCCGGAGCGTGTCATTATCAACGTTGACAAGCAAAGCACTTTCCCATTTGCGGGCTAGGAGCGTCGCCGACGTTCCGGGCCATTGCTATGTCGAGAATTCCACCCGCATCGATCTGCGTCATGTTGGCGCCGTCGTAGGCGAGCACCGGCAGGAACGAGATCAACTCCTTGACCGCGTTCTCCGGGGTCGGTTCGTTGGGCGAGAGCCCGATGGCGTAGTCCGACAATTGACGCAGGGCACGAGTCGGAGCGAAATCAAACACAAAACAGATAGGCTTGAGTATTTCTTCCTCGTTCGGATCGTCGCCGTTCGGGTTCTTTATCGACCATGGCGATTGAACACGAAACGCAGATTGGAAATACGTCTCAGGCGATTTGAGATTGCGGAGCATCAGGATCGATGACCACTGCGAGACGGTTACTCCGGTGGTCAGCTTTCCGCAGGAAAGCGTGATGGTCTTTGAATCAAATCCGCTGCCGATAGCCCTTCGAACTGGCGGCAAAGCGTCCAGCCCGATGCCTGCGGCGGCTCCAGCCGCAACGATCACGTCATAGTCCCGCCAGAAAGTGTTGTGCTTTTCGTGCAGCAGGTTCGCCATCGCATGGCAAGCCGCAACGCTCGGAAGGAACCAAAACGAGTGCTGCAAGTACGGCAGCAGTCGCACATCCGAATACGGAAACGGCGGACGAGTGCCTGTCTTTAAGTACTCGATATCCTTCGGTGCGTAACCGCCTCGGATTATATCGAGCCACTTCTGAACGTCGCTCTTATGTTTGAACTCAGCAAGATCACCCAGACCGGACGCCTCGAAAAAAGCATTCAGATCAAACTCGTCGAATTCGCCCGCACTTGCGATAGCCAAAAGCTCGTCGGGCATCTGATATGTCAGTAAGCGCATCTGCGGGAGCGCACCGTATGAGTTTCTCTTGTCGGGATGCCCGGTAGCAAATTCTTCTTTGGCCCGCTGTTCGTCTGTGTACGTCCAATTGAATATCTGCTCCTCGATAAACTCGCCCGTAGATAACGCGCGAAACGGCGTGCCGGAAAGATAGAGATATGCTTTGGTCGTGATCGGCAGAAACTCGGCTTCTTTCTCTGATAGCTCGCCTAGGTCTTCGTTGACATCTTCCAGCCCGCTGCCGTATTCGAGCTTGGCCTCCTTTTTGGCGACCGCCTCTTCCTCGCCCTCGAAGAGTTCCTTTGCCGTTTCACGCCACGCACCAAAGTGGTACTCGTCAAACACCACAAGGTCCCAGTTCACGGCATGGAGCCACTCGTTGTTTGCCTTAATATTTCCGAACAGGTCACGGCCAAGCAGGTCCTGAAAAGAGCCGAAATAGACCACAGGCTTTGACGCCTTGATCTTGGTTGGGTCGCTGCCGGAGGATTTCGACTGATACTGCCACCCGTCAAAATCCACATGCGATTCCAGATCGGTCCGCCACGCATCCTCGACCGCAGGTTTGAAGGTCACGACCAGAACTCGCTTTGCTCCGATCTTTTTTGCAAGCTGATAGGCCGTGAATGTCTTCCCGAAACGCATCTTCGCGTTCCACAGAAAACGCGGGACGGCGTGCATGTCCTCTTTCCAGATCGAGTGAAAATAGGCGTGCGTCTTGTTTACCGCATCCATCTGTTCGGCCCGCATCGGGAAGGTTTCGTGATGCGTGCCGGTGAACTTCTGACTCGTGCGCAGTTCAGTGAGCACGGTCTTCACATCGGCGAGGGTGCATCGCATCCACTCCAACTCGTGGTTCTCGAATTTCTTCCGGACCAGCGCCGCCCGGACCTCGTGGTCCGTGATGACCGTCCCGTCGTCGCGCTCCGCCGATTCGTCCAGCTCGATCTTGTAATTCTTGATCGCCGCGGTCTTAAGCTGCTCCGCGATCCGCTGCTTCACGTCACGGGTCGTCTGGCCGACCTTGAGCAGACCCGTGTGGGCCTCGTCCGCGATCGAATAGGCATATATCCGCGGTCGGATCTCGGGTTTGGGGGCAAGGATCTCTTCGATGGTCTTACTCATTGTTCGGCGTAGAACGTTTTTTTGTCTTCTTGACCAGGAGGCGTTTTTCGACTGTTTCGAGATGTTCTATGAAATCCTTTTCACCCTCGCTCAGGTCGTTTTTGTGCAGGTCCTTAAATTTCTGATACTCCACGGCGGCTTTTTGTATAGCTTTTTCGTGGCTAACTGTTCCCGGATGATCAAGTATGTCATTCCCGGCCATACGCAGAAAATCGTCGAGCCGCTCCGACCAGTCTTTCATATACATCACCTTGCGGTTCAAGGCCTGAAGCTCGGCGAACTCGAGATAAGCAGTGACGATCCGGTTCAGGATGTTCAGTTCGGCTTCAGTTAGATAATTCTTGGCGATTTCGGTTTCCTGCTTTGTTGGCTTTTTTCCTTTGAAATTGGTAAGTCCGAGATTTGGCTTCTTCGCGCTGATGCGTTTGTAGATGATCTCGGCTGCGGTATTACCGTGGGCTGCCCAGTGCATTTTGTTCTGGACAGTTTGAAAAAAGAGGATCGCGACGTCTGACTTCGGGTCGTAGTCCACGCTGGTCGAAAAGATATCGAGCACCTTTCGCCAAAAGACCTTTTCCGACGAGCGTATATCGCGAATGCGCGTCAGCAGTTCATCGAAATACGCTCCGCCACCCGATTCCTTTAGTCTTTCATCGTTCAGAGCGAAGCCCTTTACAACGTATTCGCGTAGCCGAAGCGTCGCCCATTGGCGAAACCGCGTACCTTGAAGGCTTTTTACGCGATAGCCGACCGAGATAATTACATCAAGGTTGTAAAAATTAGTTGGTTTGGTAGAAAAATCGGAAATTCCGATTTTTCTCATTGAGGATGCTTCTTCCAGCTCATTTTCCTCGTAAATGTTCAGGATGTGCTCATTAATGGTTGAGCGGCTTTTCTGAAAAAGCTCAGCCATCTGATCGATGGTCAGCCAAACGGACTCGTCCTCGAGCCGCACCTCAAGCGTTGTGTCGCCCGACGCCGCGGTATAAATAATTATTTCGCCCTTATCCTTCATTCAAACTCTTCTCAGTCGTCGACAAACTGTCGACAACCCGACGGTTCGGTCCGAAATCCCATTCCGCAATTGGTCGGCGCCTCGTCCGCGATCGAATAGGCATAGATCCGTGGTCGAACCTCGGGGTTTGGGGGCGAGAATTTCCTCGATGGTCTTGCTCATTATGTCGTTTGACGCCTTACCCGTTAATCAAACAAATCGGACTGCATTGGGCGAACCATACTTTCGATGAACGCGCTCTCTTCTTTCGTGATTTTGTATTTCTTATACAGCTCGTCGTCCATCCAAGTGCGGTCCCAAGTCTGCGACGGGACCCAAGTGTATGTGGAGTGTGTCGCATGCTGCGTGATTTTTCTAAGTGAGACAAGGAAGCGGAAAAAACGTGTAAGATAGTACGACTGGATACTCTGGGCCTCCTTCTCTGAGTTAACCGAAAAAAAGAGGAACGACTGAGTGCAGACTGACGGAGATGGAGCGATTAGCGGTTTACCAAGTATTTGATGCGGTAACATGTCGCCACCGTTGAAGGCTTCCGGAACAAGAACCTTCCAAGTGTCAATGAGATGGGTGCTTTTGGTTACCGCCTCGCGCGCTATGTAGCCCACGTTGCGCTTCATCGTGCGTATGTAATACAGAGGCAAATCGCCATCCCGCTTCGCAGCATGAAAACCATCGAAGTTTGATGTCCAACCGAACTCTTTGTCACGAGCGAGGATTGAATTGATTGAAGGTTCGTTGTGCTTCCTCACTTTCCGCAGAATTGCCATAGCACGCGAATCCCGAACAAATACATCGTACTCGCCCAAATTACGCTCTACAGGTCCAACAACCTCACCGCCTCGGATCGTGGTTACCTTGCAATCGCCGTCATAAGCCGCATCCCATAAAAAGAAGCACACTCCAGCTTTGAGTTCGACAGAAGGAAACACCTCACCTGCGGCGGGGTAGTCCACGAGTTCGCGAATTCGACGGTCCCTCAACATGGTCTGGCGGAACTCGTTGAGTCCAAGGCCAGAAGCCATCCATCGCGATGGAATTACCATCGTCAAAAATCGGGGCTCAAGCTTCTTTGCTTGTTCGACAAAATGTTGGTAGATCGGAACGTCGCGGGTGCCGCCATCGGATCCAAGTTGATAAGGTGGATTTCCGATAATTACGTCGAATTGCATATTGTCTCCAAACAGCTCGACGGTGCGAGCTTTGATGTCCTGCGTATGAATGAAAGCGTAGGCGTGCGTCTCGAATTCCGCACCTCGGTCGTAGGTGGTCTGGTTTGCCCCGCAGAAACTGCACCTGCCATTAGTCCACTTGTGCTCTTGCCGCTGAAACCAAATGTGTCCGCCTTCGTTCTCAAGCCCTTTCGCGATTGAGTGCTTGCTGTTGGCATGTTTCGAGCAATACACGCTTCGGCGGGCGAGCAAACTTGTGAGGTGGGTGATGGCGATGCCGAAGACCTGATTTTTTAGGATGTGATCTACGCGCGTCTGAAGGTCGGGTATCTCTTTCTCCAATCCTTTGACGAGGCGGCTGGTTATCTCGCGGAGGAAAACGCCCGATTTTGTACACGGGTCGAGGAACCGTACGTTAGCTTGTGCCCACAGGTCCGCCCCGCCGTTGTCCGCCGCCCACGCCTGCTCAAGCGTGTCCAGCATCCGGTTAGCCAACTCCGGCGGCGTAAACACCTCGTCGTTGGACAGGTTCGCAATGCACGTCAACACATCCGGATTGCGCCCCCGCAAACTGAAACCTGCTTGAGTGGTCATAGGCTTTCTATAAATTGCCACTAGCTTTAGCTAGTGGGTAGAAGATCAACAATAATTTCGGCTTTAGCCGAAGTTCTGAATTGGGCTAAAGCCCTGTCAATTTTTCACTGCCTTTTATCCACTACCTAAAGCTAGTGGCAATTTAAACCGCAGATTCAGATGCCAACTCCCTCACCGTCATCGGCGGATACGTTTTCGTCGGCGTGAAGATCTCGTGCTTTTCAACGTTGGCCCAAAGTGAACCCTCGGCACTGAAGGCCGCAGATTGTGTCAGGCTGGCGAGGTGAAAATCACGCCGCTGAAACTTTCCCTTACCGAGATAACCCCATTCCGCAAATGTGAGTGGCTGGCCGTTGTCAGTTAGCATTTTCATCGCGTCGCCGTGAACAAGGTTTTGCGAAAGCACATAGAATGCAGCCCGACAGAGATCGTCGTGCTCGTCTATGTTCAGATATTCAGCAAATATCTCGAGCAAATTCTCGCGACACTCCTCAATATTGTCCGGCAATAGCTCGATGCCGTAAATGCACATCAGCCCCAGCAACGCATAGTGCCGCCGCTCAAATTCTGACTGGCCATACTTGAGTTCAACCGCCGCGAGCTTCCGTTTCAGGATCTCAACAAGAAAGTTCCCGCTTCCACACGCCGGTTCCAGAAACCGCGAGTCGATCCGCTCGGTCTCGTCCTTAACAAGATCAAGCATCGCCTCGACCATCCACGCGGGCGTAAACACCTCACCGTGATCGGCCACACGCTGCTTGCTCCTGACCTGTGCGTTTTCCATTTCGTCGATGCCGGTCATTATACAACGAAACCGACCTCCACCTCGCACCATGCGTCACGGCGGACGGTGTCGACCTCGTTATGATCGGGCGTTCAATGGCACGATCAAGGCGGTGGTCACCGGCACGATCAGTGGGTGTGGTCAGACGGGGGTAGGCGTGTGGTCATTTGAGGAATCAGACGGGCGTTACAGGGTCGCGAAAGTGTCGATACAGTGGCAGGTTTTGTCGATACAGAAGGCGAGAATGTCCGCACTTTTGGGGGGTTGTGTCGATACAGAACCTTCTTGCTACTGACTACTGGCTACTACTTCCAAAGTCCTTCTGAATTCTGGATTCTGGCTTCTGTATTCTTGTTCGCTGTGATCGAACAGGTCGTCGAGTTCGCTCATCACCGAGCCGTGGCCGGGGGGAATGGCTTTGATCATGGGCTCGAAGTTGTTGAAATCATACAACTTATTGTCGAGCAGATGTGACGCCGTGACCTGTGTGAGGGCGGTCATCATGATCTGGCGGATGTGGGGCGTTTCTTTCTCGAGCTCGGTGACGAGGCGTTTGACGCGGGCGCGTTTTAGGTTGGGCTGCGAGCCGCAGAGGTTGCAGGGGATGATCGGAAACTGCTGTTCCTCGGCGTAACGTGCGATCTCGCTTTCCTGGCAATACGCAAGCGGGCGGATGAGCGTGTTGCGGCCGTCGTCGCTCCTAAGTATTGGCGGCATTGCCTTTAGCTGGCCAACGTAGAAGAGATTCATCAGGAACGTCGCGATAATGTCGTCAGCATGATGGCCGAGAGCGATCTTTGTGCAGCCCTCTTCGACGGCGGTCGTGTAGAGAATGCCGCGGCGTAATCGCGAGCAGAGCGAGCAATACGTTTGGCCCTCAGGAATGTGCTGTTTGACGATGGAAAAGGTGTCTTCCTCGACGATGCGATAGGGCACTTTCGCGATGCAAGGTAATCGGGCAAGACGTTCTCCGGGAAAGTCGGGCCGCTTCTGATCGAGGTTAACCGCAAGTATCTCAAAGTTTACCGGTGCCCGCTGCTGGACATCAAGCAAGAGGTCGAGCGCTGGTAGCTGTCCTTGCCGCCCGACAGGCACACCATCACGCGGTCGCCCTCTGCGATCATCGAGAAATCCTCAATCGCGGCCCATCTTTTTGAGCAGTTTCGTCTTGGTTTTGGTCTCAGCCTTCAAAATCTACCTCTTCGGCGCCGAAAACTATGAATTTTGCCATTTCGGGCCGCCATTTACAACATCAAAATCTACTAGACACGCCTGCAAAAACTGACCTATTATCTATTTGTTAGAGAAGATAAGGCACGTTTGGGCTCGTCGTCCGCGGCAAGTGACGCCGGCGAGGCGGTTTTTCCGGTAAGTTCCCAAGCCGCGCGAGGCTTTTCGGCGAAATTTCATCAGCGAGGTAACACACTATGATCAGAATGGGACGCGGAAACAAGGACGACGGTGCACCCGAGCAGCCGCAAACACAGCCAAATCCATACAACTACGCCAGCGAGCCCGCCGGCCGAGCCATCTCAGAAAGCGATTCGATGGCCCGCGATATCAAAGAGGGCCGGCTGTCCGGCTTTGTCGGCCACGGCACCACGCTGACCGGCGAGACCGAGTTCCACGCGATGCTTCGTGTTGACGGGCATCTGATCGGCACCGTCGCCTCCGAATCAGGAACACTTATCATCGGGACCAACGGCCAGGTCGATGCGAATATTACCGTTGCCGCAGAATGATCAATGGTGCGGTCAACGGCGACATCATCGCCAGCGAAAAACTCCAGCTCGGCCGCACGGCCCGCGTGATGGGCAACATCCAGAGCCCTCGGCTGATCGTCGAAGAAGGAGCGATCCTCGAGGGAAGCTGCTCGATGCTCAAGGCCCGCGAGAGCCAGGAAGAAGAGGCCGTCTCGGCTGCCGCCCAGTATGAGGAACCGCAATCGACCCAGATCGACCTCGTTGACGAGGAAGAGGACGACGACGAAGCCGCCTATCTCACCGACGAGGACGACGATGAGGATGAGTCGGCCGATGCGGCTAAGGTATAGTCGATAGGTATCTTGTTTGACTACTGAGGCGGGCTCGCGTCCCGCCTTTTTTCATACCAACTATTAAGGAGAAGGGAATCATGTGGAATGAATTCAAAGCGTTCATCGCACGCGGCAATGTGCTCGACCTGGCTATCGGCGTCATCATCGGAGCGCGTTTGGCAAGATCGTGACGACGTTTACCGAGGGCATTGTAATGCCCGTGGTCGGAATGGTGACCGGCGGACTCGATTTCAAGAGCAAATTCATCAATCTGAGCTCAACGCCGCTGCCGCTGAAGGATGGCCAGGTCGATCTCGAAGCGGTCGCGAAGGCCGGGCTGCCCGTCCTGCGATACGGCCAGCTTATCAGCGACATCATCACGTTTCTAATAGTCGGCCTTACGATGTTCATCATCGCCAAGCTCGCAATGGACTACTTCAAACGCCTGGCCGCCCAGAGTGAGCCGCCGCCGCAGGAAGCACTGCTCGGCGAGATACGCGATATCCTAAAAGGCCAAGGCCTGACAGGTTGTCAAAGATCAGTACTCAGAAGCGATAGGCCATATCGGGCGTAATGCACATATCGAGGGCGACGTCTGACGATGTTATGTCGTCGATCGTATCGACGGGCGGAAATAAGCTCACGCCGGCCTTGACGCAATCAGGCCGGCATTTTGCCAGGAAACGGTCATACATTCCCTTGCCATAGCCGACGCGGTGGCCTGCGCGGTCAAAGCAAAGCAGCGGCACGATCACAACGTCGATATCCTGCGGCGCTACGATCTCACTGCCCGCCGGTTCACGAATGCCAAATGCGTTCTCTTGCCAGTCCGACGACGCCTCAAACGCAACATTCTCGAAATCGCCCGTCTTCAGGTCGGTCCGCGGAGCTGCGGTAGCGATATCAGGCCGGTCACGCCACAGTCGATAGTAGATCATCGAGGTGTCGATCTCGTTGAACTTGGCCATTCTGATAAATGTGTGAACAACACCGCCCGGTGGCAGCTCCACCGTCTCGAAAAGCGATCGGCGATGCGTCGGCTTGCCGTCACGACTTCGGAGGCCGAAAGCGATGACCGTCTGTCAAGACAGAGTTTGCGCAAGTCAGCCTTCTTCATCTGAGGTACGAGATACCCAAACCCGCGGATGGCGCTTGTGGTGGACACACGCTGTAACCGTGATCAGGTTGTCAAAGATCATGAAGAATATGGAGTATGGAAATCGCCTCAGGACAACGTGTCTGGTTTTTCCAAGCACTACTTGATACGACAGTGGTCGCTTCGCAATATCACCCAACGCCTCTTCAACCACAAGGAGGAATTCGTGTCCCAACGCTACCTCTTCATCTTCATACCAATTATACGCCTCCAGAATATCTGCCTCAGCTTCAGGCCGAATGATGAGATCGTATCTCATCTGGATCTTGACGAGAGAACTCGTTCTTTTACATCGGCCCACGGGTTACCTTCTCGCGGATCCAAGATCGCGGCCGCTTCCCTGCGCAGCAGTTCGGTCCTTAGGTCACCATCGTCAGATACGTTCATGTCGAGTTCTATTTCATCCAAATGCTCGACGATGTAACCGGCAAGGTCCTCACGGAGCGGTTCGGGACGTTGTGAGAGGCGTTCATTCAAGATCGTTAGATTCGAAGCTGCCATAATATCCTCAGTCTCGCATAATCCAGCCGCCGCCAACAACCTCATCGCCGGTCTCGATATCGTAGAAGATCGTTGCCTGGCCGGGCGTTATTGCACGCTGCGGCTCGTCAAAGACGATGCGGGCGTGGGCGTCCGGCAACGCGGTGATCGTTGCCGGTGCGGGGTCGTGACGGTAGCGTATCTTGACCAGAGCACGGACAGATTCCGCCGGCTCGTCGAAAGCGATCCAGTTGACACCTCTCGCGATGAACTCGATCGCGTCGAGTTCGTCTTCCTCGCCAACGATTATCTGATTCCGTGCTCGCTCGATCTGTGTGACATAGAGCGGCCTTTCCGCAGCGATGCCGAGGCCGCGACGCTGGCCGATGGTGTAGCGGTGGATGCCGGTGTGTTTGCCGACAACTTCGCCGGCGGCCGTGACGATGTCGCCGCCATCAGGTAACTCGCCATCGCGGCCATCGTGGGCGAGGTAGCGGTCGATGAACTCGCTGTATTTGCCGTCGGGCACGAAGCAGATCTCCTGCGATTCCTGCTTCTCGGCCGTGTAAAGCTTTGCCCCGCGGGCGATGTCGCGGACCTCTTCTTTTTGCATCTCGCCAAGCGGAAAATAGGCTCGCGAGAGCTGTTCCTGCTTGAGTTCCCAGAGAAAATAGCTCTGGTCCTTCCAGTGGTTTGTCGAGCGGAGCAGGCGGTAGAGGTTTGCGGACTGGTCATAAATGACGCGGGCGTAATGGCCGGTCGCAACCTTGTCACACCCGAGCGAGACGGCCATTTTGTCCAAGGACGCAAACTTGAGCCGCGAATTGCACGCGACGCATGGTATCGGCGTCTCGCCCGACAGGTAGCTCTGAACGAACGGCTCGACCACGTCGCGCTCAAAGTCCTTTTCGAGGTTGAGGACGTAGAACGGAAACCCGAGTGATTCGGCCACGCGACGAGCATCGTAAACATCGTCGAGCGAGCAGCACCGGCTCGGCAGCGGATCGCCGTTCTCATCGACCGACACGCCGCGACGCTGGTTCCATAGCTGCATCGTAAATCCGACCAGCTCGTGTCCCTCGTCCTTTAACAAAGCAGCAGCAGCCGAACTATCGACTCCGCCGCTCATTGCCACCGCGATCTTCATTTTGTGGCCTTCTTTGCACCCGTCAACGCTGTCAGGTTCTTAACGATTTGATCGCCCATTTTCTTTGAGCCAAACGCTCCATCGGCAATAATCGCCTTTCCGGATGCAATAACGATCGAGGTCCTACGGTGCGTGATCGTAAAGGTGAAATTAAAGGTCAGTATTTGATGGTCAAGGTCGATAATCAGATCGGGCCGGTTCTTCTGATCCCATGCATTCTCAAGGAATACCCATCCAAGGTCGTTGATCTCTTTGCGCTGTTTTAACTCGGTAACGAGTTGAGCGGCTGTAAAGAGACTCGTATCACTGCGAACCGCGACCTTTTTTGAAGTTAAAAGAAGGTCTTTAGGATCCTTGCTTGGATTCCGGGCCAGTTTAAGATCTTCGCTTGACGCCGGCAGCGTCAAATTTCGTCCGTTCCCATAGGTCCGATGCGCCGTACCGTCGCCAAGTCCCTTGATCGCCGCAATCGGCACCCCGAAACTCGAATCAGTTGGGGCGGCAAGCAGTTTGGTCATCAGTGCCAACGGCTGGCCGGACGTATCAAAGACCACCCCACCGTCAATGTCCCCCGGAAGTTCGGCCTGAAACTGCAATACGCGGAAACCCTCGCCGGCCCCCGGAACCTCAGTAGCCATCTTGAGACCGGTCACCGAGGCCGCCGTCTCAGCCCAGAGCTTGCCTGGACTATGGGTAACGACGGTCAGTTTGTCGCCAGGTTTGAGGCCGTCAGAACCAGCGCTGTCCTTTACAGTGACCTCTGCGCCCTTGATCTTGATCGCGGCAACATTTCGTCGGCCGTCCAGATTAACCAGATAGACGTCATCAAATATCTCACCATTTTGCAGGCGAAGCTGAAGTTCTTTCGCGTCCGTTACCGAGTCTAACGGCACCAAAAACACGCCGTCCGACTTAATGGCTACCGCCGGAGCGATGCGAACAGTATTGCCTTCACCGTCACCGACCAGCAGAACCGCCACCGTCGAACTCTGTTGGGCTGATGTCGGCGCCGCCATCAAAAACAGCGCGGCAGCTGAAAATGCTATCGATGTTGTGAGTCTCAAGAAGTATCCCATCATTCCTCCACGACCGTCTTATTCTGACCGCTCTCCATTATATGATGCAACAAACCATCGTTCTCAACACCAGTGTCCCACGACGGGACAGTTTGGGACAGTGGAAAATCACCGTAACTGTTGCACATACAGCATTTGCTGGCATATTTGCGGAGTGTCCCACTGTCCCGCAAAGATTTTTGATTGTTGCCTGTATAAAACACTTGACTATTATTGCAACCTGTGCATAAAATGTCAAACATAAATGCTTGATGAGCAGAGAACACATCAGGCGGCCCAGTCGTGTTCGATGAACGAGCTGATCGGTTCCGCATTAGGCGATGACGAGCCAATGTCGTTGTTTGGCGAGTTGTGGCTCGAGGGCGAGATGGCATTGCTGTTTGGCGAGGTAGGCGTCGGCAAGAGCGTACTGGCGACGCAGATCGCCGAGTCGCTTGCGCGATCATGGCAGCTCGGACCGCTGGAGC
The DNA here is from genome assembly GCA_016715795.1 of Chloracidobacterium sp. Taxonomy (NCBI): domain Bacteria; kingdom Pseudomonadati; phylum Acidobacteriota; class Blastocatellia; order Chloracidobacteriales; family Chloracidobacteriaceae; genus Chloracidobacterium; species Chloracidobacterium sp. Next base: position 565,869 of record JADJXP010000001.1, read on the forward strand.
GAACCGCGGGGCCGCGACGAGTGCTCTATGTCGATCTCGAGATGTCGCGAAAGCAGGTGCAGATGCGTTACAGCGATGATGGCAGGACGGACGGCAAATTGGGCGAACATTATGCATTTTCGGAAGACGTCAAATGGATATCGTTCGATCCGTATGAGGCGATGGCCGAGGCGAACGCCGAAGAAACGGCAAGATCGCTGTGCAGCGGCATCGAACGGGAGGTGCGAAAGCACGATATCGACGTGGTCATCCTAGACAGCCTGACCGCTTTGAAGCGTTCGTATTACGGATCGACCGAACTGTCGCCCGTGATGCGTCGGCTGAGGCGACTCATATCGGACTGTGACGTTTCGGTGCTTGTCATTGCGGACGTAGCTCGCGCCGACAGGCCGCGTGCACTCACATTGAACTGTCTGGGCGGGCTCCGGCTGGCGGCAAATATTGCGGACAGCATTTTTGCTCTGGGCCAGAGCGGCGAGGCTGCGGACGAACGCTATCTGAAGCACTTGCGCTCCCGTTCGACGGACATCATCTTTAATTCGGCGCATCTGCCGACGTTTGCGTTGATCAAGGACGAGAGAGCATTTCTCGGCTTTGAATTTATTCAATACGAGAACGAACGCACATTAATGACCGATATCCGGCTTGAGGCCGAAGACGAGTTGACCGTCAGAATATACAGGGAAATAAAGGAGAAAGGCCGTTCGATTCGCGATGTTGCCGAAGAGGTCGGGAAGTCAAAATCGACGGTCCACAGACTCTATAAGTCGCTCGTCCCGCTTCCCGGCCAGGAAGGCTATGAGGAAGCGGATGAGGCCGAGCAACGGTCAAGCTCCTCCGCCGACGGGGAACCCAAAACAGGCTTACCGCCGCTCAGTCAGAGCGGTGCGAATGGCCATGATAACGGCATCGGCGTAGAGGCGCGAACCGGCCCGGTCGGGATGGCCGACGGCCGCGACCGAGCACCGCCGTGATGAGTAATCGAGGCCCGTCGAGCGTTTTAGCTCGTCAAATGCGACCTTGCAATCGGCCTTGCGCTCGAGAAAGAGCGGATCGGTCACGGTGCCGTCGGCACGCATTCGGAACAGCTTTGTGTCCGGAGCCTCGACCGAATGCTCCTCGGTGAGCGGCGAAGCGACGAAGACACCCTGCGTGCGGCCGGCTTTTGCGTTGAGGTCATCGACCGCAAGGCGAAGACTGCGGTCGGATCCCGTCATCCACAGCCGCGAGCGCGTTACGGCCTTCTTGAAGAGCCGGTTGAAGAGCAGCGGCCGCATCAGGCCGTTGTTTGCAAGCGACTGGAGAGCTCCCGGAGCATTTAGCGTTTCGAGCCAGCCGTTAAAGACCTTTCCTTTTGACGAACGCGGGCTGATCATCGGAAAGTAGCCGACGAGGACGATCAAGGCGTCGGGATTATTTGCCGAGATGTGTTCGAGCAGTTCACCGACACGCTTTCGGCAAACTTCCTCGATGAGCGGCGGCAGCTTCTTGTTGTCGCCGAAAGGGTCGAGCACGCCCTCGACCGAGATATCGGTGATCCCTGCGGAGAGGATAACCATATCGGCGCCGCGCGCTCGGCCCGCCTCGCGATATTCGGCCGATGCGGTCTCAACCTGCTTGAACATGCTCGGCGTCGAGACATTGACCTCGCCTTTGTAATAGTGGTTCTCGTCCTTGCCGGCGCGACGGTATTTCTCGGCCTCCTTGGCATCAAAACGGACCGTCGCTCCGGAATGGGCCTTCACCTTGAGCTTGACGTCGCGCGGCGAACCAAAGGCATCGCGCCGCAGCCATTCGGCCGTAAGGCTGTAGATCTTGTCCTCCTCCACGAGGCCCTGGCCCCAGATGAGCGAATCGCCGACAACAAGCAGGTGATAAGGTTCGCCGTCGGCAGCCAGCACATTTCGAGCCGGAATGGCGGCGAGCGATGCGGCAAATGCCTTAAGGAAATTGCGGCGGTCGAGGTGAAGCATCAAAAAGTAGCTATTAGCTTATAGCTGTTAGCCATTAGCTGTTTTTCTGAGCCGAAGGGCCATTAGGATCGACAGGCAGCCGATGGCTGCCAGCAGGTGCTTGATCGTATGGCCGCTGATGACGCCGCCAACGGCATTAAATATCACACTGTCCCACAGCTCTGCGAGCTTGGCCAGGCCATACCAGATGGCACCGGCGAAGATCAGCCATCCGTGCGAATACATCGGCCGGAATAGCAGCAGCAGCACAGGCACTACCAAAAGAGGCATCATCTGGACCCAATAGTAGAAACGCAGGTCCTGGAATTGGTCCCAATAGAATACGCTGCCGGCCCCGATAACAATTGCGGGAACCAGCAGCACGCGGAGCCGAGGGCTGATGTATTCGCCGAGCAAGGCGACAAACATACCCATAAATCCGACCGTCAACGTCAGGCGGTCCCACACGAGCGTTGCGTCGGCCGGGGCCCAGTGATAATAGGCGGAGGCGACGCCGACCGAGGCGATGCCTGAGAACATAACGATCCAGGCGGCCTGCATCGGGCCCGCGTGTCTTTTGAAGAGCGTGATAAGGCCGGCGATGCCGACGAGCAGAAAGCCGAGATTTGACGCCACATCGCCGAAGTTAGGAATGCCGATGAGCGGCCGCTTGTCGGCGAAATTGTGATACTCCTGATACTGGCCAAACGGCGGCCAGATGATAAGCAGCGTCGCCAACGAGCCAAAGACGATGGCAGCGATCACGGCATGCCGCCAGCCAAATGCTGTCGGCCCCGGCGAGGTCGCTTGGGGCGGATCATTCATTGCGTCAGTAGATAGACTTTAGCTTATCCTCTATCGCCTCGGCAAAGGCACGCGAGCCCTCGACATTCGGGTGGGCGGCGGACGATAGTTCACACATTCGCAGGGAAAAGCGTCCGTAGTGCTGAAATTTCAGTTCAGAGAATACGCGGGCACAGCCGACGAGCCGTTCCTCATAGGTCTCGTCATTCGGCCGCTGGTCCATACCGACTTCCCAGAGCAGAGAATCCTTCGTTCCGTAGCTCCGGTCTGCGGTTATCGGTGACGGGACAAAGAGCACTCGAGGCTTGTCAAAACGTGCATTGGCCCGATCGATGGCGCCGCGTGCCTCGCGCTCGTACTCACGCATCCAAAGCGCTGATCGCTTGGCGAGCTTGCGCCTTAACGGCCTGAAAATCTGTCGCGTGACAACATTTGTAAAGATGCCCTGCAGCGAGCGCGGATAGCTCACGATCCTAAGGAAATACGGCGGTATCTTCTTGAGTTTTGCCTTGCGCGAGGCGACCGGGAAATAGCCGACGACGACGATGCGGGCTCGTGGAAAGGTGGCCGCAATGTGTTCTAGAATTCCCTGCAATGCCTCGCCGCAATACTGCTTGATGTCCCGGCCGAGGCGCTTTTCCGATACGAACGGATTGATGATATTCCCGACCAGCACATCCGTGATGCAGCCTGACATCATGACGAGGTCAACATCGTCGCCGCTCGCGTATTCGCGCCGCGCATCATCGATCTGCATCCGAATGCTCGGCTGCGAGATGTTTGCCTCGGGATAGCGGTAGATAGTGATGTCATCGCCGGCCTTCTGCATGGCAGCGAGTTCGTCGGCGTGCAGATTGAGACGCGCGCCGCCGTGGGCCTTGACCTTGAGGTTGACCTTGCGAGGTGATCCGGAGGAATCATTCTCAAGCCATTCTTTTACGAGGGTGTAGGATTTGTGCTCGGGCTTGAGGCCCTGCCCCGCAATATGCGAATCGCCGACCACCAGCATGTTGAGCTCGGCCGGGGCCTGGCCGACGGCGGCCCGGACGAAAAGCAAGCTGACCGCCGCAAATAATGCGGCACTCAGCCTTCGACAGGCGGACGATCTTGTCTCTTGAACCAACATCTTATGCGGGGAGGAACAGATGCCCCATTTTAGTTGCTGGCGCAGCGAGAAAGCAACGGCCTCGCCAGAAAAAAGCCGTCGTCGTCGATTGCATCTGTCGGCCGGCCTGTGTTACTTTCGTCAAACTATGAAGCTTGCCCTCCGCTAATTAATCCACCGCAATTCATGCTCTGATTCGTCGAAGTGCGCCTTTACGAAACGGGGCGTCTCTGGACACATTTTTGTGTGTCGCTCTATTACTATTAAGGTGAAACGACATGTCTATCGAAACGCCGCCGACGCTGGCGGCTGACAATTCAATTCGCTCGATCCTCAGAGAAGCTCTGTGGGGCTCGACGCGTGATTTTACTCAAGGCAGTCTCGGTGCGGCGATCGTCATTCTGGCGGTGCCGATGATCATCGAGATGTTTGCCGAGAGCCTGTTTGCAGTGGTTGACATATTTTTCGTCTCGCATCTGGGTGCGAATGCGGTCGCGGTCGTCGGCATTACCGAATCGATGATGTATCTCATCTATTCGGTCGCGATCGGCATAAGCATCGGAGCGACGGCGACCGTTGCGCGTCGAATCGGCGAAAAGGATCCCGACGGTGCGGCACGTGCCGCCGCGCATTCGATCTATCTCGGCGTGGCGGCATCGATAGTGCTCGGGGCGATCGGTGCGATCTTCGCGCCGGACATTCTGGCGGCAATGGGAGCAGACGAGCCGACCATTGCCGAGGGCGTCAATTTTACCCGAATCATGCTCGGCGGCAACGTCGTCGTGATGATGCTGTTTCTGCTCAACGCGATCTTTCGCGGCGCCGGCGACGCAGCCGTGGCGATGCGCGTGCTGTGGATGGCAAACATTCTGAATATGGTCCTTGCGCCGTGTTTTATCTTTGGCGTCTGGATCTTTCCGGAGATGGGCGTCACGGGTGCCGCTGTCGGCACGGTCATCGGCCGCGGCGTCGGTGCGGCCGTAGCCGCGTACACGCTGTTCTTTGGCAATCGGCGAGTAACGATACGAGGCGAGCACTGGACGTTTGACAGTTCGCTGCTATGGAAACTCGCTCGGGTCTCAGGCCCGGCCATCTTTCAGTTCTTTGTCCAGACCGCAAGCTGGATCGGGCTGATCCGCGTGATTACGGGCTTTGGGATGATCGCGCTTGCCGGCTATCAGATCGGCATTCGCGTGGTGATCTTTGCGCTGCTGCCATCGCTCGGTTTGGCAAACGCGGCCGCGACGCTCGTCGGCCAAAATCTCGGTGCCGGCAAGCCCGAACGCGCCGAAAAGGCCGTCTGGACGGCCGCCCGTTACAACGCCGTCGTCCAAACCTCGATCGGTATCGCTTTTGTGATATTCGCACCGCAGATCGCAGGCATCTTTACACAGGAGCCTGAGGTGCTGGCGTTTGCGAGCGATGCATTACGCGTGATCGCATATGGTTTCTTCTTCTACGCGATCGGCATGGTGCTCGAAACGGCATTCAACGGCGCCGGCGACACCTGGACGCCGACGTATATTGCGTTGGGCGTTTTCTGGTGCTTCGAGATACCGCTGGCGTATTACCTGTCGTATCGAGCAGGCCTCGGCCCGCACGGCGTGTTTTGGTCGATAACGATCGCGTTTTCGGTCCTGGCAGTCGTCGCGGCATTGCTGTTCCGCCGCGGCAAGTGGAAGCTGAAGGAAGTATAGGAAGTGTAACCGCAGAGACGCAGAGACACAGAGTAAGCGAAAAGAGATTAATCCTATTGTGTTCTTGGTCATCTCTGCGTCTTTGTGTCTCTGCGGTAAAATTCCCTATGGTCTTCCCGAATCCACTCACGCACGATTACGCCGAGTGGGTCGAGATCGGCGAGTATCTCTACAGCTCTCGTGATGTCGTCGCTTACGGCACGCCGCTGACGACTGAGAATGTTCGCGAGGCTTACCTGAAAGGCATTTTCCCGTGGTACACCGAGGGCCTGCCGCTGCCGTGGCATTGCCCCGAACGGCGGGCGATATTGGAGTTCAGGGAACTGCACGTTCCGCGAAGTTTGCTGCAAGCGAGGCGAAAGGGCGAGTTTACGTTCACTATCGACAAGGCGTTTGCCGATGTGATGCGCGAATGCTCGTTGGCCTATCGCCCCGGCCAGGGCGGCACGTGGATCACTGCGGATTTCGAGCGCGTTTACGGCCAACTGCACCGTGAAGGCATGGCCCACAGCGTCGAGGCGTGGGACGTCGACGGCGATCTCGCCGGCGGCCTCTACGGCATCGACGCGGGCGGCGTCTTTTGCGGCGAATCGATGTTCTATAAGCAGCCAAACGCCTCAAAACTCGCCCTGCTCCACCTCATCGACCACCTAGCCGCACGCGGCTCGACCTGGCTCGATTGCCAGGTGATGACACCGCATATGAAAGCCCTCGGGGCTAAGGAGATCAAGCGGAAGACTTTCCTAAAACGTTTATCCGAATCGCACCTTGCGGCTGCCAGTTTGTTTTCGGAATAAGTGATAAGGTATAAGGCAAAAGTGCGAAGTTCGACCTTATAACTTGTCCCTTCTCACTTATCCCTTATTCCGAAGTTATGAACTTTCTGATCTACGGAGCAAACGGTTACACCGGCGAACTGATCGTTCGCTACGCGGCCAAGCGTGGTTTGAAACCGATCCTTGCCGGCCGCAATGCGATCGCGGTCGAGGCGTTGGCTAAGAAGCATCATCTCGAGTACCGCGTGTTTTCGCTTAACGAGACCGACCGGTTGGATGCGGCATTGCAGGAGGTCGAGATGGTGCTGCACTGCGCGGGGCCGTTCTCGTTGACCTCGCGGCCGATGGTCGAGGCGTGTATTCGCAACAAGAAACATTACACCGACATCACCGGCGAGATTGCCGTTTTCGAGGCGTGTGCGGCCATGGGCAAAAAGGCCGAGGACGCGGGCGTGATGCTGATGCCGGGCGTTGGGTTTGACGTGGTTCCAAGCGACTGTCTCGCGAAGCATTTGAAAGATCGTCTGCCGACTGCGACACATCTGTCGCTCGCATTCTACGGCATGGGCCGCATCTCACACGGCACGCAGGCGACGATGACGATGAATGTCGGCAAGGGCGGCGCCATCCGCAAAGACGGCAAGATCACGAGCGTCCCCGCCGCGTGGAAGACTCGCGAGATCGACTTTGGCGACGGTGTCAGTAGCCCGAGTGTCAGTAGCCCGCACGTAAGTAAGGGCTCAAGCGACGTTAGCATTCCACATGCGGTTAATGGCCCAAGAGTCGTAAAGACCGCCGTCACCATCCCGTGGGGCGACGTAGCGACAGCTTACTATTCCACCGGCATCCCAAACATCGAGGTCTTCACCGTCGTCCCGAAGCCTCAGCTCAAGATGCTAAAGCTCAGCCGCTACCTCGGCTGGCTCCTCGCGTCAAAGCCCGTCAATAACTACCTCCAAAAACAGATCCCGCCCGGCGGCCCCACCGACGAGGAACGCGCCAAGGGCCGCACCCTAATGTGGGGCGAAGCCTCAGACCTAAACGGCAACCGCGTCCAATCCCACCAACAAGGCCCCGAAGGCTACACCCTAACCGCCCTCGCCGCCCTCAACATCGCCGAAAAGATACTCGCCGGCAACTTCACCCCCGGCTATCAAACCCCGGCAAAAGTCTACGGTGCGGACGTGGTACTAGAAATTGAAGGAGTTACGCGACAGGATTGACTGGAGCGGCAAGCATCCCTGCTTGCCTGAGGCGAAGCCGAAGAGCTAACTTAAGACATCTACGGCGTTGATTCTTCATTTAAGCTTCTGTTCTTTTAAGGCGACTTCCAAATTGTTTTTAGCATCCTTGTCGGTTGGATCTAATTTCAAGGCCATCCGATAGTCCGCAATTGCTTGGTCGATATTTCCCTTTTTTGAGAATGCGACTCCCCGACTGACATGGACACCTGCATCATTGGGCTTAATATTAATTGCTCTATTGTAATCCTTGATCGCTTGTTCGTAATTGCCTTTCTTAGCATTAGCAAGTCCCCGATTGTGGTAAGTACTTGCATCATTAGGCTCTAATTCAATTGCTTGATTGTAATCCCTAATAGCATTATCAAAATTGCCTTTGCGAGCATAGGCGACTCCCCGATTGTGATAGGCAGTGGCAAAAGCATTCCTTAGCTCAATGGCTCTTGAGTAGTCTGTGATTGCATCGTCATAACTGCCTTTGTTCACATAGGCAGTTCCACGCCCTAGGTATGCCTCGGGAAAGTCAGGTCTTAACTCAATCGCCTTAGAAAAATTAGCAAGAGCGCAATCGTTGTCCATTTCTTTCTCACAGTTGTAGGCAATACCGTAATAATCACTTGCAGTATTCGATACGCTTGAGAACAGGCCCGAGGCTAACCAAAACAATCCGCCCAATATCGTTATGGTTAATACTGCGACGCCGACGCGTTTCCATGTCGTGACCTTTTTTTCCTTAGCTTCTTCGAGGATTATTGCCCTTTCTAATCTCTTTTTTTCCTCCTGGAGTTTTGCTTCTTCGATTTTAAGCCGTTTAATTTCTTTTTGTCGCGCGACTTCCGCTTCGCGTTGTTTTCGTGCCGATTCAGCTTGATGTCGTTTTTCCGCTTCTTGGCGTTGACGTTGCTCTTGGACTAATTCTTCGGCTCTCTCGGCCCGAAGGCGTAGCTGTTCAATTCCTTTGATTAGGTCTTTCTCAGTATCTGTAACAAGCCTGTCTTCGCTTTCGCTTCGGCTGAACAAAGGGAAAGTCCTGTCTTCGTCTCCTTGGACTGTTTGCAACTCGTTCTCGATCTCCGTTTGGCCTAACACTCGTCGAAATTCACTAGCCGACGATGGGCGGTTTTCGATGTCTAGTGCTAACGCTTGCATAAAGATCCGGGAAATTTCGACTGGAACGTCCATATTCAGTTCATGAATCGGACACAATGGATCTGGTTTTCTCATTGCCAAGGCGAACGCTCGCTTCGTCAAGGCGTGCAGCGGTGCCTGCCCCGTCAATAATTCATAAAAGGTCGCGCCGACGCTAAATAAATCGCTTCGTGCTTCCGTAATTTCGCCTTCAAGTTGTTCTGGCGAGGCATATGCCTCTGTCATGGCAAACAGGCTTCGATCATTGTGTTGGGACATTAAACCAACCGTGCCTTTCGCGAGGCCAAAGTCCAAAAGCATCAAATGCCCGTTTTGGGTCAGTTTCAAATTTGAAGGTTTTATATCACGATGAATAACCGGCGGATTGTGCGAATGTAGATATTCAAGTACCGCCAAAAGTTGGTCGGCGAGGTTTAATGCCAACTCAACTGGTAACCATCCGCCGTAGTCACGTCGCACATCGTCTAAATCATTGCCGTGAACCAAATCCATTACTAGAAACTGGGCATTATCCTCAATAAAGTGATTCGTAACTCTCGGTAATGAAGGATGTCGCAAGATCGCTAGGAGTTTGGCTTCACGTTCAAACGCTTTCGTCATCTCCTCCGAAAGCTCAGCGTTCTCGTTGATAGTTTGTTTGACTGCCACCTCACAACTCAACCGAGTGTCCACAGCAAGATAAACTGCTCCCATTCCTCCCTTCGCCTTGCCATCGGGCTTCGTGTCAAGACGCGAGATAATACGGTACCGATTTTGCAGTACTGTTTCAGGTGAAAGGGCAGACACCATCGCTAATCTCTCTCAACTCCTATGTTCAACGATACTTGAACGCTTATTTGGATCTCGGGCCATTCTGCATCTGAGCTCGTCGACTATCCTCATGGTTGCTTACGCTGATTCGGTATAATATACGAAATTTAGGTGATTTGGAGTGATTTCCCTCATCATAGTCACGAGTACCGATAGAACCGAACTGCATTGCAACTGTCCAGCCCCCTGTTTTTACCCCAAGTGGAAAGCTAGTGTTTTTGGTCTAACTGCCGTCGGATCGTGATCGAGTTTGGTGGCAGCCGAGCCGGAGGCGAGGCTGGCAGCAAACTCGGCGGGTGTGAGATAGCCAAGCGACGAATGCGGGCGCGTCGTGTTATAGAATTTCCGCCAGCTTTCGATCACTACCCGTGCTTCCCACATCGAACTGAACCACCTTTGGCCCAGCAGTTCATCGCGCAGCTTGCCGTTAAAGCTCTCGCATTTGCCGTTCTGCCAAGGCTTGCCCGGTGCGATGAACATCGGCTGAATGTTGTTTGCCGAGAGCCATTCGCGGGTCGCCCCGGCGATGAATTCACTGCCGTTGTCCGAGCGGATCATCTGAGGGCATCCTCTCTCGCGGCAAACCCGCTCAAGCACCCGTCTCACGCCCCTCGCCGTGATCGATGATGCGACCTCGACCGCAAGGCATTCCCTCGTGTATTCATCAACCAGCGTCAGCATCTTCAGCTTTCGCCCCGAAACTGCCTGATCGAATACAAAATCGTAAGTCCACACCTGGTTCGCCTTCTCGGCCTTTGGAACGATCATCTGCACGTCCTGACGCCGTCTTTTCGGCCTTTTCCTCGCAAGTCGCAGCCTTCAGCTTCTTCCACCAGCGATGCACACGCTTGATGTTCACCACCTCTCCGGCCCGTGCCAAGCATCGCCCATATCCGCCGATACCCGAATCGCGGATAAGCAAGCGCCAACTCCTTTATCCGCTCTGAGATCGGGTCAGGTGCTCGCTCTCGCCGCTCGTACCGATAGCTCTTTCGCTCCAGTTCCAACAAAGCACACGAGAACCGCTCGCTCATACCCGCACCGATCATTATCCTCACTGCCTCTCGCCGGTCCGACACGCCTACCACTTTTTTTAAGCACCTCTTTGATCGCGTCGATCTCAAGATCGCGCTCAGCCAGCAGACGCTTCAACCGTGCGTTCTCCTGCACCAGCGTTCGGTACTCCCGTACCTCCTCGACATCCATCGACCCAAACCGCTTCTTCCACCCGTAGAACGTCGTCTCGTGCACTCCCTTCTCACGGCAATATTCCTTAACGCCTTTCCCGCTCGCCTCCGCCCCTCGCAAGATCCCCACGATCTGCTCTTCCGTATACTTTTTCCTCATTGCAAGAACCTTCCTCCATTCTATTTGATTCTTGCTTTCCACTTGGGGTAATTTTACGGGAGCAGGTCACAACCGAAGAGGAAAGAATGATCTCAATTCAAAAAAATCGCGAATCTAAAAAACTCGATGATTTACGGGTTACGTACCCGCAATCAACTCGGATTTATTCGCAAGGTTCCACTGCCAACTTAAGAGTACCAATGCGAAGAATAGCTTTTGGCACCGGCTATAGCAGTAAAGACAACCGACATAGGGAGCTGGTGGATGGTATTTCACTATACGATACCACTGGTCCCTATGGGGATCCGGCATCGACTATTGACTTAGCATTGGGACTATCTGGCTGTCGCGCAACCTGGATTGAATCAAGAAACGACACGGAGGTTCTTTCGGAGAGAACTTCCGAATATGCGGCTCTTTTGTTAGGCAGTGGAACAGCCTGCCATGGTATGAGTAGACGTGCTGAAGTCCGCAGAGCAATAACTGGAAAGAACGTGTCGCAAATGCACTACGCGAGGCAAGGAATAGTAACCCCTGAAATGGAGTTTATTGCGATACGGGAGAATCAGGGGTTCCTGGAAAACAAAACGATTGGTCACAAGCATGCTGCTCACTCTTTCGGCGCCATTCTCCCATCTGAAGGTTACACACCGGAATTTGTCAGGCAAGAGGTTGCTTTGGGGAGAGCTATCATACCGTCCAATATCAATCATCCTGAGGCCGAGCCGATGATAATAGGCAGAAATTTCCGAGTCAAGGTTAATGCCAATATCGGAAATTCAGCTGTAGCTTCAACTATCGCAACAGAAGTTAAAAAGATGATTTGGGCGTGCAACTGGGGCGCCGATACGGTCACAGATTTGTCAACTGGCCGGGATATTCATCAAACACGAGAGTGGATTCTCCGGAATAGTCCGGTTCCAATCGGGACCTCTCCAATTTATCAGGCGCTTGATAAAGTTCGAGGAAAAGTGAAAGACCTGAGTTGGTCCCTATTTAGGGATACGCTCATTGAGCATGCAGAGCAAGGCGTTGATTTCTTGACAGTAAATGTGGGGGTTTCAATTGTCGACGAAGGAACAACGGACGATCGACTTACAGGTATCGTGTCCAGAGGTGGGTCAATCGTTGCTGAATGGTGCCGGCATCATCAACGTGAGAACTTCCTAATTGAACACTTTGATGAAATCTGCGAGTTAGCTAGTGCCTATGGATTCATAATTTCTTTGGGTAACGGATTACGTTCAGGTTCGATATCCGACGCAAACGACACAGCACAATTTACCGAGCTAGAGCGAATCGGAAAATTCGTGAAACGCGCATGGAGATATGACGCACAAGTTATGGTAGAAGGGCCAGGCCATATTCCAATTCATTTGCTGAAGGAGAACATGGATCAGCAACTTACGCTTTGTCATGAGGCTCCGTTTTATAATTTAGGCCCAATTGTTACTGATATCGCCCCGGGTTATGACCACATGACTTCAATAGCGGGAGCAACGCTGATGGCGTGGTATGGGTGTTCGATGTTGTGTTACCTGACCGCCAAGGAACATCTTGGATTGCCTAACAAAGATGACGTAAAGCAATCCTTAATCGCGTACCGAATCGCCGCTCATTCCGCGGACTTAGCTAAAGGTCATCCTGCGGCCCACTATCGCGACAACGCCCTAAGTTCCGCAAGATTTCAGTTCCGCTGGGAAGATCAATTTGCCTTGGCAATAGACCCTATAACCGCTAGAGACTTTCACGATGAAGGCCTACCTGCCGACGCCGCAAAGAACGCGCACTTTTGCTCCATGTGCGGCCCAAATTTTTGTTCAATGCGCCGCCAAGATAGTCCGACATAGCCTATTTCTTCTTTCGCTTCTGGCGGCTGACGGAGATGGTTTCGGAGAGGTTTAGGAGCATGGTGTGGCCCTTGAGGTCGGGGCGGGGAAATTTTAGGGTCGCGTCGATCTTGATGTTGAAGTTGCGGCAGAACGGGGCGGCATTGATGCGAAAGCTCGCACCTGTCGCAGCGACGGGAAATGCCTGGTTAAAACGCGGGCTTGTCGGTTCTATCGCGATCGTGTCGCGGACGCGGCTGTAATAGAGGTTAACGGCCTCAGGCGTGCCCATGAGCTGGTAGGCCCTGCGGTTGAGCAGGATGAGCTTCGCGGGGCTGATCGTCACGTGAACGCGGTTGGCTATCGGTTCATTCGGTCCGCCGTTAAATCTCTCAAAATCTCGGTCGAGTGCCATGATGTATCATACATAGCACGTCATTGCATTCTATGTCAAGCAGTTTTTGCTTCTTAGGAAAGATGTTGGCAATACAGGGCATGGGCGATCTTGTCGATCGCCGCCTGCTCGTCAAATTTGTCGATCTTGGCCAGTTTGTGATCCGGGACGCAAAAACGGTCCGGAAATCATGCGCGTGGGTCATACAAAACAGCGTTTGGTCATACGAAAACACGTCCCAGGGACGCATGCGCGAGAGTCGGTCAGGAGTTCTCGGTGAGCCACGCGATGTCGCCGCTGTCCTTGTCGCGATCCGCAGCTTTCTTATTTGCTAGCAGATCGCTTTTTGATAAGACGAACACTTCCAGATCACCGATCGCGACAGCGACCTTGTTCTTCCACGCTTCGTCGAACGACACGCCGCTGATCCGGGTCATCAGATCGATGCGACGCGGTTCGAGACCTAATTGGACGACGTTGTCACGCGACGTGAAGTCCTCGACCGATATCTTGTCAAGCGGCGCACCAAAGTCGCGCAGGGCCGCCATTATTCGCTCCGCATTGTCCGGGCTGTTTCGTAAGAAAATGTCGATATCGCCTGTCGCCCTCGGCCGACCGTGAGACGCAAGCGCAAACGCCCCGACGACGATAAAGTCAACCGCGGCGTTTTTTAACGACCACAATATGTCTCTGAAGTCGGGGTTCAGCATCGAGGTTCTCTTTGAAGGCCCAAGCGTCGAGGGTGAGTTGATCTACCATCTCGATCAACTCGCCAGGGGTCTTATCTTTTAGATCGCGCCTTGTGTCAGATCGCGAAAGCGTCGATTTTGTCACCTTGAGGTCTCGCATCTCGCTAAACGTCCAGGTTTTTCACATCCAGCGCGTTGTCCTCGATGAATTTGCGGCGGGGCTCGACCTGGTCGCCCATCAGGACGGTGAAGATGCCGTCGGTCTCGATGGCGTCTTCGATGCGAACCTGGAGCATGGTGCGTTTTTCGGGGTCCATGGTGGTTTCCCAGAGCTGTTCGGGGTTCATCTCGCCGAGGCCCTTGTAACGCTGGATGGTGAGGTCCTTTTTGGCGAGGCCCATTACCTTTTCGAGCAGGTCCTCGCGGGTATCGAGCGATTCGCTCTTGCCGTTCTCGCCGAGCACAAATGGTGCTGCAAAATAGGTCTCGAGGTCGCGTTTTAGCTCGACGGCCTTTTGGAATTCGACATAGCTGGCAAGGTTCCAGTCGATCTTGAGGCGGCCGCCGTTGGGATAGGCAATGTCGATCTCCCACAGGCTGTGCTCCTCGTCTGAGGTGAGTTCGGTGTTGTAGCCGGCGTCGGCGAGACGGCCTTCGACTTCGGCCATCATCTCTTGTTCGCCGAATATCTTTCGCAGGCGGACCGAATGCTTGCTCAGAATGCCGTCACGCCCGCCAAAGGCCTCAAGCAGCACCTGCACGAGATGTGGATCATTGAACAGGCGTCTGGCGAGCCGTTCTTTATAGTTCTTGAGCTCGGTCGTCTGCTCGAGTGCCTTTGAGAGTTCGCGGCCTTCGACGCCACGATCTGCGGACGTAACCTGAACATCGCTGGTCGCCTGACGCATAAGATAGCGGAACATCGCTTTCTCGTCCTTGATGTACTCTTCTTTCTTGCCGCGTTTTACCTTGTAGAGCGGCGGCTGGGCGATGTAAACATAGCCGCCCTCGAGCAGTTCAGGCATCTGCCGATAAAAGAACGTCAGCAGCAGCGTGCGGATGTGCGATCCGTCAACGTCGGCGTCGGTCATCAGGCAGATCTTGTGATAACGAAGTTTGCTGACGTCAAAATCCTCTTTGCCGATGCCGGTGCCGAGTGCGGTGATCAACGCCTTGATCTCGCCGTGGCCGAGCATCTTGTCAAAGCGTGCTTTTTCGACGTTGAGGATCTTGCCCTTGAGCGGCAGCACGGCCTGGTTCTTGCGGTCGCGGCCCTGCTTGGCCGAGCCGCCGGCCGAGTCGCCCTCGACGATGTAGATCTCGCTCAGCGCAGGGTCTTTCTCCTGACAATCGGCGAGCTTGCCGGGCAAACCAGAGCCGCCCATCGCTGATTTTCGCACGATCTCGCGTGCCTTTCGTGCCGCCTCACGGGCGCGGGCGGCCTCGACGGCCTTGCCGACGATCTTTTTGGCGACGGCCGGATGCTGCTCGAAATACTCGCCCAGCTTCTCATTCAGGAACGATTCGACAGGCCCTTTGACGGGCGAGTTGAGCTTGCCCTTTGTCTGCCCCTCGAACTGCGGCTGCGGCAGCTTGACCGAGATCACGGCAACCAGGCCCTCGCGGACGTCGTCGCCGCTGAGCGTGACCTTTGCGTTCTTGGTCATGCCTGATGATTCGGCGTAGTTGTTGATCGTTCGCGTGATCGAACCGCGAAAACCCGACAGGTGCGTGCCGCCGTCAACGGTATTGATGTTGTTGGCAAACGTAAATATCTTCTCGTCG
Organism: Chloracidobacterium sp.; assembly: GCA_016715795.1. Lineage (NCBI taxonomy): Bacteria > Pseudomonadati > Acidobacteriota > Blastocatellia > Chloracidobacteriales > Chloracidobacteriaceae > Chloracidobacterium > Chloracidobacterium sp. Next base: position 581,447 of record JADJXP010000001.1, read on the forward strand.
TAGCCGTCGTTGTACTGCATTGACACCTCGATCGAGAGGTCGTCCGAGACGCTCTCGAAATACAACGGTTCGTCGTGCAGGACCTGCTTATTGCGGTTAAGGTGCTTTACAAATTCAGCGATGCCGCCCTTGTAATAGAACTCGTGCGATTTCTCCTCTTCTTCGCGTTCGTCCTTGATGATGATGCGGATGCCTTTGTTGAGAAAGGCCTTTTCGCGAAGCCGCTCTGACAGCTTCTCAAAACTGTAGTTGGTCGTCTCGAATATCTCGGTGTCGGGGCGAAACGTGACCTTTGTGCCGCGCTTCGTCGTGGTGCCGGTCTGCTTGAGCGGTGCGACGGGAATGCCGCGTTCGTATTCCTGCTCGTGCGTCTTGCCGTCACGCCAGATCTCAAGGCGGAGGAATTCGCTTAGGAAGTTTACACAGCTCACGCCGACACCGTGGAGGCCGCCGGAGACCTTGTAGGAATTCGAGTCGAACTTGCCGCCGGCGTGCAGCACGGTCATCACGACCTCGGCAGCCGAGCGGCCTTCCTGCTTGTGTATGTCGGTCGGAATGCCGCGTCCATTGTCGATGACCGTGATCGAATTGTCGATGTGAATGATCACCTCGACCTGATCGCAAAAGCCCGCCAGGGCCTCATCGACCGAGTTATCAACTACCTCGTAAACCAGATGATGCAGCCCGATCTCGCTCGTCGAGCCGATGTACATCGCGGGCCGCTTGCGCACCGCGTCGCGCCCTTCGAGAACGGTTATCGAATCTGCACTGTATTCTTTCTTTGCCTTAGCCAAAACTATAGTAAACCTCTTATCCTTGCCTGTAAGTTACCGCTTGGTAATTGTGATCTTTAGCGAGACCGTTACGGTGCGGGGGACGACGCTTTTGCCTTCATTATCCAAGTTGGATTTTACCACTTTTTGGCCGTTTTCCGTAGTGGCCGAGAGGCATTAAGCAGCTTAATTTTATTGGATTTCGGCACGGCCGCCGGCGACTCGGAATACAGCCGCCGAAGAGCCAAATCGCTCGACAAAGCTCTCTTTCGACGTCGTTACGAAAGTCTGCGTTTTGCCGTCGAGATACGCGAGCAATTTACCGATCCTTTTGTAGTCGAGTTCGGCGTCAATATCGTCAATAAGAAAGAGTGGATATTCGCCTCTGGTGGCGTGAAAGACGGCGATATTCGAGAGCAAAAGCAGGAGAAGTGCGCTTCGCTGCTGGCCGGCTGAGCCGAATTTGCGCAGGTCGCGCCCATCAAAGCGGATCTCGAGGTCATCGCGATGCGGGCCGACGAGCGAATGCCCCGCAGCGAGTTCGGCCTGCACGCGGGCCTGCAGCCGCTCGGTGATCAGGGTCTCGTAATCGCTTAGGGCTCCGTGGCGGGCGAGCGTGGAATGATATTCGACGGCCACCTCTTCGTGACCGAATAGCCTCCGCTCCAGCACTTCATTGATCCGCTCGACAAAGCGCGTGCGTCCGCGATGGATGCGGGCGGCGAGCTGAGTAAGCTGCTCATTCCACGGGGTGAGGCGTTCTATAACGCTGTCCGTCGAAAGCCTCTGTTCTGCCGCGCTGCTCAGCAAAGCGTTCTTTTGCCGGATCACGCGAGTGTAGTCCGCGATGACCTGCACAAAGGGCGGATGAAGCCCGACAATGCCCTCGTCGAGGAACCGGCGGCGCGATTCCGGCGTGCCGCGAACGATCTCAAGCTCGTCGGCCGTAAAAACAACGGCGTGGAGCTGACCGAGATATCGATTTGCCGCCTCTTTTTTGCCGTTGATGGCCAGCGTCTTGGTGTTGCCGGCGATGATGACCTGAAGGTCACGGACTATTTCGGGCGATTCTCGGACGCTGCCGCGGACCGTGGCCTCATCGGCGTCAAATTTAACGGCCTCCGGCAGCCGAGATGTCCTGAATGACCTCGCCGATGCAAGCAGGGCTATCGCTTCGAGCCAATTGGACTTGCCCTCGCCATTCTCGCCTGCAAAGACATTAAGCCCCGACGAGAATTCCAGGCGTCCTGACAGGTTGCGGAAGTTGATGGCCTCGAGCGATTCGAGCAGCATGAACTTGGATTCTAGCACGCGGCCCGTTTCTGAAAATGCCCGGTATTTGTTGATTTGCTTAAAATAGGTGCTATTATCTGTTGGCACGGCCCTCCCACCGATCCCCGACCGCTATGAAAAGAGTTTTACTGGTCACCGCTATGCTTGTGCTCGCCGCCTCGGCCGGGGCCCAGACGAGCCTCAAGGTCGGTGCGTCAGCTCCGGATTTTTCGAGCGTCTCGCTCGATGGCGACCAGTATGAGCTTGCCAAGCTGAGGGGCTCCGTCGTCGTTCTTAGCTTTTGGTCCACGAAATGTGAGATATGCCGTGCCGAGCTGCCAAAGCTAAACAAGCTGGCGGGCCAATTTGACGGCACGGGCAAGGTCATTTTTCTCGCCCCGACAATGGAGAATGACGACATCGTAAATGCCTTTGTCCGGCGCAATCCGATGAGGTTCGAGATACTTGCTGACAACTTCGGGCTGCTGCTTCAATACGCTGACCGGGCCAAGGACGGCAGCCTGGATATGGGCTTTCCTTCTTTCTTTGTCATCGATCAGAACGGCGTCATCCAGTATCGCGGTAGCGGCTACGGCCGCGTCGAACCGCTGGCAAAAGCCATAGACAAGCTGATGGCTGAGAACTAGCCGGATCGCTCACTTTGCAAACACACTTGCCGCTTGGGTCGATGGTTGTTAATCGACTGCCTATCAGTTATATTCTGAGTTCCGCCTTTCACGTGCGGAGAGGTAGCATAATTTGGTAATGCAGCGGTCTTGAAAACCGCCGCGGGTAACCGCTTGCAGGTTCGAGTCCTGTCCTCTCCGCCACCTATCTAACGAGTTCTGCATCTAATATCGTGTTCGGGGCGAAAATATCAGCAAAGGCGACACGCCTTTTAGCTCGATGACCTGAGGCAGCCAGATCAAGGGCCGGGCCGGGCGATCCGGAAGGGGATTCGCCCCCAACACCGGCGGGAAAGTCCTCAGGTCATCGAGTGAACCACGCTTTGCTATGAGATCGCATCACCTATTCTCGTCGTTTGCAGTTCTTGCCTTCGCAGGCTTGCTGCTGTTCCTGAATCAATTTGGCTGCTCGGCCGTGGCATCGGTCAACGATCCGTCGGCAGCACCTGAAGCGACTCCGCGAACTGCCAAGCCAACTCGCGAGATCACGTTCACCGACGGCGAGTTTGACGGAAAAACGATCACGAAAACGGATGCTGAGTGGAAAAAAGAACTGAGCCGGGAGGAGTTTTACGTGCTCCGCGAAGAGGGCACGGAACGGCCGTTCACCGGTGAATACGCGGCGAATCACGAACACGGCATCTACTACTGCGCCGCGTGCGGGCTGGCCCTGTTCAGGTCAGAGACAAAGTTTGATTCAGGCACGGGCTGGCCGAGTTTTTACCAGCCGATATTCAAAAAGAACGTCGCCGAAAGGGCAGATCGCTCGCTCGGCGAGGTCCGCACCGAGGTCGAATGTGCCCGCTGCGGCTCGCACCTCGGACACGTTTTTGACGATGGCCCGGAGCCGACCGGCTTGCGATATTGCATGAATTCTGTGTCGCTCAAATTCAACCCCGCCAAATAGCGAAACAATCGACCTGTGATAGATTTTATCTATGACAGGTGACGAGATCAGGGCTAAATTCCTCGGCTATTTCGAGCGGCACGGGCACAAGATCGTGCATTCATCGCCGCTGCTGCCCGCCAACGACCCGACACTGCTTTTTACAAACGCCGGTATGAACCAGTTCAAGGACGTTTTCCTCGGCCTGGAAAAACGTGATTACACTCGTGCGGCAACATCGCAGAAATGTATTCGCGCGGGCGGCAAGCACAATGACCTCGACGAGGTGGGCAAAACGGCTAGGCATCACACATTCTTTGAGATGCTGGGGAATTTTTCGTTTGGCGATTATTTCAAGGAGGACGCCATTCGCTACGCCTGGGACCTGCTTGTGAATGAGTTTGGTCTTGACGTCGAGCGGCTGTGGTTCTCGGTGTTTGAGGGCGACGACGAGGTCGGGCCTGACGACGAGGCCCGTGATCTGTGGGTCAAGGCCGGTGCACGACCCGAACGCGTGCTCGGTTTCGGCCGCAAGGACAATTTCTGGCAGATGGGCGACACCGGCCCGTGCGGGCCGTGCTCCGAAATTCACTATTACATGGGCGACGACCCGACCGACCCGGAAAAGAATTCGGCTCATTGGGTCAATGGCCCCGGCGACACGACGATGGAGATATGGAACCTCGTCTTTATGCAATACAACCGCACGCAAAACGACGACGGCACATTCACGCTCACGCCGCTGCCCGCACCGTCGGTCGATACAGGCATGGGGCTGGAGCGCATCACGGCCGTGATGCAGAATGTGAGAACGAACTACGACACCGACCTGATAAAACCGGTCGTCGAGTTTGCCGCCGGCCTGGCAAAAGAGTGAGACAACTGACCGAAACCGAACGTGACGTGCTGAGAATGCTTGCGGGCGGAATGAAAACGAGCGAGATCGCATTTGCACTCGACACATCTGAGCCTGCGATCGATAGCCACGTCGCAGCGATAATGTCAAAACTCGGTACGGCCAGCCCCGAAACAGCCGTCACCACTGCCATCGCAGCCGATCTGATATCAACAGAACTATGAATGAGATAAAGAACGCACTTACTGAATACGCCGAACGGTTCACCTCGGGCGAAAGCAAGGTCCTGAGGGAACTTCGCGAGCATTGCTATGAGCATTACGAAGATTCGGCGATGCTCTCGGGCTTTTTTCAGGGCCGTCTGCTCTCAATGTTTTCGCATATGATACGCCCGCGCATTGTGCTCGAGATCGGCACATATTTGGGATATTCGGCACTTTGCCTGGCCGAAGGGCTGGCTGACGGCGGCAAAGTAATTACTTTGGACATACAAGAGGAGACCAACGCGGTCGCACGCTCATTTGTCGAGAAGAGCGATTATCGCGACAAGGTCGAATTTCACCTCGGCGTCGCAGCCGATATCATTCCGACGCTGGACGAGACATTCGACATGGTGTTCATTGATGCCGACAAGCCAAACTATTCACACTATTACGATCTTGTTTTCGAAAGGCTGCGTCCCGGCGGTTTTATCGTAGCTGACAACGTCCTCTGGAGCGGCCGCGTTCTGGACGAAGAAAAGGACGAAGACGCACAAGCGTTACATGATTACAACGTCAAGGTCCTCGCCGACGACAGGGTAGAGAACGTGCTGGTTCCGATCCGCGACGGATTGATGGTGGCTAGAAAGAAAATTTGGAATGTAGCTATTAGCTGATAGCTGTTAGCTATTAGCCAGTTTCAAATTTCTTGCTACTAGCTAATGGCTAATAGCTACTTTTATAGATCATGCAGGATTTTAGGAATCTCAAGGTTTGGCGGAGGGCCCACGAACTGGCTTTATGGACGTACCGAATCACTGCGGAGTTTCCGAATGAGGAGTTGTTCGGCTTGCGGCTATCGATGAGAAAGGCCGCTATCGACATCCCGGCATTGATCGCCGAGGGCTGCGGTAAATCGAATGATCTTGAGTTTTCGCGATCTCTCAGTGCGGCCGTTGCAATGGGTCACCGGCTGGAATATTACGCCTTGATGGCGAGGGACCTGAATTTTTTATCAGCGGAGGTTCAGGGGCCTTATGAGGCGGAGGTGATCGAGATCAAGAAGATATTGAATTCATTCAATTCGCGCTTGCGGCACGAATGATGTCAGCAAACACGCCGGCGGCGGTGACGTCAGCTCCCGCACCGGCGCCTTTGATGACAAGCGGCTGTTCGGGGTAGCGATCCGTATAAAAGAGGACGGCGTTGTCTTTGCCGGCAAGGTTCGCAAAGTTGTGGTCCGGCCCGATGGATTGCAGCCCTACGGAGGCGCGTCCGTTATCAAAGGCAGCGATGTACTTGAGCGTCAGGCCATTTGAGGCCGCTTCGTCCAGCAATCGGCGAAAATTGGCCTCTTCCGCGGCCATCGCCTCGTAAAAATCCTCGACCGAACCCGACAGGCAGGCATCGGGCAGAAAGCCGACGTTCTCTATATCGTCCATCTCTATCCTGTGGCCGGCTTCGCGGGCGAGGATGAGTATCTTGCGGGCGACATCCGTGCCGCTGAGGTCAAGCCGCGGGTCAGGCTCGGTGTAGCCCTCGTCCTGTGCCTGTCGAACGACATCAGCGAATGGCCGCGAGCCGTCATAATTGTTAAAGACAAAGTTGAGCGTGCCAGAGAGCACAGCCTCGATCCGCCGAATGCGATCGCCGCTGCGGAGCAGGTCGCCCAGCGTGTGAATGACCGGCAGGCCGGCGCCGACATTTGTCTCAAAGAAGAAGTTGGCGCCGTATTCGCGCGCGAGGCCCTTGAGATGTTGGTAGCTATCGTAAGCGGACGACGCGGCGACCTTGTTGCAGGCGATCACCGAGACGCTGCGTTCGAGCAGTTTTGGATACATCTCGACCACGTCGCAGCTCGCCGTCACATCAACAAAGACCGAATTTCGCAGGTTGTTGGCGATGATCGCATCGGTGAATGCCTCGACCGAACCGGGCTCCGATGCCTCAAGCACAGTATGATACGCGGCAATATCGAGCCCGTCCTCGTCATACGCAAAGCGTTTGCTGTTGGCAACGCCGACGACGCGAAGATTGAGCCGCATGTCGTCGAGGACGTGGTCGTGCTGGGCGCCGAGTTGGGCGAGGAGGCGGCCGCCGACCGTACCGACACCGGCGATGTAGATATTCACCTGCTTGCTGCCGTCGGAGAAAAATTCCTCGTGCAAAGCGTTTACGGCCTTTCTGACGTCGCGCGACGAGATGATCGCCGAGATATTGCGCTCGCTCGAACCCTGAGCTATTGCGTGGATATTGATGCCATTCTGCCCGAGCGTGGTGAACATCTTGCCCGATACGCCGGTGTGTTCCTTCATCCGCTCGCCGACCAAAGCGAGGATCGAGAAGCCGGTCTCGACCTTGAGCGGTTCGATACGGCCGGCGGCGATCTCGTATTCGAATTCCTGATCGACAACGCGTCTTGCCCGGTCGGACGACGCCTCGTCGACGGCCACGCAGATCGAATGTTCCGATGAGCTTTGTGTGATCAGGATGACGTTGATCCTGGCCTGTGAGAGAGCACCGAACAGCCGTTTTGAAAAGCCGGGAATGCCAACCATGCCGCTGCCTTCCAGATTGAGCACGGCGATCTCGTCGATGCTCGAAATGCCGCGAATAAGGTCTTTTTCGGCCGCAGACTCCGACTCGATCAACGTGCCGAGATCGTCGGGAGCGAAGGTATTCCTGATCGACACGGGAATGTCCTTTGCCATTACGGGCTGGATCGTCGGCGGATAGATGACCTTTGCGCCGAAATGGGAAAGCTCCATTGCCTCTCGATAGGTGATATGCGAGATCTGACGAACATTTCGCACAAGGCCAGGATCGGCACTCATCATACCGCTCACGTCGGTCCAGATCTCAAGGACCTCGGCATCGGCCGCAGCCGCAACTATCGCCGCCGTATAGTCCGAACCGCCGCGGCCGAGCGTGGTGGTGTGTCCTTCTGTGTTAGAGGCGACAAATCCGGGCAGGATGTGAATGGCCGCATCGGAGCTGTTGAAATACTCCACTATTCGCCGGTGCGTCTCTGCGAGATCGACTGACGCCAGGCCGTGGTTCGAGTTTGTCCGGATCAGCTGTCGGCTGTCTGTCCATTCGTTGTTGATACCGGCCTCGGCCATCTTTGCGGAGACGATCTTTGTCGAGACGATCTCGCCAAAGCTGAGAATGCGGTCGAGCGTCTTTGGCGTCAGCTCGCGGACAAGCCTTACGCCGTCGCAGAGGTCGCCGAGTTCTTTGATAGTTGACTCGACAAAGTCGGTAACCGTATTCGTCTCGCCGTTGTCAAAGAGCTCGCCGATCGCCGCGAGATGTCGCTCGCCGATGCGGCCGAGGATCTCAAGGTAGCCGTCATCGCCGGTCTCGGCAGCGCGGCCGGCGGCTATCAGATCATCGGTCGTGCCAAGCATGGCTGACAATACGACGACGCAGCGGCCCTCGCCGCCGGCGCGGCGAATGATCTCGATGACCTGTTGGATAGCTTCGGGGCTGCCTACTGACGAGCCACCAAATTTTAGGACCTTCATACTCTGCTCAGCAGTATATCCTTTACCGCCTGATAGTCATTGGGAAGCTCGACCCTGACCGATCGTTTTGAGAAAAGCTGCTCGACCGTAGGCGGAATGGCGACCGGACGATCAAGTATCTCACTCACGGTATCGAATTTCACCGGATGTGCCGTTTCGAGGAAAAAGCCCCGCTCGTCCAGACCATCTTCCAATACGCCCGCCAGGCATCGGTAGCCTACGGCCCCGTGCGGATCGAGCGTATAACCGTATTTTTCTTCTACATCACGGATCGTCGCAGCCGTGGCTTCGTCTGAGACGCGAACCGCAACGAGCCTGTCGCGAAGCCGTTCTATATCGCCATCGAACAGTTCCAGGATGCGGCTAAAGTTGCTCGGGTCGCCGACGTCCATTGCGTTCGAGAGCGTAGCTACCGAGGGCAGCGGTTCGTAGGTGCCCGTCAGCAGAAATCTCGGCACGACATCATTGGCATTACACGCGGCGACGAATCGCCGGACGGGCAGGCCCGATGCGGCGGCCAGCATTCCTGCGGCCAAATTGCCAAAATTTCCGCTGGGCACACAGACGACCGGCGGCTCGCCCTGCCAATGCTTTAGTGCAAAAAAGTAGTAAAACTGCTGCGGCAGCCAGCGAGCGACATTTATCGAATTTGCGCTGGTCAATCGGGCCCTCGCTCGCAGCTCAGCGTCGGCGAGCGCACGCTTGGCTATCGCCTGGCAATCGTCAAAAACGCCGTCGATCTCAAGCGCCGTGATGTTGCCGCCTAGCGTCGTGAGCTGCAGCTCCTGGACGCGAGAAATGCGTCCTTTAGGATAGAGGATGACGACCTCGACGCCCTCGACATTGTGAAAGCCCGCCGCTACCGCTCCGCCCGTATCGCCCGAGGTGGCAACTATCACGAGCATCTTTTCACCGGCCGAACCCGCGTAATGCCTCAGGCATCGGCTCATGAACCGGGCACCGACATCCTTAAATGCCAGCGTCGGCCCGTGAAAGAGTTCAAGGACCGAGATTCGATCCGAGATGGGAACGAGCGGAAACGCAAAATCGACCGTTTCGCTGCAGATGGTGCTCAGTGACGCATCGTCTATCTCGCCGTCGACAAACGGCTGAATAACATTAAAGGCGATCTCGGCGTTGTCGAGGTCCGCAAACCCGGCCACAAACCGATCATCGAGCCGCGGGACCTCGGCCGGAAAATAGAGTCCGCGGTCATCGGGCTGGCCGAGAAGCACGGCGTCGCTGAAGCTGACATCCGGCGACGAATGGTTTGTGCTAAAGTAGCGCATCGGTGAACGGCGAATGCCGAAAGAAATAGATGATACAACGCCCCAAGGGCATTGGCTAAGGTATGGATGAAGTAAGGGTGCTGGCACCCGCGACGGTCTCTAATGTGGTGTGCGGCTTTGACTGCCTCGGCTTTGCGCTTGACGGCCCTTACGACGATATGACTGTGAGAATGGCTTCGGGCGCAGGCATCCGCATCGTTCATCACGACGGTTTTTGCTTGCCGACGGAAGCAGAACAGAATGTCGCCGGCGTTGCCTTGCAGGCGTTTATCGACGCGTCGGGTATCGATCATGGTTATGAGGTCGAGATCACAAAGCGTATCAAGCCGGGAAGCGGCATCGGTTCGAGCGCAGCCAGCGCGTGCGGAGCTGTTGTTGCTGCAAATCTGCTCGCGGGCGAACCTTTTACAAAGCCCGAACTCATAGAGCTCGCGATGGCCGGTGAGATGCTGGCGGCAGGTTCGCGGCATGCCGACAATCTGGCACCGTGCATCTATGGCGGGTTTACGCTGGTGCGATCATCCGATCCGCTCGATATCGTGCCGCTCGCGTTTCCTGAGCTATATGCGACGGTCATACATCCGCAGATCGAGATAAGAACGGCCGAGGCGCGTGCGATCTTGCCAAGCGAGGTTGCCTTGGCTGACGCGGTTCGGAATTGGAGCAATCTCGGCGGATTTATCGCGGGCCTCGCGTCAGGCGACCGTGATCTGCTCGGACGATCGATGGTCGATACGATCATTGAACCTGCACGCAGCTCGCTGATACCACACTTTGATAAGGTCAAAGCAGCCTGTCTCGACGCCGGTGCTATCGGCGGCGGCATATCAGGTTCGGGCCCGTCTATGTTCATGCTGAGCCGCGACAGGACGGCTGCGGAACGCGTTGCCGCGGCGATGCGCTCCGCATATCTCACGACGGGGATCGACTTCAATACCTATGTGTCACCGGTGAGCAACGGCGGCGTGCGGCTCGCCCCTTGAAAGGCCACGGGCAAAAGCTGTTAGAATAGGAATCAAATGCTGACCCGCGAACTCGAAGAAACGCTGAATTCGGCCGTAAAAGAAGCGGTCCGGCAACAGCATGAGTTCGTCACGCTGGAGCATCTCCTGTTTGCCCTTCTGGAAGACGATGCCGCCCAACAGGTTTTGTTCAGCTGCGGGGCCGACGTGCGAGAGATCGGCCGGGCCCTGAAAGAGTACTTTGACAACGTCCTCGAGAAAATGCCGGCGGACATAAAGACGCTGCCGGAGCTTACCAGTACGTTTCAATCGACGATAAATTATGCCGTGCTCCAGGCTGAGGGCAGCGGCCAACCGGCCGTGGACGGCGGCAACATCCTCGCGGCACTCTATCAGGCTGAACAGTCATACGCCGTTTACCTTCTCCTGCAGCAGGGCATTACGAGGCTCGACATTCTCAATTTCCTGTCGCACGGCATCTCAAAGATCGATCCGTTTCCGGATGACCCATTTTCCGTCCCTGATGATCTTGACGATGATGACGACGAGATCTTTGGGCCGCGTCCGGCAGAGCGGCGAAATCCGCTCGAGAGCTTTACCGTTGAGCTTGTGGCCCGTGCAGCGGCGGGCGAGATCGACCCGATAGTCGGCCGCTCGGCCGAGATCGAACGGACGATACAGGTGCTCTGCCGCCGAAAAAAGAACAATCCGCTCTATGTCGGTGAGGCCGGCGTCGGCAAGACAGCGTTGGCCGAGGGACTCGCCCTAAAGATCAGCGAGGGCAACGTGCCTGAGGTGCTGAAAGACGCAAAGGTCTTTGCTCTCGATATGGGTGCGGTGCTTGCGGGGACGCGGTATCGAGGCGATTTTGAGCAGCGGTTCAAGGCGATCATCACCGAGCTAAAGCAGCAGGAGAACGCCATACTGTTCATCGACGAGATCCACACGATCGTCGGTGCCGGTGCGGTTTCTGGCGGTTCGATGGACGCATCGAACATTCTCAAGCCGGCACTCGCGGCCGGGGAGCTTCGATGTATAGGATCGACGACGCATGCGGAATACAAGGCTGCGTTTGACCGCGACCGGGCGTTGGCCAGGCGGTTTCAGCGGATCGATATCAATGAGCCGACCGTCGAAGAGACGTATCAGATCCTTCGCGGCCTGAAGAGATTCTACGAGCAGCATCACGGCGTCAAGTACGGCAATGACGCCCTCAGGACCGCGTCGGAACTGGCCGGTAAATACATCAACGATCGCTTCCTGCCAGACAAGGCCATCGACATTATCGACGAGGTCGGGGCGTCGGTCAAGCTGCTGCCTGAGAGCCGGCGGCCAAAAAGGGTCTCGGTGCAAATGGTCGAGAACACGATCGCCCGAATGGCAAAGATACCGCCAAAGACGGTCGTCGCAAATGAGAAGGAGCGGTTAAAAACGCTCCGTGAAGACATCAAGAAGGTCATTTTTGGCCAGGATGAGGCGATCGACGCGATCGTAGATGCGATACAGATATCGCGTGCGGGACTTGGGCATGAGACAAAGCCGGTCGGCTCGTTTCTTTTCTCAGGCCCGACCGGCGTGGGTAAGACCGAGGTGTCAAAGCAGCTTGCGCATACGCTCGGCGTCGAGTTCATTCGTTTTGACATGAGCGAATATGCCGAGCCGCACACGGTCTCGCGGCTGATCGGCGCACCGCCGGGCTATGTCGGATTTGACCAGGGCGGCCTGCTGACCGAGGCGATAATGCGAACGCCGCACGCCGTACTCGTGCTCGATGAGATCGAGAAAGCCCACCCGAACTTGTTCAATCTGCTCCTGCAGGTGATGGACTCTGCCACGCTCACCGACAATAATGGCAAAAGGGCCGACTTTCGCAATGTCATTCTGATAATGACCACAAATGCCGGTGCCCGGGAATTGTCTTCCGGCGGCGTCGGATTTCGAAACTCCTCCGACACCAAGGGCAATGCCAAGGGTGTGATCGAACGCACCTTTACGCCGGAATTTCGCAACCGGCTCGACGCGTGGGTCGCGTTCAAACCGCTTGATATCGACGTGATTAAGCTGATCGTCGATAAATTCATCAACGAGCTCAACGGCCAGCTTGCCGAGAAACGCGTCCTCGTCAGCCTCACCGACGATGCCCGCGAATGGCTGGCTGCAAATGGCTTTGACGCCCGATATGGTGCCCGGCCGATGTCACGGCTGATCCACGACAAGATAAAACAGCCGCTGGCGAATGAGATCCTCTTTGGCAAGCTCACCGGTGGCGGCAGCGTTGAAGTGACGGCAAGAGACGGCGAGATCAAACTCGACCTGGGCAAGGCTCGGCAACGCGAAAGCGTGGGCTAGAATATGGCCGGCGTCCAGTTGCCTTCCCAGTCAAAGCATTCCAACGCAGAAAACCGCTTCTTGTAATCGTAAAATGACGGCCCCACGTATGCGTAGCCCGGATAGTAGTACGACATCCCCCGCGAAATACCCCACTCGATTACCTTAAGCATCGTGAAAATGCCTAAGCTTCGCTCACTTTTCTCGGGCTCAAAACACGCATAGATCGCCGAAACGCTCGTAACGCCAGCGTCAAAAAAGCTAACCGCAACAATACGATCTTCGCAACGCGCCGTAAGCTGCAACAGATCCGTGGGAATACCGGCCTTACGCGAAATGAAGGTAAAGAGCGAGTCCGGCCGGTGGTGTTCGAACCTAAGCTTATGCCGCTCAAAGATGTCAAAGACCTCCGGCGACAATGAGGGTGGAGCGACATCCACTTTGATGTCCTGATTCCGCTTTAGTATACGGCGTTGGCTTTTGGACGGTTCGAAATCACTCAGCCGAACACGCAGAGGCAATACCTGTCTGACCTCATCACCGTAAACACCCAAGCTGTATCTGGAGAAATACGTCCCGAAATGCCGCCAGCCATCCGCAAGGAGCATGTCAAATTCCGCCGGCTCGATCGCAGTATCGATCTCGAAGTACTCGTTAATAAAGTTGATGTCAGAATATGCTTGATCCATCTATTTCCTATAGCCCGGCGTACCAGTCATAACCTTGTTCGGCCCAAAAGTCTCGCGGCCTCTCACTCGTGAACTCTATACGGCCTATGCGCTTGATCTGTTTGATGCCGTATTTGGTCGGTGAAGCCAGCCTGAGTGGTGCACCGTGCTCGGGCCTTAGCGGACGGCCGTTCATTTCATAGGCAAGCAGCGTTTGCGGGTGCATTATCGCGGGCGTGTCCCAGCCGACAAAATAGCCGTCGTCCGGCGTCGCAAGCGACACATAAGGCTCTCGATTGTGCGGCGAATAACGGGCCGCAAAGTCAGAGAAACGCACACCGGCAAAATGCGTGATCGTTGACCAGCCCTCGATGCACTTGAACTCGATCACCATATCGGTGCGCGGCAATTGCTTGATCTCTTCGAGCGTCAGGCTGAGGTCATCAGCGCGGCCCGCGATGCCCCCGACGAGGAGCGTCCACGTCGAGGGATCGAACTCGGCCGCGAGGCCAATATCTCCGTTGACTCGGGCGGCAGTTACGTCGTCGCCCGAGAATTCCTTTGCGAGGCGCAATGGGCTGTAAAACGCCTGGCTGACGCGCTCGTTCCACTCAAGCGTCGAACGCAGCAGTTTGTACTTTGTCTCGTCCGACATCCAACGCCAGCCGAGAATGCCAAACGCCGCTGCGGCACCGCCGATCAGGAAGTTTCGCCGCGTAAAGGCCGCCATTCGCTTGCGGGCCTCGTCGGGCGTCAGGGGCTCAGACAGTTGGCGTTGCTCGCGTAGAATCGCAGCGGTATTGTCTCGGTCCGCCTTTGGCAGCTCGCGAACCTCTTCGATCAGAATATCTTCGTTCTCGCTCATTCTGCCTCTGAGTCAACGATCTCGCGGCCGGTGATCATCGACTGAAAGTTTCGCCAGCCCGCAATAACTACTTGGATAACGTGGACCGCAAAAAAGAGCACAAATAATATCGTCAGCCAGAAGTGTATCCACCGTGCCCATTCGTAGCCGCCAAAAAAGGTCGTTAGCCAGGCAAGCTGTGTTGGTTTATAGATCGCGAGGCCAGACAATATCGACAACATTCCCATCACGATGACGCTCGAATACGCGATCCGCTGCGCGTCGTTGTACTTGCCCTGTTTTGGCTTGTCCTTGACGATGTGCGCGTCGTGCAGTGCGACACGGGCCGCTCGTTTGAATGATGACGGCACCGGCAGCAACGCTCGCCATTCGCCCGAAACGATGAGATAAATGACATATGCGATGCCATTCGCGGCAAACAGCCACATAAAAAAGAAATGGAGCTGCAAGCCCTCGGCGAGACGATATGGAATTCCAAGCGAGTCGTTGAACCAAGCCGGAAAGAACCGGAACAACTCGTACTTGCCGACCCAAAGCGAGTAAACCGGATTTGCCCAGTAGATCAGCATCCCACTCCAGATCATCATCGTGAGCAGCGGAAAGTTGACCCAATGCAGCCAGCGGATCGTGAGCGGATGCTTGTATTCGATCTGTTTCGGCATACCACTTCCGGAATAAGTGAAAAGTGATAGGTGAAAAGTGACAAGTTCGGTACTTATCACTTATGACTTATTTCGAAGCGTGTCCGGCGGCGGATTCACCAGTTGATCTTGCCTTCCTGCGAGGTGTCGATCTGTGCGAGCTCGACGCCCTCGTTGAAGAGAAAGATCTTCATATTGTCGAAGAGAAAGGTGTGTGAATCGGGGTTTGATACGTCGAGGCCGTAGTGGTTGATGAGCTGCATCTGCTTGGTCTGCCATTCCTTCCAGCAGCCGGCACAGATCTCATCGAGGACGCGCTGGCCGAGCTCGTTAGGGATAGGGACGAATTGCATCTGCTCGCCCTTGCCGCCGCAGCGTTTGCATTCAAATTTGTCGCCAAATAAAGCCATAAACGGATTTTACCACAGAGGACACAGAGAGCACGGAGTATGAGCGTCGGCTAGCTAATCTTCGATGAAGTCCCGAACGTCTCGAAAGGGCTTCTCGGCGTCTGTGAAATCCGGCCGGTAGTAGTGCGACGCCGATTCGTATTCCTGCATAAAGCCCTCTTCCATGCCGAGTTCGTCGAGCAATGAGACCGCCTCAAACCATTCGCCCTCGGAGATGCGTCGCGAAAGCAAAACATAACGATCATCGGTCGCAGCCTTATTGGTCGCATAGTATTGGGCCATCAGCGAGATGGCGGTTCGTGGGCTTAGCTCGTCGCGGATCCAACGCAGGTTGGCTTCGATATCGGCGATGCCGTTGGGCAGGACAAGCAGTCGGATGAGCAGGCCGCGTTTCAGCAAACCGTCATCGTCGAATACCAGTTCGTCGCCCATCTGCCGGTGCATTTCCTTGATCGCAGCACGGGCGTGTTCCCTGTAATCGCGGACCTTCGAGTACTGAAATCCCGCGTCCGAATCGGCGTATTTCAGGTCAGGCAGATAGACATCGACGATGCCGTCGAGCAATTTTAGGACCTCGACCGAATCATAGGCGTTCGTGTTGTAAACGATCGGCAGCGTCAGGCCTTGTCGGGCAGCGATCAGGATCGCGCGGGCCATCTGCGGAGCAAAATGCGTCGGCGATACAAAGCCGATGTTGTGACAGCCGCGCTCCTGTAGCTCGAGCATCATTTCGGCGAGGCGTTCGTGCGTGACCTCGTTCTTGCGCTGCTCACGCCAGGTTTGCGAGATCTGATAATTCTGGCAATAGACGCAGCGGAGATTGCAGTTGCCGAAAAATATGTTTCCGGCGCCTTTTGTCCCGCTCAAACACGGCTCTTCGCCAAAGTGCGCGGTGTAGCTTGAGACGATCGGGAGCCGGCCGGAATAGCAGGCGGCGATCTCGTCATTGAGGCGGTCGTTGCCGCAATCCTTTGGGCAGACGGTGCAGGACACAAGCAAACTTTCAAGAGCCGCGACGCGCTCTTCGAGTTTATTCTCCGCCAAAAGTGTCAGGTATCTTGCGTTCACTGATCCGTGCGGGCTTCATGCCCTTTGCCTTGCCTTTGCGCGTGTATTTAACGGCCACTTCACGCGGGGCAACCTCGCGGGCAAGTTCCCATGTGAAGTCCATCTCGGCATTAACGGTCGCCGTCGCCATTCGCGTTTCGCGGAGCATATAGATGCTGCCCCAGAACAAGAACATTATCCCGATAATGCCGATCGGTATCGGCACCCAGCGGTAAGTACTGAAGAATGCAGCCACAGCGATCGTCACACTCGTCAGGATAAAGCAGCCGAGGCCGTAGTAGAAGAGTTCCATTGCCCGCTGCAGGATGCGCGAGCGGCTGGTGACCTTGTCGAGCAGATCGACGATCACCTCGACGCGTTTGTCGTAGAGCGGAACGTCTTCTTTGTCTTCGTTATAGATAAGTTCGCTCAAGCGGTCCTCAAGCGCACGCACGCGGTCGATCACACGCCCCAGACGCGTCGATGTCGAAAGCACAAGCGAGCCGGTCGCCGATATCAACAACGCCGGCGTGACCATCGCGGTTAGAAACTCGATGGTCGAATTAAGCGCGTCAGGATTGACTATCTCACTCGCAGGCATACGATAAGTTTTACCACATAGAACACATAGGACACATAGTATGGAAAACTATGTGTCCTATGTACTTATGTGGTTCCTCGAGCGATCGATGCGTTCGACCTCACGGCCCATGCGACCGGTGAGCATGTACCAGATCATTTTGTAATCGGAGATGAAGGACCAAAACGGATATTTGAAGGTCGCGGGCCTATTCTTTTCCACAACGAAATGAGCGAACCACGCAAAAGCGTAACCGA
Source organism: Chloracidobacterium sp. (assembly GCA_016715795.1). NCBI lineage: Bacteria > Pseudomonadati > Acidobacteriota > Blastocatellia > Chloracidobacteriales > Chloracidobacteriaceae > Chloracidobacterium > Chloracidobacterium sp. The sequence goes on from JADJXP010000001.1 coordinate 598,694, forward strand.
CCACAAAACACAGCGGAAAGTAATACCAAGTGCCCCGCCAGATGAACCATGCCAGCAGCACTAGACCGAGCGAGGTGCCGATAAAATGCAGCACGCGCGTCAGCGGTTTGCTGTGTTCCTGCAGGTAAAAATCCCAGAATTCCGCGTAGCTTTTCACGTTAGTAATTGACTCGCACGTAATCCGCGATCCCGATGCCGATAAACGCGCAAACGACCTTGAGCCCGGCGCCGACAACAGAGAAGACCGGCACTGCGATCAACGCCGCAATAGCTCCCTTCAATTCTCTCTTTACAAGGAAGCTGGTCAGCAGAAATGCGAAAGTTCCCATTAGCACCGACACGATAAGCCCAAGCACGATAAAAGCGATCAGTCCCGGCCGTGCGTCGCCCCCACTAAAGCCGTTCATCATGATCAGCATGAAAAAGAAAATAACCACGCCGATCGCGATATTGATCAGCAGGGTCAACGCAAAAGCGGTAATCTTTGCAGCCATTTAATCCTTATGAATGATTCGCAAGTCTCTTCTTTCGTTTCTTAGGGATCGGAACGATCCGTGCTACAGGTCGTCGCTCCCGGCCGTAAACGATGAGAAAGCTCCTGCCGAGCTGCACTTGACTAAGTACCGCCGATAATCGCGTCTTAAACTCCGTGACAGAAAGGCTTTCCATACAGGTCACTGTAAACCGTCATTACTTCCGCTAGGCTAATCCGCAAATGCCACGCTGAGTTCCTTTACCTTCATCGAGGCACTTCGGTCGATGTCAGCGACATCTTCGCGGTCAACGTAATTATAGAGAATATCCCGCTGCTGCGGTCGGTAGCCGGCTTCGCGGATCTGGTAGCGGAGATCGCGTTCGCATGCGGAGGTCGACGCGCCGGCGGCGGAGACTACGTTTTCCTCGATCATGATCGAGCCCATGTCGTCGGCTCCGTAGCGGAGCGCGACCTGGCCGAGCTTTAGGCCCTGTGTAAGCCATGATGCCTGGATGTGCTGGACGTTATTGAGGAACAGCCGCGAGACGGCGAGCATTTGTAGATAGTCGATCCCGGTCGGTTCCTCGGTGATCTTGCGGCCCAAGGCCGTATTCTCGCGCTGGAAGGTCCACGGGATGAACGCCGTGAATCCGCCGGTCTCATCCTGCAGGTCGCGAACTTTTTGCAAATGCGCGACGCGATTCGATATATCATCGCCGATGCCGAACATCATCGTCGCCGTCGTCCGCAGGCCGACCTGATGGGCGGCACGCATGACGTCGAGCCATTCCTGCGAAGTGCATTTTGTCGAGACACGTTTGCGGACCTCGTCGTCGAGTATCTCGGCACCGCCGCCTGGCATCGAGTTGAGTCCCGCGTCCTTTAGCCGCTGCATAATTGTCACGTAATCGAGACCGGAGATGAGGTGAATGTTGTGTATCTCGGGCGGCGAAAAACAGTGGAGCTGGAACTTAGGATATTTCGCATGCAGCGTTGAGAGCAAATCCTCGTACCACTCGATATCAAAATCCGGATGCAGTCCGCCCTGCATCAGAACGCCTGTGCCGCCGAGGGCTATGGTCTCGTCGATCCGCTTGCAGATCTCGTCCATCGAATGAACGTAAGTGTCCGGCTTTCCGGGCCGCCGGTAGAACGCGCAGAATGTGCAGACGACGTTGCAAACGTTGGTATAATTGATGTTACGGTCGATGATGTAGGTCACGACGTCGCCGGGATTCTTCCGTTGCCGAATCTCGTCGGCGGCTACGCCGATACGGGCGATGTCGCGCGATTCAAGCAGGGCGGCACAGTCTTCGGCTGACAGGCGTTGGCCGTCGAGCACTTTGTCTAAAACGGGCTGAATTGACGACGTCATCGGCTTTATCTTAGCAAAACAAGGGCTTAAAATCAGGCGGATGGCAAACCCGACGAAGACGGCGAAATTCAAAACCGAACTCTGCAAGCTCGCGGCCGATTACGGCTGGCATTTCATAGTTGTTAAGAAAAAGATCGCCGAGAGTTTCCCGTCTGACGGTAAATCGCGACGTGTCGTGTGCACGCTGAACGGCAACGTTTCGTTTCAAGCCGGGCTGATGCATTACCACGGTGATTTCTTTATAACGGTCAACAAGCCGACGCGAGTAAAACTCGGACTCGAAGCAGGGGACAAAGTCGATGTTGAACTAAAAGCGGATGAGAGCAAATACGGCATTCCAATGCCTGAGGAGTTTCGCGAGGTACTGGATCAGGATCCGGACGGCGACCGTCTCTTTCACGCCCTAACGGCCGGCAAGCAGCGGAGCCTGCTCTACTACATCGGCAAGGTCAAAGATATCGACAAACGTATCCATTATGCACTTATCGTCGTCGAGCATCTCAAGAACAACGACGGAAAGATCGATGGCGATAAGTTGTATAAGGAACTGAAACGGCCGCTCTCCGATCTTTAGATGAATTGCAGAGGTATGTTCCGCTCTACCAGGCCGTGTTTAGCGGCCAGTTCAAAGTAAAGTTTTAGGCCGCCCATCATCGACTCGTCCGGCGAATATTCGATGTTGTCAGTAAGATAAGCTGCCATATCGGCGGGCGAAAGCCCAAGCTGAGAGGCGTAGTTAGCCGCGATCTGAGAAACATGGGCCAGGCCCTCATCGCGAGCACCGGCGAGATCGATCACGCAAGTTTTACGACGGGTCATCCACATCGCAAAAATAAATCCGAGGCCCGTGTGCCGGTGCCATAGTTCAGCCAGATCAAAGACCGGTCTGTCGCCCGACGCAGAGGCCGTAAGCGCCGGATCGCCGATTATCAAAGCTGCGTCGGCACTCGCGAGCATCGCGGAGAGGTCAGGAGAGGCTTCGCGCCATTCAGGCTCAAAGCCCAGGAACTCGCGAAATACTATCTTTGTCATTACGGCCGATGTCCGTGACGAGTTGTCGAGGGCCACGGATCTCACATCGGCAAGGCCGCATCCATTGGTCACAAGGCACACGCTGCGGACGAACCGCTTTGATCCGACACAAACATCGGGAATTACACGAACGCCTTCTATCGTCTGAGCACAGATGACGGGAACAAGCGCGACATCGACGCGATCCTGATACAGGAGTTCAGCAGAGCGCGACGGGGCATTGTCGAGTATCAGTTCGGCGGTGCCGTGGTTCGATCCATAGAGAAACGACCACACGAGCGGCGCGGTATTGGAATAGGCCGATGCTGATATGCGCGGCGTGATCACCAGAAGTATGAGTTTCACCCAAGCCGGCTGAGAACGCAATTGCCGTTTTGGCGGCATTGCAATGGGTCGATTATCCTATCGACAGTGAAGATCTACGACGTAACCGTAACTATCAGCGGCGAGACGCCCATTTATCAGGGCGATCCCGGCGTTGAGTTTGCTTCAGCGGAGGCGATTGCGAGCGGCGGAACGGCAAATGTCTCAAAGGTCTCATTTGGTGTTCACACCGCGACGCATGTGGATGCGCCGAACCACTTTATCGAAGGCGCACGACGCGTCCATGAGCTTGATCCTGCAAAACTGATCGGCCCCTGCCGTGTCATTGAGATCGCGGACGATATCACTGCGATTGAGCCGAAACATCTGGGCAGCATCACGGGTGTCACACGCTTGCTCCTGAAGACACGCAATTCCGGGTTCTGGGCCTCGCCTGAAGACGGTTTTAGGAAGGATTTTGCATACCTGACGCCCGACACGGCCCGAATGCTGGCCAAGCATGGGATTGTCCTCATCGGCATTGATTACCTGTCGATCGAAAAGAGCGGCTCGCCGGGGCATCCTGTTCATGTAACGCTGCTGAGCGAGGAGATCGTCATTCTCGAGGGCCTCGATCTGCGCGAGGTCGAGCCGAGCGATTACGATCTTGTCTGCGCACCGCTGAAATATGACGGCGCGACCGGCGACGGAGCACCGGCAAGGACGTTCCTGCTAAGGAAATGATCGCCGACCATCCGGCATATCGAGAACGCGTTTACGAGATCGTTCGCACTGTCCCCGCGGGACGGGTGATGACGTATGGCCAACTCGCGCTGATCCTTGGTGAGGGCTACACCGCCCGAACGGTCGGCTATGTTATGCACGGTTCGCCCGACGACGTGCCTTGGCAGCGTGTGATAAATGCGCAAGGGAAATGTTCGACCGGCCGGCTTACGATCCCATTGAATCTGCAGCAGGAACTGCTTGCGGCCGAAGGCGTTGTATTTAACGCCGCCGGAAAATGTGATCTCGGGACCTACCAGTGGTTTCCCGAAGGCCTCATGGAAGATGACGCCCAGCCGAGCTTGTTGGCGTAACTCTCAACGGCCCCACTTGAGCTTGTTCCGCAAAACGTCAAAGTAGTTTCGGTTTGCCGGCTGGACGAGGTCGAATGTAACCTCGCTCTTGCTGACACGGACAGTGTCGCCGGCCTTCATCGCAAAGCCGGTCTGCCCGTCGAGGCCGAGGATGACGTCTTCGGCGTCGCTCCTGAGGCGAAGCTCTATTTCTGACGTATCAGGGACGACGATCGGGCGATTGGTGAGCGTGAAGGGACATATCGGCGTCAGCACGATGGCATTCATTGATGGATAGATGATGGGCCCGCCGGCAGAAAGGTTATAGGCCGTCGAACCCGTCGGCGTGGCCACGATCAGGCCGTCGGCACGGAACGAATTTACGTGGAGGCCGTTGAGCTTGACGTCGATCTCAATAATTCGGGAGAGGGCCGCCTTATTGATGACAACGTCGTTCAGAACACGGCTCGGGGCCGACGGACCGCCGGTGTGTTCGACGTCAAGCATTACACGACGGTCGATCTGATAGTCGCCAGCGAGTACCTTCTCGAGCGCGGGCAGCATCTCCTCGATCCTGAAATCTGTCAGGTAGCCGAGACTGCCGTGATTGATGCCAACCACCGGGATCGACACCTTGCCGATGAATCGAGATGTAGCAAGCATTGTCCCGTCGCCGCCGAGGACGACGATCAGGTCAGACCCTTCTATCATTGCCGCGCCGTTCGCGTCTCCCGCCGCGATGGGGCCGTTCGGGAGGCTGACATCACGGGCCGCAAGCCATTCCGACAGCTTGGCGGCTGTAGAGATGGCCTCAGCGTGTTCGGGCTTTACAACGATAGCGGCCTTTTGGATTGAACCTGCCATATGCGCTGAAACGTGTTAATCATCAACGATGCATCGGCAAACTGCAAGCATTCCGTTAGCGCTTTCGGCGGCGCTTTTGTTAGAATTGCGGTTTGTCCTTTTAGGCAAGTATCCTTCACTTAGGGTTAGGTTTAGTAATGCTTAAGTTTTTTAATCGTCTCGAAAAGACACGCAACTTCGTTCTTCTTATGTTCGCGATCATTATGGTCGTGAGCTTGATCCTCTTTTATCAGCCGACGCAGCAGAGCTCGCTGGCAAACCTCTCGAGGAGCGAGGAGACGGCGGCCTCGGTTGCAGGCGAAAAGATCACGGTCGGTGAGATCGCCCGGCAGCAGGAGAACGAGAGCATGTTCATGCGCGGACAAAAGTCGCCGGCCAAGACCATTGTCGATCGATTGGTCAACAGCCGGATACTTCGTGTCGAGGCCGCCCGTCTCGGCCTGACGGCCAGCGACGCCGAGGTTGCCGCAAAGATCCGTGAGACGAACAAGCCTGAAGAGGGCAAACCTTTTGACGAGGCCGTTTACAGGCAAAACGTGACCGAGCAGTTTGGCAGCATCTCTGACTACGAAGAGAGCGTGCGGGACAACATCAGCATGCAGAAGCTCGAGGCCTTTCTGACGGCCGGCCTGGTCGTGTCGGAGGAGGACCTGCTCGATAATTTTCGCCGTAAGAATACAAAATTCGACCTGAGCTATGTCGCGGTCAACAGTGCGGACCTGGCCAAGAAGATAACGCCGACCGATGCGGAGCTTCGAGATTATTTTGAGAAGAACAAGGCGACCTACTACGTCAATGTGCCGCAAAAGAAGATCAAGTACATCTTTGTGAACACCGCCAAGATCGGCGAGAAGCTGACAATCTCAGATGCTGACATTCGGACCGAATATGACAATCTGCCGGCCGATAAGAAGATCGGCGGCGTTCTCGGCCAAGAGATCGTTCTACGAGTCGCAAAGCCGGAATTCGACTCACAGGTCCAAACAAAGGCCAGCGAGCTTGTGCAGCAGCTCCGCAAGGACGGACAGATCGTCAGCGAAGAGGCCTTTGCAACGCTTGCAAAAGGACATTCGGAAAGCCCTGTTACGGCTTCCGCCGGCGGCAAACTCGCCGGGCCGGTCCGCGAGAATGTGAACAAGCCGGACGATCCGTATCAGCGTCTGCTCAAGATGAAGCCCGGCGAGATCACCGAACCTATCAGCTATCAGGGACGCTACTTCATCCTCCGTCGCGGCGAGGACGTGGAGAAAAGCTACGATGTTGCCAAGAAGGAGATCGAGATCAGCCTGCGAAACCGTCGGGCGTACACCGTTGCTGCGGAATTGGCGCAAAAGATCGTCGATTCGCTAAAGCAGACCAAGGACGTGCAGAAGACGGCTGCCGAATTTGCCTCTCAGGCAAATATGAGCGTTGCGGAAATGATAAAGGAGACCGCCTTTGTCAAACCCGGCGATGACGTGCCGAATATCGGCGTTTCGCCACAGTTTGAGGAAGGGATAGCTCCGCTCAACGCCGTCGGTGACGTCGGTGAAAAAACGCCGATCCAGAACGGTTTTGCGATACCGATGCTTGCGGAGCGCCGTGAGCCGCGCGATGCCGAATTTGACGAGGTAAAGGCCCAGATAACCGACGTCGTCAAGCTGGACAAGGCCCGGGCCCAGGTCGAAGAGATCGCAAAGCAGATCGCCGCATCCGCCTCGAATGCAGCCGGCATCGCCTCGGCCGCGTCAGCGAAAGGATTTGCGGCCAAGGACCAGAAGAGCTTTATACTCGGTTCGCCGCTCGGTGAAGGAGCGACCGCCGCCACAGGCGAGGCGATCGAGGACGCCATCTTCGCTCTCAAGGCGGGTGAGGTCACTAAGACGCCCGTCAAGGTCGGCGAAAATTGGTTCATCGTCGGTGTTACAAAGCGCGAAGATGCGAATGAGGCCGATTTTCCGACCCAGCGGTCCAACCTGCTCGAACAGATGCTTGCCAGCCGACGCTCGGCATTCTTTGGCGACTATCAGGCAGCCGCAAAGAAACGCTATGAGACGGACGGCGCGATCACGATCTACAAAGAGGTCCTTGATCGGATCGACGCTCAATCGGCGGCCACTCAGTGACCAATTAGAAAGGGCAGCAGGTTTGGGACCTGCTGCCCTTCTTCATGACCTACCAAGAGGCTACTTCGTATGGAGTTCTGCGTAGTGGACGAAGAACCAATACGTGATTCCTGCCCAAATCGCAAGATTAACAAGCGACGCAATCAGCCCCAGGTTACGCGTCGATTGATTGCGTCCGCCGGTCCGGTCGCCTTTGCCGTACATCAGCACCGCGATCAGGACGCCGGTGATGGCCCACGCGAATGAGCGAACGGCCACCTCGATCCATGCCGTTCCCCACACCTGCCATATTGTCAGCCCGATCGCGAGAATGATCGCCAGGATAGCTGCGACAGGAGGCCGATAGTCGGCTGGCGTCTGCCGGTTGGCGTCAGCGTCTGACACCTTGCCGAGGTGGCTATTGTTATAGCTGTAGGCAAAGTAAACGACAAGGCCGATCGACATCCAGTCGATGAGGCGGATCCATGTATCCAACGGAAGGCTGTTCATCAGGTACGCAGCCGACAACACCGTAAAGATCGGGATGATCGGTGAGAACGGCACCTTGAACGGGCGATGCAGGGCCGGATTCGATGATCGAAGAATGATGATGCCTGTGGCAACGATGACGAATGCGAACAGCGTCCCGATGCTGACGAGCTCACCAAGCAGACTGATCGGTACGAAACCCGCGAGCACCGCGACGATGACGCCGGTTATGGCCGTGGTGATATGCGGCGTTTGGTAACGCGGATGGACCTTTGCGGCCCATTCGGGCAGCAAGCCGTCCTTAGACATCGAATAAAAGACGCGCGGCTGGCCCATAACCATTACGACCATTGTCGAACTCAGCCCGAGCACAGCACCGACCTTAATGATCGTGGGAAAAACGGCGAAGACCGCACCCATCGTCGTGCCCTTCGATACCTTGGCGGCTTCGTCGATCGCGGTCGCGATCGGGGCTGCGGCGTTGGTCAACAACTTGTAATCGACCAGGCCGACCATGATACCGGAAACTAAAATATAGAGAACGGTACATACCGCAAGCGAACCAAGGATGCCGATAGGCATATCTCTTTTCGGGTTCTTCGCCTCCTGCGCCGCCGTCGAGACCGCGTCAAAGCCGATATAAGCAAAGAAGATCACGGCCGCGCCTGTGACCACACCGCTGAAGCCATAGGGCATAAACTCCGCACAGCCGGGACTTCCCACGGTGCAGCCGATGCCCATATTTGCCGTGTTGACGTAGCCGATGCCGGCAACGATGAAGAGGACGACTACGAGCGTCTTGATTATCACGATAAAGCTGTTAAAGCTCGCAGATTCTTTGATGCCGCGTATCAGCAGCAGCGTAACGGCCACAGCGATCAAAGCGGCGGGAAGGTTGAAAATGCCAGTCCCGATAATATTGCCGGCACTGTCCTTGAGCTGTTGTCCGGGCGGTGCGCTGAGACTCAACGGAAAATTGATGCCAAGCGTGTCACGCAAAAGGCTGACAACGTATCCGGACCAACCCACAGCGACAGTTGCGGCACCGAACGCATATTCCAGGATCAGGTCCCAACCGATGATCCAGGCTATGAACTCGCCCAGCGTGCCGTATCCGTAGGCATAGGCGGAACCCGAGATCGGCACCGAGGCGGCAAATTCCGAATAGCACAGTGCGGCAAAGGCACTGACGACGCCGGCCAGGATCATCGATATGACTACGGCCGGGCCGGCATGTTTACCAGCAGCTTGGCCGGTCAACACAAAGATCCCGGTGCCAATGATCGCACCGATTCCGAGCATCGTAAGGTCAAGTGCCGACAGCGCTTTCTTTAAGGTGTGCTCGCCGGACTCCTCAGCTTCGGCGATAATCTGGTCGATCGGTTTGGTCGCAAATAGTGACATGAAAACCTCCTAGAGGGTTGATTTAGGTTCTTATTGCTCGGTCGAGTCGTGTCTCCCTGAGACGCTTCTCCAAATAAAGTACACCGGCACGCCCGTCAGGACGATCAAGAGTCCCGGCCATGTCGCGGTCGTCTGATAAATGAAGAGGATCGCGAGAATTACGGTTGCGCCGATAACGTAAAGCGCCGGCACGACCGGATAGCCGTAGGCCTTATACGGGCGTTCGGCGTCGGGTTGTTTCACGCGGAGGACAAAAACCGCGGCGATAGCGAGAATGTAAAAAATCAATGCCGACGAGATAACGTAGGTCAGCAGGTCATTGTAGAGGCTGCCATAGGAACCGTCAGCCTTGACGGTCCTCGGCAGAACATAGAATACCGCCAGGACGCACTGAACAATGATGCCCCATGCCGGGACGTGAAACTTATTCAGCCGGCCGACAGCCTGGAAAAAAAGCCCGTCCTTGGCCATGGCATAATACGCACGCGGCCCCGCAAGTATCAGACCATTATTGCAGCCAAACGTCGATATCATGATGGCAACGGCCATCAATGTCGCCCCAACGCCGGGAAAGATCACCTCGGCTGATGCTGACCCGACACGATCGCTTGCAACCTTTTGAATGTCCTCAAAGCGAAGCGTGACTAGATAGGCAATATTCGCCAACAGGTACAAGACGATCACGCCGCCGGTGCCAAAAAGCAGCGACAACGGCAGATTGCGCTGCGGATCTCTCACCTCACCGGCCGTAAAGGTCACGTTATGCCACGCATCGGCGGAAAAGAGCGAGTTCGTCTGGGCCACGCAGATACCGACAAAGAGACCGAAAGCGACGACCGCCGTGAGGCCGTCACCGACGTCTTGCAGATTGCCCCGGACTGTCCAGAAATCGCTGAAATTAGCCGCCGCGATGTCGCCATGAGATATCAGCCCGACGGCAATGCCCAGCACGATCAGCGCGATGAGCGAGCCGGTCTTGGCAAAAGTAAATGTGTTCTGCACGAGCTTGCCGAGCTTAAGCCCGCGCGTATTCAGCCAGGTCAGGAACACGATCATGACGATCCCGAGGAGCTGGGCCGTCGAGAGCGAAAAGGCGTAACTCGACGAACCGATCCTGACCGGCTCTATCAGGTAGCTAGTCTCAGATATCTGTGGAATAAGGATCCCTGTGAAACGTGCGAATGCGACCGAAACCGCAGCGATCGTGGCTGTGCCGATCACGAGAAAGTGTGTCCAGCCGTAGAGAAAGCCCCAAAACGGGGCATACGCCTCCTTTAGATAGACATACATTCCGCCGGCCTTTGGCATCATCGCCGCCAATTCGCCGTATGAGAGGGCCGCGCCGACCGTCAGCAGTCCCGTGATGAACCAAACGAACAGCAGCCATGCGGGCGAGCCGACCTGACGAGCGATGTCGGCTGAGACAATAAAAATGCCCGACCCGATCATCGATCCGGCGACGATCATCGTCGCATCGAGCAGCCCGAGGCCGCGCACAAATCCTTCGCGTGTGGTTACTTCCGTTTCCGCAGGCTCAGTTGCCATAGGTTCTACATTTCGGCCGGCCTAAACGGCCCTTTAACGGCCGTCGTCCTGAGTTGTTAGCGTTGGCGAGATATTCGTAGGTGATATTATACGTTTATTACGCGATCTGTCGAGTGTGCAAAACGGTTTCGGGTCGGACATCGCGGCCGCCGCCGCCCGTTCAGCGCTTTTGGCGCGCCGGGCAAACGATTCTTCGGCGCAAATCATCATAGAATGGCATTAATAGAAGCATTGGTATCAGGTCAAGAATCATGATCAACCTTATTAGAAAGGGCTTATTTGTTGGCGGCTTCCTCGCCGTGCTCGCCGGCGGTGCGAGCGGCCAGGTCAAGCGGACGTCGTACGATGTCACAAACTATGTGATGGATGTATCGCTCAACCCGGCCGAACGAAAACTCTCGGCAACAGTAGATGTGGCGTTCACGCCACTGGAGGAAGCGCGCGCTGTCGCGTTTGAACTCAACGGTTCGCTCAAGGTCGAATCCGTCACGCGGCAGGACAGAACGATACCATTGATACCGACTGCGACACCGACCGCGAAAAAGACACCTAAACCCGCTCCGACACCGGAGGCAGTAGTAACTTTTGTCCAGGACCAGTCCAACAGTTCGGAACTTGGCCCGCATGTGAGGGTAGACCTCGGCACAGAGGTCGCGGCGGGAACGCCTGTAGTGCTGCGTTTCAAATACAGCGGTATCCTCGACACGCCGCAGGGCGGGCCGTTGCTCAGCAAGAGGCTTGCATGGATCGGCGATAGTCTTGGGTATTTGATGTATGCGGCACGCTGGTTCCCATTTCACGCGTATGCGTCGGATACGGCAACGTCTGACATTACGATCTCGTTGCCCGCGGGCTATCAGGTCGCCGGCAATGGCGAACGGCTGCAGTCCGCCGGCGATGGAAAGGCCCGTTTTGCCCAAGCCGCTCCGGCCCTGACCGGTAATATCTTCTATAGCCGCAACGCGCCCAAAACGCTCAGGTATGGCGATCAGGAACTCCAATTCTACGCTAAGCCCGGAAATGACGAACGTATCGGGGCCTACGGGGAGACGCTGGGCAAAGCCCTGGCGAATTACGCTGGCCGCTTTGGCCAGCCCGCAAGCGGGAAACGTCTCGTCATCGCTCAGATCGACGACGAAAGCCTGGAGTACTATTCGGCACCGGGAATGATCTTTGTCGGTAACCGGCAGTTTGAGGAAGGCCGCGAGGCAACGCTCGACCGGCTGCAGCGAGAGGCGGCATATCAGTGGTGGGGACTGACCGTCGGGCTCAAGACGTTTGACGACGCCTGGCTCTCGCAGGGGCTGGCCGAATATTCGGCGTATTCGCTTCGCGAGGGAGAGACTGACCCGGCCAAGCTCGATGCTCTTCGCCGCGACCTGCTCGAAAGGGCCCTTACCTTCGAGCAGACGGTATCGATCCTGCGTGCGCCGGCCACTCTTGACGACCAGAGCACCGGTTATCAATACATTATGTTTGCGAAGGGAGCATTTGTCTTTAAGCTGCTTCGCGACACGTTGGGCCGGCAGAAATTCGATCAGCTGCTGCGCACATTTTTGCAGGAGTTTCGCGGCAAGAATGCGTCGATCGACGATTTTGAGAAACTAGCGTCGCGCATCGCCGGCCAGCCTATGAGGTACTTCTTTGCCCGCTGGGTCGAATCGACGGGCGTGCCGGAATTTTCGAGCGATTATCAGATCCTGCGAACGCGCGGCGGCAAATTCATTGCCCGCGGCACCGTAAAGCAGAACTACGACAATCTGCACTTGCCGGTCGATGTCGAACTCAGATCGGAGGGCGGCCTCGGCTCAAAGATCGAGACGCTGCAGATGGATGAGGCAAGCGCGGATTTCAGTATCGAGGCGACCGGCAAGCCGCTTGCCGTGATCATCGATCCGGGATACAAGCTGCTCAGGATCTCACCCGACCTGCGTATCTCATCGATCGCCCGCCGCGGGATCGAGCAATTCAAGGAAGGCAATTACCCTGAGGCACAGCAGCAGTTTGAAGAGGCTCTAAAACTCGACCGGTCAAATTCGTGGATCTACTATCACCTCGGCCTGCTATTCCTCGATCAGAGGAATTATGACCTGGCTATCGACAATTTCAAGGCCGCCCAGGGCGGCGACCTTGATCCGGCATGGCTCGCCGTCTGGTCGAACATCAAGATGGGCAACGCCTACGACGCAAAAGGCGACCGCACACGCGCCGTCGCCGCCTACAAACGCGCCGAGGCGACGGCCGATAACTACGACAACGCCCAGGACGCCGCAAAACGCTACATGGCAACGCCGTACGACCCGAAGGAAAAACAGAACCAAGCCGTCAGGTAAAAAAGAGAGGCTTGCCGGTCGCAAGCCCCTCTTATTCGTCCTCTCGTTATTCCGATCAGAACTTGAGCCGTGCCCTGAACTGGCCGACCCTCGGGCCGCCAACCGTGTTTGTCACGACGCCAAAATCAACGGCATCCTGTAGGTCGCTGTTCGGATTCGCAAAGTTGACCGTGTTTAGAATGTTGAACAGATCAAAGCCGAGTTCAAGGCTCATTCGCTCGGTGAGCTTGGTATTCTTCGCCAGGCTGACGTCAAATCGCCGCTGTGAGGGACCGCGGAAGGTGTTGCGCCCGAGGTCGCCAAATCTGCCCATCGGCGATGAAAAACACTGACGATCGATTACGTTGAGGTTGCTGCTGCTCACGCTTCCAACCGCTTGGGATAACGGACAGATCACGTTCGGCCGACCAAACCCGGGCCGATACATTCCACCCGAGCCGCGTGCCAGCCATTGCAGATACTGCAGATCGGTGGCGTTGACGGGCAGCGTCATCTGGCTGACATTTCCGAGCTCGGGCTCGGAAGCGAAGACGGTGAAAGGTGTTCCCGACTGTGCCTGAAAGAAGCCCGACAGACTCCAGCCCTTCACGAACCGGTTGCTTAACCTTCCGGCGGGAATCTCCCATACAAAGTTTGCTGAAAGACGATGCGTCCGGTCAAAATCCGAAAGAGCTCGGTTAGCCTCGAGGTTTCGCGAGTCGCCTTGAGCGATGAAGCCGCTATTTGGCACATCGGGCTTACCACTGCCGGCCGTGCTTCCGGGATCGGTCGACATCACGTCGTGCGATCTTGAGAGCGTGTACGCGACATTGAACTGCAGCCCCCGCGACATACGCTTTGTGAGGCTGAACTGACCACCATGATAGTCTGAATACCCTTTTGACTGGAGCAGCAGAGCCTCAGGCACGTTAAAGCCGAGGATAGGCACACGGGCCTCAAAGTTGATGAACGTGCCGTTCGCGGCCGATAGGTTAAGGTCTGGTCGTCCGGTGGCTGTATTGAGGAAGCCAAATGCGACACCTGTGCCGCGTGCTCTGGCGGTGGAACCAGCATTCAACGGTCCGTTCGGCGCACCGGCGGCGACGTATGCTTGATTGAATCGCTCATAGATATGATCCGGCGTATTCGGATCATTCAGGTCAAACCCCTGATTCAGAGCAGTGGCGATCAAGAGATTCCTGCCCTTTGTTCCGACATAGCGAGCCTCGAACATCAGGTTGTTGGCAAGTTCGTACTGTACACCGACATTCCACTGATGGATCAGCGGTGTCTTAAGGTTACGGTCGACGGCCCGAAACTCAAACGTCTCGGCAATGTTTCCGCGGGTACACCCAACGCCGGTTGCCGGGACGCAACTTGCACCATTCGGTGTTCCGCGCGAATCGACGAATACCGGCGTGTTGTCACGGATCGAATATGTACCGGTGGCGCCCGAACCGCGAACGATGCGGAACGGAAGCCACTGATTCAGCGGGATATTAGTCGGTACGCCCGAGAACGCAGACGGAATCGATACGTTGCCGCTCGGCACGGTGATCTCGACCTCGCGAAGGAATGGATAGTTTGAGAATACTGTGTTGATGAAAGCCGCCGACGGCCTATCGTAAAACATGCCGTATCCGCCTCGGAAGACGAGCTTGTTGGTCGCGGCAAACGCTAATCCAATGCGTGGGGCCAAGTTGTTAGTATCCTGTCCCTTCAGCGTGTGTTTGTTGTTGGTTCGGGCCGTAACGGAGATCGCGCTGTCAACGATCGCGACGTTAGTGCTGGCAACATTGCTGGGTACGATGAAGCCTGGCGACGGATCGTCGCAAAGCGTGTTCGAACCGCCCGTGGCCGTGAAGCAAGGTAGGAACGGTTCAAGGTCAAAGTTTCCGATGCGCCCATTTTTCTCGGTCGGCCACATGAACAGTTCATATCTCAGCCCGACATTCACCGTCAGCTTGCGGCCGATCTTCCAGTCGTCGGTGATATAGAAACCGTAGTCACGGAAGCGAAAGTCCTTGTCCGTAATGCCGTACTGCGTATCGGCCTCGGTCGCGTTTCCGGTCAGGAGCTGGGTGAACGAGTCGAATTTCTCAAACTCGGTCGCCTGTTCCTCTGGCAGATTGGTCTGGAACCTGTGGCTCTTGAATTCGGCCCCAAACTTTAGGTTGTGGTTGCCAAACATCCAATTGGCGTTATTGCCGAAACTGTAGGTTGTTTGCTTCCGCTGGTTGAATGAATCATTCGGGCCGCCGAATGAGAAGTTGGCCAGGTTGTTTCGGCCGGTGTAGTGCCCTAGTCGCGTCGTAGCGACACTGCTGTCGAAGGTAGATGCGGGATTATTGACGCCAATCGATCCGTTGGTGAAATCGCCTGTTGAAAAGTCATCGGTAAGCGAGCGAGTGTTATTCAGCGAGAAGAAGCCAAAACGAACCTCATTAATGAACCTTGGCGAGAAGATGTGCGTGTCGCCAATCGAAAGCGTACGGTTGCGGTCGTTACGCTGAAGTGTGGTTGGTGACGCCAGGCTGTTTGGGTCCGGGAACGAATCGAGGCCCGGGAAGTTTGCGTAAAAGAGTGTTCCGCTAAGCGTGTTATTGCTGGTCAAGTGTGCATCAATACGACCCGTGAACTGATGCTGCGTAAAGAGCGACGGCTGCACACTGACGACCTCGACAAGCGGATTATTGCGTTGCAGCGTTCGCGACGTAATGTTCGGGAACATCCCGTATTGATAGGTGCCGGTTCCAGTCTGATCGACGATATTAAGGTTTCGGAAATTTGAAATACTCGGGATATAGAATCCACCTGTAACGGGGTTCCTGAGGTTTAGGATGCGAAAGGCGACGTCGCTAATGTCGGAAGGTGTTAGGCAATCGGAACCGTTGCATCCGTTGAACTGATTAAAGGCTGCCGCGATTGCGGCCTTGGAACGATCTCTTCCGAGCGCGCTCATCGCGAGCGGCAACACCGTACGTGTCCTTGCGGTCGGCACCAAGCCGGTATGGGCATCGGTATACTGGTAACCGCCAAAGAAGAATACCTTGTCATGTTTGATCGGGCCGCCTACTGTGAAGCCCATCTCAGTCCGATCGGCACGTGGCTTTTCGTTGCCGCTCTGCTTCAGAAAGAACTCATTGGAGTTAAAGGCTTTGTTCTGCAGATAATAGTAGGCCGATCCCGAGAATTCGTTTCCGCCCTGTTTGGTGACAAGCTGGAAGTTTCCGCCGCCGCTGCGTCCCGTGGACGCGTCGTAGAGCGAAGTCTGGAGCTTGACTTCCTGCAGCGTCTCAGGGGCCGGCGAGATATTATCTGTCAGGCTGCCCTCATTGCTTGTGATATTGGTAGCGTCGACGCCATTGAAGAAAAGGCTAGTCGACGTCGTCCGGGCACCGTTGACCGACGGCGAGATATTGCCGTTACCGTTGACACCGACCGGCGAAAGCTCAGACGATACGCCCGACTCGGAACCGAGCAGCCCGGTAAAGCTACGTGTCGAGGTTGGCGTCTTTACAAGCTGTTCGCCCGTGATCTGCCGCGAGATGGCCGCCGATTCTGTCTGAACGAGTGGCTGTTCGGCAAGAACGTTGACAAAGGCGTCTGAGACGCCCACTTCAAGCGTGACATCGATCGAGCGCGTTACCGATGCCTCGACCTCGATATTTGCGTTGGATGCTTTCTTGAAGCCATCCTTCGAGTAGGTCACCGAATATGTGCCAACGGGCAGTACGGTCACCGACCAGCGGCCGTCCTCATCGGTAACGACAGTTCGCGATAAGTTTGTAGCGGTATAGTGGACCATTACCGTCGCCCCTTGGATGACGTCGCCGTTCGGATCTTTGACAGTCCCGGTCAGGCCACCAGCCACTTGTCCGGACGCGATGATGGCCAAACACAACAACATTAGTTTTCCCGTGAATAGTTTGCTTATGATCATAAAATTATTCCTGGACGAAAATCGTCTGAAGGAAGAGACTATCCGAGCATGGTTAATTCCAAGTGACAGGCACATTAACAAATTGTTAAATATGAAATTCAGACTGGGTTGTTTGGTCGCGCAGTATGATCAAATTGTCGTCTTACAGGGCCTAATATGAACCAACGAATACTGATCGTTGAGGACGATCCCGATATCGCGGAGAGTATCGTTTACAACCTCGAGCGTTTCGGGCTACGGACGGCAGTCGCAGAAAGTGGCGAAAAGGGGTTGCGGCTCGCCCTGGACGGCGGATCTCCGCCGGCGCTCATCGTACTCGACCTAATGCTGCCGGGCATGAGCGGCATGGACGTTTGCAAACGCCTGCGCCGCGAGACGCTGACTGAAAAGACACCGATCATCATCCTCACGGCCAAGGCCGCCGAAGCGGACAAGGTACAGGGGCTAGAGTTGGGGGCCGATGATTACATGACCAAGCCGTTCTCGGTGAAAGAACTCGTCGCACGAATTCGGGCGGTAATGCGTCGCTCCGCCGAGCCGGGCGAACCGCAATACGAGGACGAAGGCTTGTCGATCGATTTTGTCGAGATGCGGGTGAATTGCCAGGGGCGCGACATTAAGCTGACACGCAAAGAGTTTGCACTGCTCGAGGCCCTCGCTAAGAATCCCAACGGCCTCGCCCCCAGGCAAAAGCTGCTCGACGACGTTTGGGGTTACAGTTATTACGGTGACACGCGAACGCTCGACGTGCACATTCGCCGGCTGCGTCAAAAGCTCGGTGAGTGCGCCTCGCGGATCGAGACGGTCGTCGGCGTTGGGTATCGGTTTGTCGGAAAGAAATGAGTCCTCGTCCGAAAAGCAATGGAGAAGTTCTCTCTTCGCGCGAGCTGCTACAGCAGATGATCAGCAGCATGCGCGAGGGAATTGTCGTCGTCGGGACGGGCGGCAAGATCTTTGCATCGAACCCCGCCGCGAGACGCCTGCTCGCCGAGGGTGCGGACATTGATTCGCGTAAGATCGACGAGCTCATTGCGGACGAGACGGTCCATTCGGCATTCGCACGTGCCAAATCGCACGGCGAGAGCACCGAGGTAAAGATCGAGATAGAGCGGCGGGGCGACACGCGCATGTACGACCTGCGAACGGCTCCGCTGAGCTTTGCCGAGACGCGCGAGCAGCGATACGCGATCGGCTTCTTTTACGACATCACGCGGCTCGAACGCCTCGAAAAGGTCCGGCAGGAATTCCTATCGAACGTTTCGCACGAGCTCCGAACGCCGCTGACCTCGATCCTCGCCTTTGTCGAGACGCTAAACGACGGCGCACTTGAGGACAAGGAGAATAGCCGCCGATTTCTCGACGTCATCCGCCGCAACGCCGAACGGATGCACCACCTGATCGACGACGTGCTAGAACTTTCGCTGATCGAGGCAGGAAAGGTGACGGTAAATCCAAAGATGACGCAGCTTGCACCGCTGGTCGATGAAGTGTGGTCTTCGCTCGCGGGCCGAGCGCAAAAGCGTGGCGTCACGTTCGAGAACACCGTTCCCGCTACGGCCGCCGTTCACGCGGATTCGCGGCGTATCGAGCAAATACTTATCAATCTCCTGAGCAACGCGATCAAGTTCAATCGCGAGGGCGGCACGATCACGGTTTCGTTCGAAACATCGGGCGACCGAGCCCGCATCCACGTCGCCGACACCGGGGACGGCATCGCCCGCGAACATCTGCCGCGCATTTTCGAACGCTTTTACCGCACAGACACCGCACGCTCGCGCGAGCTCGGCGGTACAGGGCTCGGCCTCGCCATTGTCAAACACCTTGCTCGCCTGCACAACGGCGAGGTTACGGTCACGTCCACCGTCGGCAAAGGCTCGACATTCACGCTCACATTGCCCGCCGCGGCGACTGAGCATCACGCAGCTCCAGCCTAAGCTGCATCCAGATCTCGTAGTATCTCCACTCCGGCGGCGGATTCTCCTCGCCGTGATGATCGGGCTTTAGAATAAGGTCGCCCGTCGCCAGCAGGATGCGTTTGACCTCGGGGTTTTGTTCGAGCTTTGCACGCATCGCGGCGACAATCAGACGGTAATGCTCGCCGGGCGTCTGCGAACGATACGGAAAACGCTTACCGTTGTAGCTCACCCAATCGATGCCGAGCGTTTTCATGTTCTCCTCGGCAAGCGTCCCCGCCTGCTTCGCCTCGAACGCCGTCATCTGTGCGACTTGGTCACGCGTATACTTCCAAATAACTCTCTTGTCCCTCGCTCTCTCGTCCCTCGTCCCTTCCGGATAAAGCATCATCTGCCAAAACCCCTCGACGCTCGCGTATTTTTTGCCGTCCATCTCAAACGGCGTCGCCGCAAAGTTCGACAAGATACCAAGCTCATTGCGCTTCGACAAAATAACCTCGCCCGGCTTCGCTTCATGCGGCAGAATTTCCCACGCTGGTCTGTTGCGATCGTTAACCGAAGCGAACCAGTTCGCAGGATAGTTCTGCGAATCACGTTTCATCCAGGAGATCGAAGGCAACAGCCCATAGCTATATTTCTCTTCATTCGCCTTTCTGTATACGAAGACAAACTTGTCTTGAAAGTCTTGTAGGTCACGCGCTGCCTGTCTATCGTTTTCCATGGACGTACGCATCACGTGCTTTAACTGGTAAAGCCGCTTGTTCACTAGGTACATGTCCACAAAGACAAATAGATCCTTTGTGCGACCTCCGGCATGCTTTCCAACCTCGCCGAACAATTCCTTGCCGTAGTAGTTGTCACACCTCGCTCCATACTGGCTTGCAAAATCACTACAAACCGAATCATAAAACGCGTTTAATGCCTTGTGGTTCCTCTCGACTGTCAGGTCTTGAAAGTCATCGACCGAAAGTTCGTAGAACACGCCTGTTAGTTGTAATGTCCAACGTCTGGAATATGCTTTGCCGAACCGCGTCTCTATTGGGCCCTCGGATTTGATCGGTGGCTCGGGAAAAACCGCGATGAAGTTGAACTCATCTGATACGACAGTCTTATCTGTTAGGCGCTGGCCTTGAATAGCGCCCGCAGCCAGAGCAAACATTAACAGCGTGATTATTCTAGTCACAAAAGTTTGATGCGGACTTAACGAAAATTGATCGTACCTAAGCAAAAAATCGACACGTCCAAACCCCAGCCGAGTAGAGCTAAATAATCGTCGTCACGATCTCGCGGATGCTGCGTTGTAGTTCGCGGTCGTCGGTGATGGGCGAGCAGATGGCGACCTCGGCGGCGGCGATAGGCGAGATACCTTTGGCGATGAGTTGGGCGGCGTAGATGAGGAGGCGTGTCGAGACGCCTTCCTCGAGGCCGTGGCCGCGAAGATTGCGCACCTTTTGACCGATCTTTACGAGGTCTGCGGCGGTTGATTCGTCGATGCCGCCTTCTTTCGCAACTATCTCGGTTTCCGCTTCGGCGTTGGGGTAATCGAATTCAAGTGCGACAAAGCGTTGCCGCGTCGATTGCTTTAGATCTTTGAGGATCGACTGATAGCCGGGATTATAGCTGACGACGAGCATGAATTCGTCGGGCGCGTCGAGCACGGTGCCGCGCTTTTCGATCGGCAGGCGGCGGCGGTCGTCGGTGAGCGGGTGAATGATGACGACGGTGTCTTTGCGCGCCTCGACGACCTCGTCGAGGTACAGAATCGCACCGGCGCGAACGGCCGCTGTCATCGGGCCGTCGTGCCATACGGTCTCTTCGCCCTCGAGCAGAAAGCGGCCGACAAGATCCGTCGAGGAAAGGTCTTCGTGACACGCGACGGTGATGAGCGGGCGGTTCAGGCGATGCGCCATGTATTCGACAAAGCGCGTCTTGCCGCAGCCCGTCGGGCCTTTTAACAATGCCGGTAATTTCGCAGCATACGCCGCCTCGAACAGCTCGACCTCGTCCTTGATCGGCAGGTAAAAGGGCTCAGCTTTGACCTTGTATTTCTCGACCGCAAGTTCCATATCTATTTAGGTATAGTAAAGTGATGCCAGCAATCGTCCAAGCTGAGACTGCGGACCAGATCGCTAGCGCGAGGGGTTTGTTTCGCGAATACGAATCATGGCTCGGCCTCGACCTTTGTTTTCAAGGCTTTGAGGCTGAGTTGGCTGGTTTGCCGGGAAAGTATGCGATGCCTGACGGACGATTGCTTCTCGCGTACTCGGACGGTGAGATTGCCGGCTGTATAGCGATGCGAAATCTCGATGACGGTATTTGCGAGATGAAGCGATTGTTCGTTCGCGAGGGGTTTCGCGGAAAACAGATCGGCGTACAGCTTATCGAACGCCTTATTGCTGACGCCCGAAATATCGGCTATTCAAAGATGCGTCTCGACACTTTCCCGCCCAAGATGGGCAAAGCCGTGAGCCTGTATGAGTCTCACGGCTTTGTGCCGATAGCGCCGTATTACGACAATCCTAACGACGGCGTGCTGTTCATGGAACTCACGCTCTAGGCATACTGTCCGCCGCCAAAGCCGTATTCCGTCGGCGGAGGCGGCGCCATGTTGAGCGGCGTGCCTGCATACGGAAAGACCATCCTGTAAACGAACACCTGACCGATATACATTACAGGTATCGAGATCAGGAACATGCCTATGCAAAGCATGAGCATACCGACAAGCATGATCGGGATCAGAAGAATGAAGTAGAGGATCAGTCCGCCAATGTTGCTCATGGCGGCCCTTGCGCTCAGCTTGATCGCCTCGCCTGCGCCAAGGTCGTGCTCGATGATCAGGGGAACTGCAAATAGAAAGATCGCCCACCATGCGAATGAGAACAGCATGAAGACGACCAGCACCACCACGAAGAGCACTATCATCCCGCTCGATATGGCAAGGTCGCTCCCCGATATCTGGAAGAAGTTTCGGCCGCCACCGTCAATTCCCTTGAGGCCGATCTCCGCAAACTGGGCCGCGTACTGCAAGACCTGCGCGATGATGCCTGGGATCGACTGGATCAGCCCGATGATCATAAGCGGCAGGAACTTCTCAAAGCCCTTGAACATCATGCCAAACTCGACCGGTTCGCCCCGCATGTCGCGCAGGACGACGTAGTAAACGCCGCCCATGATCGGACCCAGAAGGAAGATGTTCAGGCACGGGACGCAGCCCGTCAGCAGCATGGCGATCAGCGAAATGCCAATGTACATGCCGTATTTGGCCTTTAGCGTCTCCCATGCGTTGCTGACGCATTCTCCGGCGCTTATCGCGCCGGAGAGGTATTGAATATGGGTCATAGTATTAACGAACCGCCTTTCGCGGCATCTTCTCGTCCATCATCGCTGTTTGATAGACGAATGAAGCAAGGATGACGGCCATCTGCTTCATATCATCGGCCTGGATCCGATCGAAGACGTCCATATTCGAATGGTGCGTTCGCGTATCATATTCGATCTCATCTTGAATAAACTGAAATCCCGGCAACCCTATCGCGTCAAACGCAAGGTGGTCGGTCCCGCCCGTATTTGACAGCGTCAGCGTGTCGGCGCCCATGTCCTTGAATGGAGCCAGCCATGAGCGGAAGATAGGCCTGACATTCTCATTGCCCTGCATATAAACGCCGCGAACCTTGCCCGTGCCATTATCGATATTGAAGTAGGCCGAGAATTTCTCATAGTCCGGCAGCTTGGTCAACGGAAGCGGGGCCTGGCCCTGCCTGCCGCCGCCAAACATCGGCGTCGTGCCGTCGCCACGGTAGCCAAAGTGCTGTTTGACATACGCCCGTGACCCGAGCAGGCCTTGTTCCTCGCCGGTCCACAGCGCGATGCGGATCGTGCGGCGCGGTTTAAGGCCGAGCGTTTGCAGGATCCGGACCGCTTCCATCATTACAGCGCAGCCTGCGCCGTTGTCAGTCGCGCCGGTGCCGCCGTGCCATGAATCGAGATGCCCGCCCAGCATCACGATCTCGTCCGCCTTGTCCGAGCCCGGGATCTCGGCAATTGTGTTGTAGGCGTTGGGGTCCTCATCCTGATACGCCACGGCGAGGTCGATCGTCATCGTCACCTTTTCGCCGGCATCTATCATTCTGGCAACGCGATTAAAGTGCTCCACGGCCGCGCTGATCTGGATCGGCACTTTGGCGTCCTTGGTACGGACGTTAGGGAACGGCTGGCCCGTTGTCGGCGGGGCATCAGGCGGAACGGCTGCGGCGCCTTGAACAAAGACCGTGCCGCCGTCACCGCGGGCAGAGTCGATAAGGATCGCCGCACCCTCATCCGCCAGGAAACGCATCCGCTTATTATTGAACTGCATCATCTGTGCAAAATTCCCCGGGAAACCGCCGCTCTGCGTGATCGTCGCCGGATCCGGAGCGTCGGCCATGCTGAGCAGTTCCTTATCGCTCGCACGTTCTGCCTGAGGTTCGAAATGCGCTTTCGGCTCGCGGATGTTGCCGAGCATCACGATCTTGCCCTTGAGCTTGCCCTTGTATTGCTCCAACTCGGCTTCGTTTGCCGCCGACATTCTTACCACCTCGCCGGTGAAAGCCGTGCTCGCGGGAGCAGGGGCCGCCGCAGTCTTCTTTTTTGCTTTCTGGTCGACGGCGGGAGCAGGGATCAGCGTATCTGTTCCCGGCGACCACGCCTTAGGATATGAGATCAAGGGAAATGCTGTCGGCCCATCCACCTGGGCCGAATATCGCTTTAGCGTCCAACCACGTCCGAACGGCCCCCACGATTCGAGGTGTGCATTTTGCAGGCCCCATTTAGCAAGCGTATCGCGCGTCCATTCATTAGCGCGTTTTAGGCCGGGGCTGCCGGTCAGTCTCGGGCCGATAACATCGGTCATATAACTCAAGGTCTGCATAACCTGCGAGCGGTTCATGCCTTCGTCCTTGATGCGGTCGATCACGTCCTTTGGTGCGGCGTAGGGCCTGCTCTGCGCCAGAGATACGCTCGGCAGCAGGACCGAAGTCATCAAAAATAGGCCCAAAATACGGCGTTTCAACATAGTATTCTCCTGAATATATTGGAAAGAGATATGACTTACCCTTTGGCAAATGAAAAAGGCTGTCTGAGACTATTATCTCAGACAGCCGCAAAATCTCTAAGCAAAGCGGGCCGTGCCCGCATATTTGCCAATCCTAGTGGATAACGATACCCGCCGAGATACGGAAGTTCTTCTGGGTATGGCTACCAATATCGAAATCGGAATCCGCCTTCATAAAGATCGGATTAAAATCGAACTGGAAGATGCGGATATCGACACGCTTGCCGACATGAACATCAACACCGCCGCCAAAGACCATCGCAAAGCTGTTCTTCGAGAGGCTGTCACTGAACGTGCTGCCGCCCGGGCTGATGCTGCCGCCGCCGCCGGTATATGTTTCCGTGTATTCGACCTTCTGATTAGCTACACCGGCGAGGACGTGGGCAAAGGGACGAACCCTGCCGCCTTCCTTCTTATTGTCCTTGAACTGAAGCCCGCCCAGAAATTGATTCGTCCTGACCTTTAGCCTGAGATCATAGGAACCGCCCTCTGGAATAAAATCACTGAATGAACGCGTCTTGCTGTGCGAAGAAAAATCGAATTTTGCCCCGGCATAGCGATGGAAGTTGCCGGTTAGCGCGGCCTCAAATCCATGCGAGCCAAAACGGTCATCAAAATCCGACTCGAAGCCCTCTACTTTGACCTCCTCGTCCCATCCAATATCCGTATTCAGGTACGAATAGCCGCCAAAAAACTCAACCTTATTTCGCTCATCCTGTCCCATGGCGGACATCGTAAAGAGCGAAAACACCATTGCCGCTAGGGCAATAAAGAAAATCCTTTTCATAATCTTATTCTCCTTCTGATCCAAACGTGTGGGACCATTCGAGGCCTACTCGAATGATCCCAAGAAATTGAAATTGAAACACCCTGCCCCTCAAAAAGCTGACACAGTAACCAAAAAAATACGCCTTCTACGGCGGCGTGTCAAGTTATTTTTCGTCAAAAATCTGACTATACGGTAGACCAGGTCAGCGTGTATGCAGGCGGGACATTTTTTAGTACAAGCGGGCTGCGGCGGGACTTTCCATACCGTGTTTTGAGATATTCGCGTAGCTTGATCGCCGGCGGCAAAAAATAGCCGTGAGCGTACTGAAACAGGCGAAGCTCGCATCCCTCGTCCATGAACCGCGAGATCTCGGTCAGGACGGCCTCGCTTACTTCCTTTGGCAAAGAAACAAAAGGCAAACAGCACACAAGATAACGGACCTTCCCAAGGCCGGAATCCTTATGGATCGTGTAGGCCTCGGCCGCGTTGCCCTGAATGATATTGACGTCAGGGAAGTTTCGGTTCAGTGTCTTTACAAGGTCCGCGTCCAGCTCTATGCCGAGGTATGACTCACGACTAGGTATCACGCCTCGAAGAAACCTCGTTATCGCTCCTGTCCCAACGCCCAACTCGAGAACGATATTATGATCGTCGGGCTCAATGCCATGAAGCATCTCCGCCGCGAGTTCGGGTGAACTGGGCGCAATGGCGCCGACCTTGAGCGGATTCTTGAGAAAAGCCTGTAGGAACTGAAGGTTCTCGTTCATGCAAACTCGTGGCAACGGACCTTTGCAAAGCCCGCCAGCAAATCACACGGCCGGAATGTCGTCTGTCATATTATAATCACAAACCTCGTTTTGGCAATACCGCTCAGCCCAACGTCGGCCTTGCCCGGCAGGTCGCATTATCTAGGCTTTCTTCTTCGCCGGTTTCCGGGTCTGCGTTTTTTTAGCCGAAGGTCTCGCCTTTTTTGAGAACGCTCCCGGCACCTCGGCCTCGATCCGCTTCTTTACCTCTTCCAATGTCAGTGCCGCAGCATCCTCAGCCGTCGCGCGCGTTCCGTCACCTCGCTTGGGAATATTTATTACCTTTTTGCCAAATTTGATTACAGGGCCCCAACGGGCATTCTCGACTGATATCTTTTCGTCTTCCCAGCGGTGTATGTAACGATTTGCTTCCTTTTCGCGCTTTGCATCGATAAGTTCGTTCATCTCGGCCTGCGTCAGGTGATCAAGATCGTAACGCCGCGGCACATTGATGAACATGCCGTCCCACTTAATGAATGGCCCGAAGCGTCCGGAACCCTTTGTGATCGGTTTGCCGTCATACTCGCCAACCGGTGTTTCGGCTTCTTGTTTGGCCTTGATATAGCCGATTGCCATTTCAGTATCGACGACCGCAAGGTCAGTGCCGCGGGGTACGGAGACAAATTCGTCGCCCCATTTTATATAAGGCCCGTATCGGCCCACGCCGGCTGACAATTCTTTGCCCTCGTACGTGCCCATTGTGCTTTGCAGCTTGAACAAGGCTAACGCTTCCTCAAACGTAATGGTCTCAATGCTTTGGCCGGTTGGGACCTTTGCAAATCTCGGTTTCTCTTCCTGATCGACGGTGCCGATCTGGATGATCGGGCCATAGCGGGCCATGCGGGCGATGACCGGTTTGCCGGATTCGGGATCGATGCCCAGTTGCCGCTCCGCTTTTACGCGTTCCGCCCTCTCGATGGTATTGTCGACGTCTCGTTTGAATGGCCCATAAAATTCATCGAGCATCGTGTGCCATTCGAGCTTCCCTTCAGCCACCTCGTCGAATTCTTCTTCGATCCTCGCGGTGAAGCCGTAGTCCATGATGGCGTCAAAATGCTCTTTAAGAAAATCGGTCACCACCAGCCCGAGGTCGGTCGGGAACAGCTTTGCCTTTTCTGCACCCGTGTTCTCGGAATCTTGCGTCTTGCTGATCGATCCGTCTTTCAATATCAGGATCCTGAAAGCCCTCGGAGTGCCTTCCTTATCCCGTTTCTCAACATAGCCGCGTTTTAGGATGGTTGAGATCGTCGGAGCGTATGTGGACGGGCGGCCGATACCTAGCTCCTCGAGTTTCTTGACGAGTGATGCTTCGGTGTATCGCGGCTGAGAGCGGCTGAACCGCTCGGTTGCCCGTAGTTCCACGAGCGGCAGCAACTGGCCTACGGTCATCGGCGGCAACAGGCCTTGTGATGCTTCTTCCTGGTCGTCCTCATCTTTATCCTCTCGATAGACCTTCAGAAACCCGTCAAACTTCAATACCTCGCCCGCGGCCGTAAGCTCTTCTTTATTTGTCGAGATCTCGATCTTGACGGTCGTTTTCTCCAGCTCGGCCTCAGCCATTTGCGATGCGATCGTTCGCTTCCAGATCAGTTCATACAGCCGTCGCCATTCCTCGTCGTTAATGGTGGTCGCCAGGGCATTGGTCGGGCGAATGGCCTCGTGTGCTTCCTGGGCAGCTTCGTTCTTATTCTTGAATTTCCGGGACTGGTGATACCTTTCGCCAAACATATTGTTCACGGCGTGCTTGATGTCGTCCATCGCCGTATCGCTCAGGTTCACGCTGTCGGTGCGCATATAGGTAATATGGCCGTTCTCATACAGCCTCTGGGCTATCTGCATGGTTCGTGCCACGCCGTAGCCCAGTTTTCTCGAAGCTTCCTGCTGCAGCGTAGATGTCGTGAACGGCGGGGCCGGCGAGCGTTTGCCAGGCTTGACACGAATATCGGTCACCGTGTATTCCGCCCCGACACACCCCTGCAAGAACCTTTCCGCATCGTCAGCGCTTTCCTGCTTTCGCCCTTCGGCCTTGAAAGTTACCTTTTTTCCGGTTATGTCATCGGCAGCAAAAAGCCCCTCGATCTTGAAGTGGATTACCTGTTGAAAAGCATTGATCTCGCGTTCGCGATCGGCGATCAGACGGACCGCGACGCTCTGCACGCGGCCAGCGCTGAGGCTATTGTTGCTCGTGCTGATCTTTCGCCACAGCACGGGGCTCAACTCAAATCCGACAATGCGATCCAGCACGCGGCGGGCCTGCTGGGCCATGACGAGGTCCATGTTCACCGTGCGGGGGCTGCGGACAGCCGCTTCAATCGCAGGCTTTGTGATCTCGTGAAACACGATGCGTTTTGTCGATGCCGGATCGAGACCCAACACCTCGCACAGGTGCCAGCTAATGGCCTCGCCCTCACGGTCCTCGTCAGTTGCGAGCCATACTTCGGCGGATCTTTTTGCCAGAGACCTCAGTTCGCTGACGACCTTTTTCTTTTCATCGGGGACAATATAGCGAGGTTCGAAATCGTTTGCGATATCGATACCCATTCCCGCCTTTTCGAGATCGCGGATGTGTCCAAAGCAGCTATTTACCTGAAAATCAGCGCCGAGGATCTTTTCGATGGTTTTGGCTTTTGCGGGGCTCTCAACTATTAAGAGGTTCTTTGACATTCTGAAAAAAATACGCCGGCACAAGTTTCGTACCGACGGTTAAGACTACTAACACCTCGTTTGCGATCTTGTCAATTCTGATTCGAAAAGAGAGTTACATTCTCCGGGCGTAGTGTTTGCCCGGAAGGACACGGATCAGGTCGCGGATATCGAGGCTCACTAGGGCGGCGTTCAGGTCGCCAAATGACAGAGCACTTGTCTCAAGAAGTATGTCGATGTGCGTCGGTTCGTCCGGGTTCAAAATGTCCCAGACTGTGCGTTCATGCGGGCTGAGATCGGCCGGGATGAGAGGTTGCTGGCGACCTTCGGATACCTCCGTTTCCTTGTCGACCGGCGGCGGCAGGATCGTTGCAGCGATCTCAGCCGGCAGTTCGGCAACCACGTCCTGCCATTGCTGAACGAGCTTTGCACCACTCTTAATAAGGTAATTCGTCCCGAATGAGTTGCCCGAAGTGATATTGCCCGGAACGGCCATCACATCGCGGCCCTGCTCGGCCGCCAGCCGCGCGGTGATGAGCGAGCCGCTGCGTTCCGATGCCTCAACGATCAGCACGCCGTAGCTAAGGCCGCTAATGATGCGATTGCGAAAAGGGAAATGCTCGGCCAGCGGCGGCGTACCCAGAGGAAACTGCGTAACGATACATCCGCCCGACCCGATTATCTCGTGCACC
This sequence comes from Chloracidobacterium sp., assembly GCA_016715795.1. Lineage (NCBI taxonomy): Bacteria > Pseudomonadati > Acidobacteriota > Blastocatellia > Chloracidobacteriales > Chloracidobacteriaceae > Chloracidobacterium > Chloracidobacterium sp. The sequence continues at coordinate 627,508 of JADJXP010000001.1, forward strand.
AGCTTGGTATTCTCTCGCGGATAATAGCGATCGAGTCCCGTACCCATCACGCCGATCGTTCGGCCTTGTCCGCGTATCGCTCCGCGATGGGCCGCGGCATCGATACCGCGGGCGAGGCCGGAAACGATCGTAATTCCACGCGATGCGAGGTCACGGCCAAGCATCTCAGCGGCATTCTCGCCATACGTTGAACAGGTACGCGAACCGATGACACCGATACACGGCTGATCGGCGCAAGCCTGCCAGTCGCCCTTTGCATACAACACCGGCGGCGGGTCGGCGATCTCACGCAGCATCGACGGATAGCTGCCGTCGTCGAGTATCAGAATGTCGCCGCCGAGCTTTTTGACACGTTCCAGTTCGTCGGCAGCACGTTCGTGAAACTCACGCTTAATGATGCTGTCCGTTGTTTCCGGCTTGAGCCGCAGCGATTCGAGCTCGGTCCGCCGCGCATGAAAAACACTTGACGCAGAGCCAAATCGTTCTAATAACCGTGTCGCCGCTCGCGGACCCACGCCCGGGGTCATGTTCAGGGCTATCCAATCGATCATCCTTTGCTGCTAACTGCTTACCGTCTACTGATCTTGGCGGAGGCGTGTGGGAGTCGAACCCACCTGACGACGCTCTCGCGCCGTCACAACGGTTTTGAAGACCGCGCCCATCACCGGACAAGCCGCGCCTCCGCATCTAAGATAAAGCCATTCCTCTAATTAGTAATTGCTGATTTGATAATTACTAATCAGTTTTGTCCGATCAGCAGCGTCACCAGCGTCGCTCGCTTTGCAATATCGCTGACCAGAACATGCTCATCCAGCCTGTGCGCACCGTCGCCGGCCAAGCCGAGTCCGTCGAGGACGGGAACGCCAAGCGCAGCGACAAAATTGCCGTCCGACGCGCCGCCGACCTGTGTCTCACCAAGCTCGTAATCGAAACTTGCGGCTATGCCTCTGGCCTTCTGATAGAGTTCAATAACTGCCTTATTTCGTTCGAGCGGCGGCCGGTTTACGGAACCCAACAGCTCAAGAGTGACGCGATCGTCGACCGGCGAAAGCAACCTGAGCGCGGCCTCGACACGCGCCGCTTCGCTCGAATCTGAAAACCTCACATCGATATCGCACTCGGCCCGGTCCGGTATAACGTTTGTCGTCGTCCCGCCGCGAAAGGTCGTTACGTTTGCGGTGGTGCCGATAGACGGATCGGCAATGGCGTGAACCCTGTCCACCTGACGAGCCAATTCAGCAATCGCATTCGCACCCTTTTCAGGATCAAGGCCTGCGTGGGCTGGAACACCGTGGGCAACGAGCCTGAACATTCCAGTGCCCTTTCGGGCGGTCTTCACCCGACCGCCGGCCGACGGTTCGGGGATGAGACAGCACGCCGCCGCCGCGGCCTCGCGTTCGACGAGCGCTTGGCCCGTGCGGCTGCCGACCTCCTCGTCGCATGAGAGGACGATATTTACTGGCCGAGGCGGCCGTGTGCCCGTCCCGGCGAGATATCGCAAGGCCTCGATCATCAGGATGATGTTCGCCTTCATGTCAAAGGTCCCGCATCCGTATAACCTATCGCCATCGATCCGTGTCGGGTTCTTCTCTTTCGTGCCGACCGCGTGCACTGTGTCGGTGTGGCCAAGCAGCATCGTGCACGGCCCCTCACCGGGGAACGCTCTGATGATCAGATGCGTGCCGACGCCATCGGCCTCGATGCGCTCAAAATCCAGATCGATCGGCAATTCGCGAAAGAGCGCTTCGATCCGGTCGACGACCACAGCGCTTCGCACAGCGTCGTAAGACGGCGATTCTATCTCGACGATCTCACAGATCGCTTCACAAATGGCCGCCTCTCGGGCGTTGAAATGTGCGAGAACTTCGTGAGGCGTCATTTTGCGGCAAAAGCGGCATTGAACAGCTCGGCCATGCGATATCCGGCCAGCGCGAGACGTTCCTCACTGATCTTTAATGCCTTCTTCCGGTATTTGTCTGAAGGCTCCCGAAAACGGACGAGGTCAGCGGAAAAGACCTCTGTCTGCGATATCTTAAGGCTCTCGGCGGTCCAATCCGCAAACTTTCCCGCAGCCAGCCGCGCTTGCAGCTTCTCATACGGATACTTCTTCAATATCTTCCGCGCTATCGGCTCGACATACGTTGAGTCACACAGATCATCACTGTTCGGTATGCTGTGAACGACTATCGAGTCCCAAAAGCTGTGAAGGTTTTTTTGAGCATTTCGCGGCGTGCCTTGCGGCGTCAATAGAAAGAGGTTCCCGCCCTGATCGCCCTTTGATTCCGTTTCCGTCACTCGGGCCGATGTATGAAGCGGCTGGTGCAGGTCACCTATGATGTGTTCGATCCAGGCTATCGCAACAGCTTTTTGCGAAGCCGTTGCGCTGCTCGTTAGCAGATCAGAATACTCGGAGAGTTTCTCAAGAGCTTTGCCGCCATCGCCCGGGGGCGGTAATGACTCGATCTTGCCGTCCTTGATCGTCCAGAATGAATCGGAATAATGCCAGTTTGACTTATGGTATTTGCGATACCGGACCTCAAACGTCCGGTCACGAACGACGTCGGCCCACGTCGCTATCATCATAAAATACTGACGTTTTCGGGCCTCCTCGCTTTGCGAACCGTAGCTGACGTAGAAGGTCGGTATGTCCGAATCCTCCGCCGCATCGAGGAGTATCTTCACGACACGTTCGCGAACCTCGGGGGCCATCCGTTGCCACGCTATGTAAGCGCTGATCTCATGCCCTACGTTATCCCACGAAAAGGATGACACTGTTAGCACCAGCAGCACGACGACCGCTGCCGCCGAACTCCACACTCGTCTCATACATTTCTCCTGATCGAATCCGTTTCCAAGAGTTTATCGAATAACCGCCGTGAGAGAAAGATGCATTCCTAACGAAGGTTCAGACAAACCTTGACTTGCTTTTGATCATCATAGACGTGCAAGTGTTTTTTATTTCATCGTTCATCAGTTGGGAAGCAGGAAACGATGATGCGAAATATTTTGGAACAAAGTTTGACATTCGGACGTTTAATTGATAGAAATGACGATTCGCTCGCGAAACCGATAGGCATTTTTGCCGCGTTATTCGGTTGCTGGCACAAGGATATGAGCCGGCCGTTCACGACGAAACATGGTTCTTATCGCGTGTGTACGGATTGCGGAGCACGCAGGAGGTTTGACACAACGAGTTTTAGGACATTGGGGCGCTTCTACTATGCCCCATTCGGCGACGCCCGGCCGTAACGTTCACAGGGCGATTCATAATAACCCTCAATAATACCTACCTAAAATTGACCTACCGGGTGCGGCAACTTTCAAAAGAGGCCGCACCCTTTCTCTTTTCTAGTAGTTGAGATACTTATCAAACACCCAGCCCGAATAGCCGTTATAGCTGGCCCGGCACCAGCGGCCGCCGCCCGACGGGGCAAGGCATCCGCCGACCGTTACCGAGGCACCGTGTGGGATCTGGAGTATTCGTCCGCCTACCGAACTGCTCGGATATGTGCGCAGGGCGAGAAACCCATCGCCGGGCGAATTCACACGGGCCGACCGAGTCGAGGTCTGATTCGGCAGCGTTAGCGGTATATCGACCGGACGATTTGTATTCTTCTGCTCATTCAGCTTCTTTTCGAGATCAGCGATCTGCTTGCGCAGTTCATCAGTTTCGCTGACCGATGGCAGCGGGCTTGGTGGTAGTGCCGGCTTGTTCATATTGACATTGTTAACGGCAACATCATCGCCGCGGCCCGCGCTGTAATACAGGACGCCCGCCAAGCCGAGCCCGACGATTGCGAGGATCACCAGCACGAGCAATCCGATGACCACCTTGAGGACAGTGCCCGATGAGCCGCCCGGCGGTTGGGTCACAGTTGTCGGTGTGATGATCGGCTGCGTCTGCGGAATATTGACCCGCACTGGGTCGCTCCCTGAGCGGACCACGGTCGCCTCCTCCGCCGGCGAGAGATCGCTAAGGGCCGCTCCATCTGCGAGGCAGTAGCTGAGCGAGGCGTCGGTATAGGTCGTTCCGCACGACGGGCACTGTTTCATACGGGCTAGTTATAATTCACTTTACCGCCGTTGGCAAACCAGTCCATTGCTTCGGTATCATTTAGAATCACCGACAGCCTCGCAAAGAATGCCTGACAAGCAAGAGAACGGATCCGAGCCGGCCGACGAAACACCGCCGCAGAAAGCCCCCTTCGACAGATCGATCGTTGAGGGGCCATTAGGCCGCGCTGTCTGGAAGATCGCATGGCCGACTATGCTCACTAATGTAGTGGCCGGCATTCAGGGGATGATCGACCATATACTCGTCGGCAACCTTGTCGGTTACAAGGCTAATGCCGCGATGGGCATCAGCTTTCAGATATTCCTCACGGTCGTCGTTTTTATCTCATCGATCTTTATCGGCATGGCGGTCCACGTTGCTCGCTATGCCGGAGCGGGCAATAAAGAGAAGGTTGACCGGACCGTGTATCAGGCCTTTCTGACGGCAGTTTTTATCGGTGTATTTATTATGGCACCGGTAGGCTATTTTGCCTCGCCATACCTGCTTGACCTGGTCAGTTCTGACTCTGACGTCAAGGCGGAGGCCCTTCCGTTTCTTCGGGTCACTTTTGTATTCAGCATTGGGTTGATGATCTATTTCATGACGAGCGGGTCGCTACGCTCGGCGGGCGATTCACGAACGCCTATGGCTCTCGGCATCGTAATGACGATCCTGAACCTGGTGCTTAACGTCATTCTCATACGCGGCCTCGGGCCGATACCTGAATTTGGGACGGTCGGTTCGGCCATGGGCTCCAGCATCGCGGCTGGTTCAGTCGGCATTTACGCGATCTACAAACTCTCGACGGGCGGATGGGTCGTCCATTTTCCGAGGGGCTCCGGCTGGGGGCCGGATTGGTCGATCATTCGATCGCTCTTTGCTTTCGGGTTGCCGGCCGGCTTTCAGGGGATCGCGATGAACGTCGGCGGCCTTTTGATGTTCTACTTTATCGGCACGCTCGCCAACAGTGCCGCTGCCCAGGCGGCCTATGCTCTTTCTTACGGCCAGCTTTTCCTGCTCGTCACATGGTCGGCTAACGGACTGATGGGAGCTTCGGCGGCCGTCGCCGGACAGAATCTTGGAGCTAAGCAGCCTGACCGTGCGTATGCCGCCGTAAATGCGGCCGCTCGATTTGGGCTCGCCGGCGCAGCCTTTTTTGGTCTGTTCTACTTCTTCTTCCCGCAGCAATTGCTGGCAATATTCGGCATGACCGACACCGCCGCCGTTGCGATCGGTATAGAACTATTGCATATTTTGGCTTTCTCGGGGCTGTTCATCTCCGCCGCCCTGGCCTTTACGGGCGGGCTGCAGGGAACCGGTGATACCAAGGGCCCACTCTATATCTCGATCATCTCGCAGGTTGCAGTACCGATAGGGATTTGTCTTGTTATCAGGAGTATCAGCACCCTCGAACCTATCCACATCTGGCTGGCTATCCTCGTCGGACATATGACACGTTGCTCACTCAGCATCTTTCGGTTTCGCCAAGGCAAATGGCGCTCGATCTCAGTGGACATTCACGCTACTACGTGAGTTTTCGCCAGACAAGAACGGCCCAGCTCTAGGAGTCGGGCCGTTGTTCACTACTAGATTCCACTTCGATCAGATCCTTAGCGGCATCACGATATACTTATAGTCGTATCCAGTCTCTCCCGCGATCGACATCTGGGTCTGGGCATTCGGGTCCTTGAACTCAAATGCTATCTTGACCGGCGGTGCCGACTCTCTGACACGAACCTTATCACCATCAGTTTCCTTGATGGCCTCACCCTCGTCGGCGGCTTCGTGGGCGATCATCTCGGTAGAACTGACATTTGCCAGGAAATCCATCAGATATTTCCAATTAAAGCCGAGCTGCATCTCATCGCCCGAATACTCCGCCTGAACGACCTCATTGCCCTCGCCCTGCTCGGCGGCTTTCGCAGTAATCTCTATCTCGCCTTCTCGAATATTCAGCCTTATAGATCCGTTTCGATCGTCGGCGATCAGCGACATGCGGTTAACGGCCCGCCGCATCTCGGACAGATCAAAGATCGCCGTATGATCATTGTCCTTCGGCATCACCATCTCATAATTCGGAAAGCTGCCAGTCAATTTCCGCGTTATCAGCAGGCGTCCCTCCGTCTCGAAAAAGATATGATTCGGATCCTCGCCAAAGGACACCTCGCCATCATGCCTGGCGAGTTTCACAAGCTCGACAAGGGCCTTTTTGGGGATTAGTGTCTCGATAACGCTCTCTTTGTCGTCGATCTCGCACGAGACGTATGCCAAACGATGGCCGTCCGTGGTAACCATCTTCGCGATTCCCTCGCCGATCATGAACTTCGCACCAGACAATGTGAACCGCGATTGCTCGGTCGTTATAGCGAAGGACGTGTTGCGAACAAAATACGCAAAAGTCGCCGACGGCAACTTCATTGGCGTACTCTTGGATAGCGGCAATTCGGGAAACTGGTCCTTGGCGACGCCGGCCAGCCGATAGTCTGCCCGTCCGCATTTCATACCGACCCATTCGTTGTCCTCCTTCTTAAAGTGAACATCGCCGGGATCGAGGGCCCTTACGATGTCAAAGAGCTTGCGAGCCTGCACACATATCGCACCCGGCGTTATGATCTCGGCCTCGGCATCACAGCGCATCGTGCAATCGAGGTCGGTTCCGATGATACGGATCTCGCCCTCGCCCAAAGATTCGATGAGAATATTGGACAATACGGGGATCGTCGTCTTGCGCTCAACCACGCCTTGAATAAATCCCAATTCCTGTCTGAGGACATCTTGCTTGATCTTGAATTCCATTTCTTTTCTGCTCCTTAGTCGTAGAGACTATTGTTTCCTACTTAAAACCGATTTCCTATTAATATACAATCATTGCCGTCTTAAACCTATTGAAAGAAAAGAAAATCAGAAGTAAGAAAATAGTTCTATTAGACGCCTGTGAAAATGTTGAAAACTGCCGTAAGTTATTGTTTTGCTTGGATTTTTCCGCCCACATATTACTGTGGAAAACTTGTGGAAAACTTCAGCTCAAACTCGCCGGGTCTCAATACGTCACTTTTCCACTGACATTCACAGGCTGTTCATGCCAATACCGGTGGAAAAGTGGAAAAACGCCCTTCAAACATCCAAAAATAAAGCACTTAGCGGCAATTGCAATAAACCATTCTTGTGGAAAAGCCGATTCATATAATTCCGTTAAAAGGATTTTAATTAATTGCAAATATTATCGATAAGCTCTTCCACCTGCCTGTGGAAATTTCCGTTCTCTCGCATCATCGAATCTATCTTGTCCACCGAATGCATTACGGTAGTATGATGCTTGCCGCCAAGTTCTCGCCCGATCTCGGGAAAGCTGTGCCGAGTCAGACGTTTAGAAATATACATAGCAACCTGCCGCGGCAGAGCGATGGCCCGAGAGTTGTTCTTTGATCTCAATTGATCGATCGAAAGGTCAAAGGCCGAAGCGACAGATCTCGCTATGATCTCGATCGTCAATCCGGCGGGCCGCTCGGCGTCGAGAATGTTCTTCATTGCTTCCTTGGCAAGTTGCTTTGAGATCGGAACGCCCTTCATAGACGAGATAGCCACGAGCCTGACAAGCGAACCTTCGAGTTCACGAACGTTGCTTCTGACCTTTCCTGCGATATAGATAGCGATCTCATCATCGAGATGGATGCCGTCCAGGTCCGCTTTCCGTTTAAGGATCGCTACCTTGGTCTCAAGGTCAGGCGGTTCCAGATCGGCGATGAGGCCCCACTCGAAGCGCGAATGCAGCCTTTCCTCGATCGTCGGGATGTCGCGCGGCGGACAATCGCTTGTCACGATGATCTGTTTTTGGCTGTTGTAGAGTGCGTTGAACGTATGAAAAAACTCTTCCTGCGTACGTTCCTTGCCGGCAAGGAACTGGACATCGTCCATTAAAAGCACGTCGATCGAGCGGTACTTATCTCGAAAACCCGGCGTCTTATTGAATCGGATCGCATTGATCAGTTCATTCATGAACCGCTCAGACGTAATATAGGCGACGCGCATGTGAGGGCTCCGGGCCTTGATCGCGTGCCCGATGGCGTGCATCAAGTGCGTCTTGCCAAGTCCGACGCCGCCGTACATGAACAGCGGGTTATACGTCGCTCCGGGCGTCTCGGCCGTAGCCTTGGCGGCAGCGTGGGCAAACTGGTTGCACGATCCGACGACGAACTTCTCAAATGTATATTTCGGATTCAGGCCCTCTTCCATCGGCTCAATGTCGATGAAGTTGGCGGCAGTTGCGGGGCGCACAGAGGCAGAACCATTCTTAGGCGAAAAGAACATTTCTACGGTCACGTCCTCAAACTCAGGCAGCGGGAGACTTTCAGTCTCTACTTGCCACTCGATGGTGTGGTCGGTATATCCGAGGTCGGCGAGCGTTGTTTCGATCAGATGCGAGTAATACCGGCAGACCCAGTCTTTGGTGACCTCGCCTGCGGCTAGTTGCACGGTCCTTTTCTCGGTGTCGAGCCCACCAAACCTGATCGGCCCGAACCATGTCCTGAAAACCTCGCTGTTCAGTTGTCCTTCGATGACGCCGAGGGCCTCATTCCAGACGGTCGCTTCTTGTGCAGTTGCCTTAGCTTGCAAAGATTGAAAACGGGACTAAAGCGCGGTGTTGCTTAATGCAATGTCTGACCGCGGCCCCCTCCTTGATTCCTTTGATCGTAGTCATGCGGCAGAAGCAAAAGTCGTTTAGATGCAAACGATTTCCGGAAGGAAAGCCGGGCCGTCCCGGAGAGTTATCCACAGTCTTTTGCACAGCCGGTTCCCAGAATTGTATAAAACCTAAAGCAGTGCTTTAAGCTGTTTACCATCAACAAGTTACAACAATCCAATTCCTGGAAACGGCTAACAGACTAGCACGAAAAACCACCTCGCGCAAAGCGAAATCCACAGCTTTTTTTCGACGCGTTAAACGCGAATTTAACTTCCTTTTTGTCAACAATTCGCCCCAATTTTTGAATGTGTTAGAGTAAGAAAATCGCCGATCATGTGACCAAAAAAGTGTCAAAAATCGAAAAAAAATTCTCGAAAAAGAGCAGGAAAACAAGTGTCGGGACGGATGAGTTTCAGCGTCGGCTAGCCACGGCTTGTGACGGCTTGATCTACGTTAGCGAAACCGACGCCGCGGTTCAACCGGTGGTCGCTTCGAAGCCCGGTGACGATCTACAGGCGGTGGCTAAGGCTGATGCAGAAATGTCGCCCGATGCCAAACCCGAACAGATCTCGCTTGATCGGTTCTTCGAGCGGCTTGTCCGGATAGAGGATTGGTTTGGCAGACGTGAGATCGCTAGGGCGGAAAGGTTCAAGAGCCTTGCGGAACTTCTCGACAGCGAACTTAGTGATCTTCGCGCATATCGCGTCGGTGAGGTAAACGTCAGATACTACGTCGTGGGACGCGACGCCGCCGGGCGGCTGGTGGGGATAAAGACAGCCGCCGTTGAAACGTGAGGCCGCTATCTTTGCGAAATGCTGCTTGCCCCTGATCGTTTTGTCACAAGGCTTGACGGTGTGCCCGAGTACGTGATCTTGCTTGCTCCCGATATATCCGTGCGGAGTTCGCCTGTCACACTCACATCCACGTGACTGGCACCGCTGGCTTCTATCTCCGCATTAGCCGCTAGAAGTTCTTGGGCATCGATCTGTGTCGCACCACTGACATCCGTCGTCAACTTGGCCGTCTCACCCGCGAGGCGTACTTTCGAGGCTCCGCTCGAATCAACTGAAATACGCTCATTCTGCAACCCAATGACGCTTACCTTAGCGGCGCCCGAAGCGTCCAACGAGTCGATATCAGGAGCCGAGATCCGGATGCGCATAGGATTCTCGCTAGACAGCTTGCGTTCTGTCGATATGGTGAGGATACCGTTGCGGACCTTGGTTGTTATCAATGGCAGCAAATTGTCGTCGGCTTCGATCTCGACACTGTAATCCCTTTGAGCTGTGATCTCGACCTGAAAGACGCCGCCGACATCAACGCCGTGAAAGCCTGAGATCTCGCGGGTCTCTGAAGCAATGCGTCCTGAACCTTGTTCGGCGCCGACTTTGAGCGGAAAGTTGAGAAAGCTGCCGCCGATGCGCCCGAACGAGGATGAATTTGCAGCAATGAGCCCGCCGATTAGAGCGAACAGGAAAACCAAGAAGCCGAACTTTTTCATAAACATCTCCGAGAAGCTGTAGCTAATATTGGCAAACGAAGCCGCGAAAGAAAAAGTTCAGAAAAAGGCGGGCGCGCCGCCGCCCGCCTCATGATCAGAAAGAGCGGAGCACTACTTCGCCTTTGGCGTCTCGGCGGGCTTTACGTCCTTATTGACGTTAGACCCGACATCTTTCTTGACCTCAGGCGTCGCACCGGCCTTGGGCGAGCCGGTGGGCGATACGGCCGGGCTCGGGCTCGCAACAACGACAGGCGTCGGGCTGGCCGGCGGCTTCGGCGGTTCAGGTTTTGGCTGTTCGCACGCAGCCGATACGGCCGTGGCGATCGCCAGCATGGTTGTAAGAACTATTGATCTTCTCATTGTTTTTCTCCTATTTGAGATAAGGTTCGGACCCAAAGCCGTCCGTTGGCAGACATCAGCAGCCGGACTAACGAGGAACGTCTTTCCGCAAAGGTGCGCTTAAGGCATTTGCCATTCATCGTCAACACTGCGCCGAGATGAACGCACGGGCCGCGAAAACTTGCAGAGAATTTTAGTTACAGTATTTGTGGTCTACGTAAACCTTTGAGCCACTGGCGCTAATGTAGTAACAGCCGCCGCGCGGGCCTTTCTGATAGACGCGCGTGCCCGCGGTTGTTGGCGAACTCGGTTTTGAGGATAAGATCGGTTTTGTCTCGGCGAGAGTCGCGGACTTGGGCTCCGGTATCACTGTTGATTGCCATGCGACGGCCTGCCATTTGCCGTTGCGTTTTACGAATGTGCCTGTGTTCAGATTATTGCCGACCGTCTTTGTGCCGTCAGCCTTGGTCGTATTGATAACGAGGCGAAACGCGACGATCGCAGCATTGCCGTACTGCTGGATCTTGATATCTTCCGCTGTGTAAACGGTGACAGGATCGTCGACTTTCGGAGCGGGTGCCGACCGAACGCCCTTCATCAACTCTTCTTTGTTGATACGCACACCGGCCGAGCGTGTGTAGATCAGGTCGTCGGCCCAGAAGCGGTCGTGGACCGCCGCGTCGTTCTTGCCGGCACCGGCCAGAAAGTCGTTGAGCATCTGGGTTAGCTCCACCGCATCGGGAGCGGTTTGTCCACGAAAGCACACGGCGGCCGACAGTATGAAAAGTAACAACGCGATCTTTCTCATAATACCTCTCAATAGACCTGAAAGCCTTTTGACCGCAGGCAAAACTCAGCGAATTCCGCCAGCCATTCATGCGTGACGCTGTAATTCTTCCACTGCTCGTCGCTGTCGCGGTGAAGCGTCATGTCGTCCGGAGCGTCGGTGACGGTAAGGTCGGCGAACATACGTTTGCCAGGGCCGACTTTGGGCAAGACCTCATCCCTGATACGCGAGCCGATCTCGTGTGCATGGCCGATGTCAACTTTTACGCCGGTAGCGTTGTAGCTCATCTGCCGGATGTGGCCTTCGTCGACGATGTCGAGTTCACGGATGATCTCGACCGCGGCCGTCCAGTTCCAGACATTTGCGTTGAACTCAAATCCCTCGCTGCCCTGATCGATAAGTGTGAAGCTCATACCGAGATGCTAAACGGCATTCAGAGTTAGGTCAATTATATTGCGCCAGTCGAACGAAAGACATCGACAAAACGTATTACACCATATAGCATGTATTACATGAGATTTCCGACAACGATCACCAGTAAGGGGACGATAACGATCGCGGCACCGATCCGGAAAGCTCTCGGGCTAAAACCGGGGCAGAGGATCAATCTAGAACTTGATCAGACAACCAATCGCGTTTCTTTTGAAACCGGTAAGACCCTTGAACAGTTGGAGAAGATACGCGACGAGATATTGAGCAAGTACCCGAACAGGCCTAAAGGGCTAAGTCTGGAAGCGATGCGGAAGCGGGCCGTGAAAGCCTGGCTGGATGGAGAGGCATGAATAGCCTCGATACAAGCGTGGTTCTGCGCTTTTTGCTGAACGACGTGCCGGTCCAGACAGCCAAAGCCAGAGTTTTGCTTTCAAAGCCGAAGACATACGTAACAGATGCGGTGGTGTCAGAAGCGGCTTTCGTTCTTGAGAGAGGAATGGGTTTCGAGCGTTCACACACGGCGATTCTGCTCAGGACGCTGATCGCAGTTCCGGGGCTGAACTATAATGAGTATCTATTGCCTGAGGTAATAGAGCTATTCGAGGGCCATCGAAAGCTCTCCTTTATTGATTGTTACGCTGCGGTAGAGGCAAGGCTATCCGGAGCAAGTTTGTACACCTTCGATAGAAAGCTGCTTCATCAGGGCGGCCAGCACGTTGTGATGCCGTAATGGAAATGCAATCGATCTCATACGCCGACGCCGGCGTCTCTATCGACAACGCCAATCGAGCCGTCGCGAGGATACGCGAATTCGCGCGATCGACGTTCAATGAACGCACACTGACCGAGATCGGCAGCTTTGGCGGCATGTTCGCGGGGGCGTTTCCCGACATGGCGGAGCCGATACTGGTCGCCTCAGCCGACGGCGTCGGCACGAAACTCAAGCTCGCCTTTGAGACCGGAATTCACAACACGGTCGGCGCGGATCTAGTCAATCACTGCGTCAACGACATTCTGGTCCAAGGTGCGCGGCCGCTATTTTTTCTGGATTATTTTGCGACGGGAAAACTGGAACCCGATGTGACTGTTTCTGTTGTCGAAGGCATGGCGAGGGCTTGCCGCGAAAACAGCTGTGTCCTGCTCGGCGGTGAAACCGCCGAAATGCCGGATTTTTATCCGCCCGGCGAATACGATCTCGCGGGCTTTATCGTCGGCGTCGTCGATAAGGCAAAGGTCATCGACGGCAAGAGCATTGTTCCGGGCGACGTCGTCCTCGGCCTGCCATCGACCGGCCTGCAGACGAACGGCTACTCCTTGGCGCGAAAACTCTTTTTCGAGGTCGGCGGCTACAAGGTCGATGACTTTGTCGAAGAACTCGGCACCACCGTCGGCGAAGCTCTACTAGCAACCCATTCATCGTTCTTGCCGCAGATCGGGCCGCTGCTGGAAGGGAGCGCGGACACTCCTGCCCGCATGAGCGTCGCTTCGACGCGAACAAGCGCGGATGGCCCTGAGGGCTCGATAGGCGCGGACGATGTCGCCGGAAGAACCGGCGATGCGGACAAGAGTGTCCGCACTCCGCTGATCAAAGGCCTCGCCCACATCACCGGCGGCGGCTTCCTCGAAAACATCCCACGCATTCTGCCCGACGGCGTCTCAGTCGAAATAAACCGCGGCTCCTGGCCCGAACCGCCCATCTTCGGCCTGATGCAGCGTCTCGGCAATGTCGATGATCAAGAGATGTTCCGGACGTTCAACATGGGCATTGGAATGGTCATCGTTTGCGATGAAGCTAATAGGAGCGTTATTGCGGATCGGTTCAATGATTGTTACGAAATCGGACGAATCATTCCAGGTACAGTAGACGTGCAGATTTCTCGTTCCTAAACGAATCGCGATGGTGATTAATAATGATACCGGGCCTGAAGAAACTCGATCCGGTCGTCATGCACTTTATAGACGACTCGATGCTCTTTATTGAGACGACGAGACCAGGCACCCGCAGCTTTGTGTTTCAGAGGCTCAGGTTTACCTACACCCGTAAAGGGTTCTCGCACCGTCGCCTCGATGAGGTCTAGGAGTTTGAGCAGCAACTTTCGGTCATTCTCGGCCCAATAACGCAAGTCATCGAGAAATGCGTCGGCTAGCACGACCTTTCGACTTGGCCTTTTGGGTTGGTTCTTCTGCACCGAATTCCTTCCTCAATTCGTCGACGGTCATTACCATGCCCCCACCAGACTCAACCTGGCTGAGAGCGCCCATCAATCTTTCGGCATTCTTTGGTGACCGAAACAAATATTCTGTTTCCATCATGCTCGCAAGCTCATCAGCGTCGATCAAAGCTACAGCCGAGCGGCCGCGACGCCTGATCACGACCACCTCGCAATCGTCCGTGACTTGATCCATCAATGATGCTAGATTTGCCCGTGCTTCGCTGTAGCTAACTTCCAATGACATAACCCCTCCGTGAGTTGTACAATATTATTGTACGTAGAATTGCCGTCGTGTCAATGAAAATAGGAATCCTGATCTCAGGTCGTGGTTCGAACATGGTCGCCATTATCGATGCTGTGAAAAGCGGCGAGATACCTGCGTCTGAGGTTGCGGTTGTGATCAGCGATAAGGCAGAAGCGGCAGGTTTGGCGAAGGCCCGTGAGCGCCGCGGCCAGAGAGCGTGAAACGACTGTTATTTACGTCCAGTATCGGAGTTTCCTTTCAGGTGTATACCGACCTCGCCTTTCACTGTGAGTATTGAATAGGTCACCAAACAATGCATTTCATCATTACCGTTCCCGGCCCGCTCGATGTAGCAATCATACTGAAATCGTACGGCCGGCGAGGCCGTCCCGGTCTTAACATCCCCGCTGATACCCTTTTGAAAATACATGTGGAGGCCTTTTGCATCACCATCGGCCTTTCCGGTTAGTTTCATTGTGCCGAGATCAAGGCTCGCGGTTCGCCCCGAACCCGCATCCTCACCGAGTGTTATGGTCGTCGGAAACTCTTTGTGAAGCGTGCGGCTGATCGATTCCATAAATTTCTCTGGCATCTCGTCAATGTTGATATTCTCGAAGCTTTTGAAGGTAGTACCACCCGTCCAGGTGCCGGCAATTGAGATCTCACGCTGATCCGGTGTCGGTCTTGGTGTGGTGATATCAATGTTGAATGCCTCTTTGACGCGGTTGGCCTCGATACGGTCCTCCCGTGCCCGCTGACAACCGATCACAAGAAGAGCAAATAAGCCGAACACAACGATAATATTAACCTGGTTTTGTTTATACATATGATCCTCCTTAAGTCCATAATACTCATACGGTCCACTCGAAGAACGTGACCGATGGCACAGTCGATGAAACTGGGAATTCTGATCTCAGGCCGCGGGTCGAATATGGTGGCGTTGACCGATGCGGTCCACTCGGGCGAGATACCTGCGTCTGAGGTTGCGGTTGTGATCAGCGATAAGGCAGAAGCGGCAGGTTTGGCGAAGGCCCGTGAGCGTGGCGTCGAGACCGTTGTTATTGAAAGAAAAGGCTACAGCCGTGAGGAGCACGACGCCGATATCGTTGACGAGCTAAAGAAACGCAATGTCGAGTTGGTCTGCCTTGCGGGCTACATGCGGCTGCTGTCTCCGTCATTTGTCCGCTCTTTCCCGAACCGCATCATCAACATCCACCCAAGCCTGCTGCCCGCATACCCCGGCCTCGACGTCCACGAACGCGTCCTCGCCGCCGGTGAAAAAACCTCAGGCTGCACCGTCCACTACGTCAACGAACACCTCGACGCCGGCCCCGTCATCCTCCAACGCGAAGTCCCGGTCCTCGATGGCGACACGCCCGAGACCCTCGCGGCGAGAATTCTCGAACAGGAACACCACCTCTATGTCGACGCGGTCAAGCAATTAACCACGGAACGCAACGTAGGTAGATAGGATCTTATCAATTGCCTCCAGCTTTAGCTGGAGGACGTCGGGCTAGAAGTTGCCGGCTTTAGCCCAATATTTGGCTAAAGCCGGAAGTTGTGTGAAACAAACCCTCCACCTGAAGGTGGAGGCAATTGATAAACGCTAGGAATCGGTATGTTCGTTTCTTCGCGTCGGATGATTCAGCGCACGGTTGGATATTTTGGCGGTTCGGAGGTTGAGGAGCAGGAGGCCGTCGGTGTCGATCTCGGCGTCTGGGAACTCGAGGGTTTGGTCGATGACGAGCGAGCATTCCTTTATCAGGCGATAGGCCGAGACCTTGCGGCCGCCGTGGCGGCCGGACTTTATCAGCGGATACGCGTGACGCTGGCCTAGGGCGGTCGGTTTGAGCCCGATAGTGTTGTTCGCGCTGTCGTAGAAGAGCATAAACGCCGCCGGGGCACCGAGCAGGTCATGGGTAGAGCGGCTCAGCACGATCGTTCCCTTGCTGTTCATCGTAATGTAGATCCCCGCCCACTGCGGCCGCTTTTCGTCGCGTGGTATTTGTTTCCAGTCTCTTCGCATCAGGGTGTTCGTCAATGGTATTGTATCATAGAACACGCCGCGTTGCATAGGCGGCAACTGATTAAAAAAAACCCGGATGATGAGACCTGTCATGCTCATCATGATGGAATGCTGTTCAAGATGTGATGAGCAGCGTCAAAAAAAGGCAGGGGACGCAAAAACTGTCGATACAGATCGATATTCTGTCGATACAACGTGCCAAAATGAGCACAAATTGCGTTACAGAGGCCGAGAAAAGGGGCCCGGATCGCAGCATACAAATGCCAGCAGCGTCTCAATTTGTGCATTCGTGGCTATCTGCGCGTTCAAAAGAAATTGCCACGAATGCACGAATAAACCTAAACCAAGACACTACCCAAATCGCCATTTTGCTTTGACAACAACGAACTTGCGCGCGTAAACTCAAAGTTTTCACTCATCGGGTGAATACTTGATGGAGAGCGATTATGCCGAAGAGAACGTTTCAACCAAACAACCGCCGCCGCGCAAAAAAGCACGGCTTCAGGGCGAGGATGGCGACCAAGAACGGCCGGGCCGTGTTGGCGCGCCGGAGAGCGAAGGGGCGCAAGCGATTGACAGTCGAGCACTATTAGGGCTTGACCTGCCGAAAGAGGCTCGGCTTCTGAAAAGGGCCGAGTTTCTTCGCGTTTACGAACAAGGAAAGCGCATCGAAGGCCGTTTTATGACGGTCTTTGTTTTGCCGTCAAGACACGTTCGCCACCGCGTCGGCGTGACCGCGACAAAAAAAGCGATCGGCAAATCGCACGACCGCAATCGATGCAAACGGCTCCTTAGAGAGAGCTTCAGATTGAGCCGTGCAGAACTGGAGTGTGTGGTTCACCGTTATGATTGGGTGCTAAACGCGCGGCGAAGCCTGCTGAAGACAAAGCTCGATAAGCCGCTGGCAGAGTTCAAAGGGATCGTTATGAAGATGGCCACAGAGAACATCGAGCCCTCGGAGAAATAGCGATTTCTTCCCAGTGTCCTCTGTGATCTCTGAGGCAAATGTCCGATGAAGTTTTTGGTTCTTGATCTATTAGGTGTGTATAAAACGGTCGTTTCGCCGTTCCTGCCGCCTGCGTGCCGGTTTGAGCCGACATGTTCGGAATACACGCGGCAGGCGATCGAGAAATACGGTGCGATAACTGGAATTTGGATGGGCCTTAAGCGGCTGCTCCGCTGCCAGCCGTTATGCGAGGGCGGACACGATCCGGTCAATTGATGGAAAATAACAGTAATCCTGGAAATCAATCTCGTTTCCTGATCGCCGCCGTCCTGTCGATGGTGATACTCTTCGGCTGGTCGTACTTCTTTGCGCCGAAAACACCGCCCGCAAACTCAAATTCGAATACCACGGCAAACAACGCTGCGAACAGCAATTCGGCGCCGGCACCTGCGGCTCAGCCGACGACCGCACCCCAACCCGAGAGCGCCGGCGTGACGCCAGACACGATCCCAAACCGGACGATCACGATCAAATCGCCGCTTTATGAGGTCACGCTCGACTCAAAAGGCGCGGTTGCAACGAGCTGGATCATCCTCAAGAACAAGTCGTCAAAAGGCGAGTATCCGGTCTATGCGGACGGCTCGAACTCAACGAACAAGAAGCCGCTCCAATTGATCTCGCAAAAGGCACTCGAGCAGAGTCCGAGAGAGGTCCCATTTCGGCTCGTAACAACGGATACGAATCTGACCGCGTCCGCAAACGAACGAAATTACCAGATCTCGGTCGCTGAGCCGGTCGTTACGTTGAGCAGCGGCGAAGAACGAACGGTCGAGTTTTCGCTCGTCGGCGACAACGGCATTGAGATCAAAAAATCCTTCGTATTCCGAGCGGATAGCTACGTCGCCGACCTGGCGATAACCGCAAAACAGAACGGACAGCCGATACCCGAAACGAAGCTTGCGATCGGAGCGAGCATCGGCGATCACGCGATCAATTACCACACGTTCTATCACACAGAATCGGAGGCGGTCGCTGCGGTAAACGGCGATATTTCGCGGCACTGGGGCAATTATTCATTCACCTATGACGCCACCGGAAAGGCGAGCCTGAGCGACAAAGGGCCCGTCGATTGGGTCGGTATGGGCGATGCGTATTTTGCGATGGCCGCGGTACCGGCCACGCCGGTGCAGGGTGCCGATTATCGTGCGTCAAAATATGACGTCAATATCGAGCCTGTTTATCACAGCATTTTTAGCTGGATCACGCGCAGCCCGACGACGACCGAAACGCGACATCTTGTTACGGCATTTATGCCGATTGCGGGCGATGGCTCTGTTACAAAGGTCTTTACGGGGCCAAAGGACTACTTTCTCCTGTCAGAGCTTGGCGACACTATCAAGCCCGCGGACGGACGCACCGTTTCGGTCGTTAACCTGATCAACTTCAGCAATTATTGGTGGCTGCGTTGGCTCACCAAGCCCCTGTCGATACCGATCCTCTACGCGCTTCACTACTTTAATGTCGTAACCCATAGCTATGGTCTGGCGATCATCGTCTTTACGTTCTTCTTCTATATGCTGCTGTTCCCATTGAGGTGGAAGCAGTCAAAATCCTTCAAAAAGGCATCGTCTAACGCGCCGAAGATGAAGGAGATACAGGACAAGATCAAGGACCTGCAAAAGAAGGGCGTGCCAAACGATGATGCCCGCATGCGAGCGCTCCAGATGGAGCAGCTCAAAATGACCAAGGACGCGCTGCCTATCGGCGGCTGTCTGCCGATGCTGCTGCAGTTTCCGCTGCTGATCGCGTTCTACACGGCTATCACGATCGCGCTCGATGCACGCCAGGCTACGTTCCTATGGCTGCCTGACCTGTCGGCGGCAGACCCGTGGCATATTCTTGAGTTTGGCTTTGCCATCTCGATGATCCTGGCGATGAAATTTACCCCGACGGCCGCCGCGGTCACGCCGGAGCAGCAGATGCAGCAAAAGATGATGACCTGGCTTATGCCGGCGATGATGTTGTGGGTGATGTGGACGGCGCCGTCGGGCCTTTTGCTATACTGGTTCTTCGGCAATATCGTGAGTTTTGGCCAGCAGATGGTAATTAACCGTCTCAACAAGCCTGCTACCGCGCCGGGGACAGAGATCGTTGATAGCGTGCCGGCGAACGCTAAACGCATCAAAGCAAAGAAGAAATGAACGAGAATTGCGAAAAGGCGAGAGAGTTTCTTGACGGGCTCGTGACGGATCTCGGATTTGACCTCTCAGTGACCGTCGACTGGACAGATGAGGGCTGCCTGCTCAACTTGAGCGGCGGCGACGCGCATTTCGCCCTTGTCGAGAATGGAGAAATGTTGGATGCCTTCGAGGTGATCTTGTTTCAGGTCTATGGCCGCGAACTTGATCGTGAGCATCGTTTCATTGTCGATGCCGAGGGCTTCAGGCAGACGCGCAAAGCTGAACTGCATGCAATGGCTCGCTTTGCTGCAGATCAGGTCCGCAAGAGCGGACGTCCGTTCACGTTTGGCGTTCTTAATTCCACCGAACGCCGGATCATACATCTAACGCTTCAGAAAGAGGACGACCTGTTGACCGAATCAGTCGGTGACGGCCGCGAGCGGCGCCTGCAGGTTCGTCTGCAATAAGACTTAGCCACAGAAGACACAGATTACTATGAGATATTCTTCTAATGTCTCTGTGCTCTCTGTGTGCTCTGTGGCTAAATAGGCTTATGGCGGATACGATAGTCGCACTCGCAACGCCCACCGGCCGCAGCGGCATCGGCGTCATTCGCTTGAGTGGCGATGACGCGTTGAGAATCGTGCGTCGGTTGGTGGCGGATGAGGAATTCTCGCCGCATCCTCGACAAGCACATTTGCGACGGATCTGCGATCCGGTAACGGGCGAGACGATCGATGATGCGGTCGTTACGTGGTTCAAGGCGCCAAATTCGTTTACCGGCCAAGATGTGGTCGAAATAAGCTGTCACGGCTCGCCGGTTGTCCTGCGTCAAGTGATCGACTTCTGCTTGGTCGAGGACGCTCGGTTGGCGGGCCCCGGCGAATTTAGCTTGCGTGCTCTGGCAAACGGCAGGATGGACCTCGCCGAGGCCGAGGCGATCCGTGACCTCATTGATGCACAGACCACGGCGGCGGCCCGGCAGGCCGTCAGGCAGATGCAGGGCGAGATGTCGGCGACTCTCCAGCCGGTCAAGGACGATCTGCTCGATGTCATCGTTGTGCTGGAGTCGGCACTTGAGTTTGTCGAGGACGATCTGCCTGATGTTCAGAATGAACGCCTGCGGGAGCGTCTGCGTTCAATTGCAGACTCGGTAGAGAGGCTTGTCGACACCTACAAGGCCGGACACCTCATCCGCGACGGCCTCCGCGTAGCCATCGTTGGGCGGCCCAATGTGGGTAAGTCAAGCCTTTTCAATGCTTTACTAGGTTCGGACCGTGCGATCGTCACCGAAATCGCCGGAACTACGCGGGACCAGCTTCACGAGCGTCTGGTCATTGATAACATTCCGGTTTCTCTCATCGACACCGCCGGCCTGCGCGAGACTTCTGATATAGTCGAGAGCATTGGCGTGGAACGGGCCAAGGCTGTCATGGCCGATGCCGATATAGTCGTAGTCATGGTCGATGCCAGTGAGTCGCTGATCGCAGAGGACCGCAACATAATAGAATCTGTCAAAGATATCGAGCACCTGATCGCTTTGAACAAGATCGACAAAACCGACGCCGAAACCGTGGTTCGCCGGAAATCTGAAATTTCAGATTTGAGATCTGAAATTGTTTCTTTATCTGCAAAAACGGGTGAAGGCGTCGATCAACTTAAGAACGCTATTCTCCAACCATTTCAAACCTCGGATGTTCAGGCTGGGGGTTTCCTCATCACCGATGCCCGGCACCACGATCTTCTGCAGCGGGCAAGATCAGAGATCGAGGCTTCTATCCAACAGCTTGACGCCAAGCTGAGCGAGGAGATCGTCCTTATCGGTCTTCACAATGCCCTCAGATATCTTGGCGAGATCACCGGCGAAACCACGACTGAGGATATGCTAAGTCGCATATTCTCAACGTTTTGCATTGGAAAATAGATGGCTCCGTGCGCGAAACATTCCGCGTGTATCATCCGTATCCGATGTGTCCTAATATCCCTAAGCCGTTCTAGGAGGCTTGCTGTAATGCGATCAATATTGACCCAAACGGGCATCACACTGTTTCTTTTTTGCACGTCAGCGGCCGTAAACGTCGTCGGTCAACCACCTGCAACGATACAGACCGCGATCAAGATCGACTCTGCCGCCTTCGATCGGTTCGTCGGCCAGTACGAAGACGCTATTAACCTGGGCGGCCTTGTCTTTTCGTTCTTTAGGGAGGGCGATAAGTTCTTTCTGCGCGTGACCAACCAGGAAAAGGTCGAGATAGTTCCTGCCGCCGCGAACAGGTTCTTCAGCATCTCACCAAGTGTGCCGCAGGCTGAAGCAGAGTTTGTTCTGGATCCGCAAGGTCGCGCGACCGGCATGATCTGGCGACAGGGCGGCCAGACATTCAACACGAGCAAGACGGCTGACACTCCGCAGCGCGACACACGAGTGGCCTATACGCGGACCGAGGCAATGATCCCGATGCGTGATGGTGTCAAGTTGTTCACGATCATCATGACGCCGGAGACGCAACCCGAAGCTTATCCCATCATGCTGGTGCGGACGCCATACGGTGTTGCGGGTTGGAATTCGGCGCGTGTCAACGGCGCCGAGGCAGAGCTGGTGAAGGACGGCTATATCTTTGTTTATCAGGATATCCGCGGACGCGAGGACAGCGAAGGCGTTTTTGAGATGCTGCGTCCGCCGCGCAACAAGCGCGATCCGAAGTCTATCGACGAGAGCACTGACACATACGACACTATCGAATGGCTGCTCAAGAATGTTCCCAAGAACAACGGACGCGTCGGTATCAAAGGTGTCAGTTATCCCGGCTGGCTTGCCGCGGTAGCGCTCATCGATCCGCATCCGGCCCTGAAGGCGTCATCACCACAGGCTCCGGTCACCGACCTGTGGATGGGTGACGACTTTATGCACCACGGTGCATTCAGGCAAACGTACGCGCATGAATGGGCCGTGCCGCTCGAGAGCGCAAAAAAGGGCGGCGATGTCGAATTTGACGATCCGGACATGTATAAGTGGTATCTGCCGCTCGGCAAGATGCAGACGATCGCCCCGAGTCTTGCGAAGAAGTCGCATTCATGGAAGGCCTTTCTTGAGCACCCGACGTGGGACAGCTATTGGCAGGCCCGAGCCACCAACCTCTATCTCAAGGATACCAGTGTACCAACGCTGATCGTCGGCGGTTGGTGGGACCAGGAAGATATGTACGGTCCGCTCGCAATGTATAGATCGCTCGAGAAGACCGATCATGACGATCAGGTCTTCCTCGTGATGGGCCCGTGGAACCACGGCGGATGGGGCGGACGCGGACGTCGGCTCGGCTCCATCGATTTTGGCGCGGACACGGGACGATATTATCGGGGAGAGATACAAGCTCCATTTTTTGCTAAGTTGTTGAAAAATAAAGGCAACTTCACCCCGTCGGAGGCGACCGTCTTTCAGTCGGGATCGAATAGATGGATGACGTACGATGTATGGGCGCCAAAGGAGTTGGAGAAACGCTCGCTCTATCTGCAGGCTAATGGAAAACTGACATTTGATAGGCCCACGGAACGTGAGGATGCCTTTGACTCATATGTTTCAGACCCGAAGAACCCTGTTCCGTATCGAAAGACGCCTATCCTCAAGACCTACACACAAGGTTCGACCTGGAGTTCATGGCTTGTCGATGACCAGCGTCATGCTGCCGAACGTGCGGACGTTCTCGAATGGCAGACAGACCCACTACAGTCTGATGTGACGATCACTGGCGATGTCACGGCGAGCCTTTTCGCTTCAACCTCGGGAACTGATAGCGACTGGGTCGTAAAGCTAATCGACGTTTATCCTGCGGATGCTCAGCCATCTAATATGGCAGGTTATCAACTGATGGTGTCGGAAGAGATCTTTCGCGGGCGATATCGGAAAGGTTTTGAAAAGGCCCACGCGGTCGAAGCGAACAATCCGCTGGAATATACTATCGATCTTCGCGGCCAGAATTATTCATTCAAGGTCGGGCACCGCATAATGGTGCAGGTTCAGAGCTCATGGTTCCCTCTCTACGACCGCAACCCGCAGACCTTTGTGCCGAACATCTTCAAGGCGCAGGCCGCCGACTTTAGGCCGGCAACACAACGGATCTATCGGACAGCCAGGCATCCTTCACATATTACGGTTTCCGTAGCGAGATAGAGATGGTATGCTTTCAAATTCGCAATGTTCGACGAAAGCTTTGATGTAATAGTGATCGGTGCGGGCCACGCTGGGTGCGAGGCGGCCTCGGCGTCTGCGCGTCTCGGGGCTGAGACCGCGCTTGTCACTATCAATCTGGACCTTATCGGGCAGATGTCGTGCAATCCTGCGGTCGGCGGTATCGCAAAAGGCCACGTCGTTCGAGAGATCGACGCGCTCGGCGGTATCATGGGCCGCGTGATCGATCGGACGGGGATCCAGTTTCGACTCCTTAATCGCTCCCGCGGCCCGGCCGTCCAATCACCGCGTGCCCAAGCGGACCGCAGCCTGTATCGAACAGAGATGCGGCGTGTCCTTGAAGCGACGCCGAACCTGCACCTTCGCCAAGGCACTGTCACTGACCTAAGTGTTGTAAACAATAGGGTTATAGGTGTGGAAATGCAGGATTCACGTCGTTTGGGTGCAAAGGCCGTCGTCGTTGCGACGGGCACTTTCCTCAATGGCACCATCCATACAGGGCGAAGGACATATTCGGCAGGCCGTGCCGGTGAACCGGCATCGATCGAGCTTGCAGAGGGCCTCAAGCGGCTCGGATTCCCAGTTGGCCGCCTGAAAACGGGCACGCCGCCCCGACTCGACGGCCGAACGATCGATTGGGACGCGTTCGAACCTCAGGCACCCGACGAAAAGCCCGTTACTTTCTCATTTGCGACCGAGCATGTCGAACAGCCGCAACTCAATTGCTTTATAGGCTATACGCACGATCGGCTCCATCGATCGATCAGGGACAATCTACACCAGTCGCCCTTGTACTCCGGCCAGATCAAGGGAATCGGGCCGCGGTATTGCCCGTCGATCGAAGACAAGGTCGTTAAGTTTGCCGAGAAGGACCGTCATCAACTGTTCCTGGAGCCAGAGGGCCACAATACAGATGAGGTGTATCTTAACGGATTTTCGACCTCGCTTCCCGCCGATCTTCAGGTTGAACTTCTGCATATGATCGACGGTTTTGAGGCCGTAAAGGTGATCCGCCCCGGCTATGCGATCGAGTACGACTTTGTGGATCCACGAGAACTCAGTCCGACGATGGCTTCGACACGAATGGACGGCCTCTTTCTCGCGGGTCAGATCAATGGGACCACGGGATATGAAGAAGCGGCCTGCCAGGGGCTACTCGCCGGAATTAACGCCGCGATGTCGGTTTCGGGCCGCGAACCGGTTACCATGCGACGCGATGAAGCCTATATCGGTGTGCTGGCCGATGACCTGATCCGACACGGCGTAGATGAACCATATCGCCTGTTCACCTCACGGGCCGAAGCTCGCCTAACGCTGCGGCACGATAACGCGGACCAGCGCCTTTCACCCAAGGGTCGTGAGATCGGGCTTGTCGATAATGACGATTGGGAACGCTTTAACCAAAAGCGCGATCGTATCGCTCGCCTTCGAAACACGCTTGACAACACGCGATTCAAGCGATCATCACCGCAGTATCAGGCGATATCTGAGGCACTTGGAACCGATCTCGGAGATTCGATAACCTTGTCTCAACTCGCGATGCGACAAGGCTCAACAGCGGGCCTCGTCCATCGGATGCTTCCGGATGAGATACGCGATGAGGTTCGTTCGAGCGATTTGGAAACAGCCCTGGCCGACTCGCTCTACAGTGGCTATATCGAGAAGCAGCGCCAGGCGACCGAACGCGTGAATCATCACGACGCCCTGCGCGTGCCTGAAAACTTCGAGTTCCAGACCATAAATGGCCTCTCGAATGAAATGATCGAGCGGCTGGAACGCGCCAGGCCTCAGAACTTTGCCCAAGTCCGCAATATTAATGGGCTGACTCCAGCCGCGCTGTCTACCGTTCTTGTTCACCTGACCGCCCGATCCACCACGGTCGCAAACTGAAACGAAGCTATATCAAAATTGTGGCACGTGCCACAATTTTCAATAAGTGGGGCCGAAATTGTGGCACGTGCCACAATTCTCGATTGGCGCGATCCTGTTTTGCTATGGTAACTTAGGTAAACGCTACCTAAATGGCAAAAGTAATTGCGATCGCGAACCAGAAAGGAGGTGTCGGGAAAACTACGACGGCAGTAAATCTGGCGGCAGCACTCGCGTCGTCTGGTAAGAAGGTCCTGTTGGTCGACGCTGATCCGCAGTCGAACGCGACATCGGGTGCGGGTATTGAGAAAAGTTCGAGCCGTAAGAGCCTCTACGATTCTCTAATTCTTGGCGAGAACGTCCGCGACATCGTTATCCCGACCGGATTTGCGACGCTGTGGGTGTTGCCATCCGACAAGAATCTTGCCGGCGCCGAAGTCGAACTGGTCGGGATCGAAG
Source organism: Chloracidobacterium sp. (assembly GCA_016715795.1). Lineage (NCBI taxonomy): Bacteria > Pseudomonadati > Acidobacteriota > Blastocatellia > Chloracidobacteriales > Chloracidobacteriaceae > Chloracidobacterium > Chloracidobacterium sp. Next base: position 653,425 of record JADJXP010000001.1, read on the forward strand.
GCCGGAATCACGTCCTCAAGAAACTGATCGATGATGTTCGCGACTATTTTCACTATGTGATAATCGACTGCCCGCCGTCACTCGGGCTGCTGACGATCAACGGACTGACGGCGGCAGATTCACTCTTAGTTCCGATACAATGCGAATACTATGCGCTGGAGGGAGTTACCGAGCTTTTTGACACGCTTGCGCGGTTGCGTCGAGAACTGAATCCGGAGTTGACGATCGAGGGACTCCTTCTGACGATGTATGACGACAGGACAAACCTGTCGGCAGCGGTTGCAAAGGATCTGCGGGATTTTTATGGGTCGCAGGTACTCAAGACTGTGATACCGCGAAATGTTCGCCTAGCCGAGGCCCCTAGCTTTGGCCAGCCTATCCTCCAGTACGATCCTCGGTCGCGCGGCGCCGAGAGCTATATGCAGCTTGCAAAGGAGATATTGAATAATGGCTAGACAAGCTTTAGGGCGCGGCCTGAGCGCTTTGATCAGTGAGGACCAACCTCAAACTGCTGTCGATCCTCCAAGAGGCTCTTCTGAGATCGACATCGACCTGATCGAACCAAATCCGCAGCAACCCAGAAAACGATTCAGCGAAGAGGAACTCGAAGGGCTCCAACAATCGATCATTGCGAACGGTATCATTCAACCGATTGTCGTTCGTCGGTTCGGAGGGCGTTATCAGATCGTGGCGGGCGAACGTCGATGGCGGGCCTCTCAGCGTGCCGGTTTACGGCGAATACCGGCAACGGTGAAAGAGATTTCTGATGAAAAGCTGCTTGAAATGGCCCTCGTCGAGAACATCCAGCGCCAAGAGTTGAATCCGATCGAAGAAGCCAATGCCTACCGCCAACTACTTGATAACATTGGGCTTACGCAGGAGCTCCTTGCCGAACGGGTAGGCAAGCCACGTTCTGTCATTGCAACCTTTGTGCGATTACTGAGACTGCCCGGCGAGGTACAGGCGGCGATTGCCGAAGGTGGTCTGTCGGCGGGGCATGGGAGGGCCCTGCTCCTGCTGGATGACGAGGTCATGCAGCGAGATATCGCTAAGGTTGCTATCGAGCTCGGGCTCACGGTGCGTGAGATCGAAAAAGCCGTAAAGAGAGCTCGTTCGGGGAAACAACAGGCCGTGGCGGCTGCCTCAGCGGGCGCCGACACGGACGCAAACGTTAAGGCCGCCGAGACAAAGCTGATGCGAGCCCTAAATACCGGTGTGAAGATCCGTCCGGGAAAGAAGGGCCTTGGCGGGAAGATCGAGATAGAATACTACAGCACCGATGACCTGGATCGAATATATCAGGTAATTATAAGTAAATAAAGGAGATAGCGGGATGCAGAAGCGCCTGACGGAAATGGTCAGCTGTGCGGGTTGAGTGGCGAAACTCGCACCGAGCGACCTTGCTCAAGTTTTGAGCAAGCTTCCGACACAATCCAGCAAGAACGTGATCGTTGGCTTTGATACGTCTGACGATGCAGGTGTTTTTCGCCTTTCGGACGACACGGCACTGGTCCAGACCGTAGATTTTTTTACACCTGTTGCCGACGATCCGTATATTTACGGACAGGTTGCTGCGGTCAATTCGCTGAATGATGTTTACGCCATGGGCGGCAGGCCGCTTTCGGCGCTGTCGATCGTCTGCTATCCGCAGAGAGGTGATTGGGACGTGCTTGGTGATATCTTGCGGGGTGGACAGGAAGCAATGAATGCCGAAGGAGTAGTTGTGATCGGCGGGCATTCAGTAGACGATCAGGAGATGAAATTCGGTTATGCAGTTACCGGCGTAGTGCATCCTGACCGCGTCATCTCGAACGCAGGATCCCAGTCGGGTGATATCCTTGTTCTGACCAAGCCCATTGGCACTGGTGCGATCAATACTGCGATCAAGCACGGTAAGGCAAGCCGCGATACGGAGGCTGCAGCCCTCAGGGCGATGACGACGTCGGCTGCGTCAGCTTCGCTCTCAATGCAGGAACACGGTGCCAATGCGTGTACTGACGTGACGGGCTTTGGGTTGCTGGGCCATGCATTCGAAATGGCAAAGGCCAGCGACATGACCCTGATAATTGACTCCCAGGCGGTCCCATTGCTGCCGGACGTACTTGAGCTAATTGCGGAAGGCATGCTGACGCGAGGTGACAAGAACAATCGGGCCTATGTGGGCTCGGCGGTTGACATCGACGCGAAGGTATCGTCGGTTCTCCAAAGCGCTCTCTTCGATCCTCAGACGGCAGGTGGACTGCTTATCAGCATGCCGGAGAAAGGAGTTCCCGGCCTGATCGGGGATGTTGAGGGAGCCGTGGTTATAGGTCGGGTTGAAAGCAAAGGTGCTCACCTGATAAAGGTCGAATAGTGCTTCTTTTTATCTTCGAATCGATAGGGACCTCTGAGCTGATACTTGTCGGCGTGATCGCGCTGATCTTCCTGGGCCCTCGCCGATTACCGGATATCGCGCGAAAGATAGGTAAGATCACGGCTGAGTTTCGCGGGACGGCGAACGAGTTCAAAGAGACCTGGCAGCGTGAGGTGGATTTTGAAGAAGAGGCGAAAGCATTTGATGTCGATGCTATAGAGACAGAGACCGTCGCTCGCGACGACCTGAAGAAGCTGAGGCTCGTCAAGAGTTCCGACGATGCTCCGGAGGTCAGAGAGGTCGATCCGACCGAATTTGAACATTTGCGCTCTGCGACGGACGCAGGAGCCGTGAACGAGCCGGTTAAGAGCGATGAGAACGACAAGGAAAACTGGCTGTAGGCGATGACGGAAGAACTTACAGAGCAAGGGCCGACCGGTCAGATGTCGTTTCTCGATCATCTCGACGAGTTACGACGACGGCTCGTAAACTCTGTAATCATTATAGTTATCGCATTCGCGGTGTGTTGGTTCCTGTCGGATCGCATATACAATTTCCTTAGCATACCGATCCGGAAAGCCCTCTCTGAGGCCGCAAGACGCGAACTTCCGGTCGAGGGCAAAACCGGTGGTGAAAGAATACTGGCGCTCGATGAACTTCGCGAAGGCGAGAGCGGTAGGTATGTTTTTGACTCTGCAACGAAGCTCGGTAGCGCGGTTATTTCGCCGGGGACATCGGTCCTTGCCGAGGTCGGTCGTGACGCCTCAGGCCGGTTGGGGCTGTTTACGTCGGAGGCATTGATAACGAATAGCGCCGTGGTCCCTAAGGGCGTGCGGCTCCCCGTACCGTTTGACGGCGTAGCCTTAAGTCAACCCAGCGCGGACGAGCGGATGATCGTTACGACCGCACAGGAACAGTTCACCATGTACGTCACGGTTTCGCTCTATTCGGGCATCGCCCTAGCCATTCCATTGCTGCTGTGGCAGATCTGGATGTTCATATCGCCAGCTCTCTACAAGCATGAAAGGGCGTATGTGACGCCGTTCATCGGCCTTTCGAGCATTTCGTTCGTTCTGGGAGCGGCCTTTGCGTATTACATACTATTTCCTCCTGCGGCCCGCTATTTGCTGAACCTCGGAGGCGGCGAATTCCAACTGCTACTCCGGGCCAGCGATTACCTCGATCTCATAACCGTCATCATGTTGGCGATGGGGCTCATCTTTCAGATGCCGGCGATCACGTATGTCCTGGCGCGAATCGGGATCATCTCTGCCGGAATGCTTGTTCGGAGCTGGAAGCTATCGCTTGTCATCATTCTGATAGTTGCCGCCGTCGTTTCTCCGACCGGTGACATTCCCAATATGCTTCTCTTTGCCACACCTATGATGGCGCTCTACATCGTCTCGATATTCATCGCATGGCTCTTCGGCAAGAAGCGCCAAATTGAGGCAGACGCATGACGAATGCAACCTCCCAACCTCATTCGCGCATCTTGAAAAGGTGCAGATAACTGTTTAGAATCCTTAGGTTACGGCGCTATGGCACATCGCATCTCGTGCGTACTATGTCGTTACTGGAGTTGAGACCAATGTTGGGAATTCGATCAGCAAGAATTATTTTTTTTTCATTCACTTTGTTTGTACTAGGCGCGCTCTGCTCGTTTGCCCAAAAGCCCGAAAGAACGCCCCCTGCCCAGGACCCGACCGACAAGCCCCGGACAGTCAGGCCCGAGTTGAAGGAAGCATATAAGAAATGGATCAGTAATGACGTTCTCTACATCATTACTGATGATGAGAAGAAAGCCTTTAAGGCTCTTGCGACCGATGAGGAGCGAGAGAACTTTATCGAACAGTTCTGGCGCCGACGCGATCCCAATCCTGATACCGAAGAGAATGAATACCGTGAACAGTACTACGAGCGAATTGCTTATGCCAATGAGCATTTCGCCTCGGGCATTCCCGGCTGGCGAACCGATCGCGGGCGTATATATATCGCATGGGGAAAACCGGATTCTGTGGAATCACATCCCTCGGGTGGCAGTTATGACCGGCCGTCCTATGAGGGTGGCGGGTCGACGACCACGTATCCGTTCGAGATCTGGTACTACCGCCATCTCGAGGGCATCGGGACGGGTCTCGAGATAGAGTTCGTTGATCCGACCGGAACGGGTGAATATCGGCTTGCCCGCAACGCCGATGAGAAGGATGCCTTGAGAATGGTTCCGGGTGCGGGGCTTACTACTCTCGAACAGTTAGGACTGGCCGATCAGGACGAACGCGCGACAGGTTTACGTCAAGGATCTACTTATCGACGGGAGCAGGACTCGCCTTTTCGCCGTCTGGAGATTCTCGTTGGGCTGCAGCGGCCCCCGGCAGTAAAGTTCAGCGATCTGCAGGGAATCGCTGGGGGCGACTCAGGCGTGCTTGATTCGAATCCGCTCAACTTTGATGTGCGTGTTGACTTTTTTCGCCAATCTGATGATCGCGTGATCACGACGTTTACTGTTCAGACAAATAACAAGGACCTCCAATTTCAACCTGTTGGAGGGCTCGAGCAGGCGACGATGAACATCTTTGGGCGAATAACTGCTGTCTCGGGCAAGCGCTCGGGTGTATTCGAAGACTCGGTATCCACCACAGCGACTACCGCAGAACTTGCCGAGGCGCGTGACCGCAAATCGATCTATCAGAAGGCGATCGCTCTGACGCCGGGGACGTACAAGGTTGATGTCGTGGTTCGCGACGTCGGCACGGGCAACAAGGGCCTAAAGAATCTCGGTTTTGTTGTTCCAAGATACGATGACAAGAAGCTATCGACTTCTTCGCTCGTGCTTGCGGCAAAGCTGCGCACTACAACCGAACGCGACATCGGACAGCAATTTGTCATCGGCAATTCGAAGGTCATTCCGAACTTGTCCGGCATCTTTCTGCAGAGCCAGGAGGTCGGCATTTACATGCAGGTCTATAATGCCGGCATCGACCAGACCACGCTCCGTCCGGCAGTAGATGTTGAATATATCCTGATACGAGATGGAAAAGAGGTCTACCGGCAGCCCGAAGACTGGTCGGGGCTGAGCGATTCCGGACAGCGGCTGACGCTGGCCAGGCTGTTGCCGACGACCGTGTTGCCGACCGGCGATTACGAGGTCAAGGTGCTGGTCAAGGACCGTGTCGGGGGCCAGGTGATCGAGAACAAAGGCAAGTTTTCCGTCGTGCCTCAGTAAATGAGATAAGCACGAAAATCTGTACTATGGGCGGCGTTTCCAGACGCCGCTTTCTATTTTAGCTTCTTGACCTCGATGATCGGAGAATTCTTGCTTTCGCTCGTCGCATACAGGGCCGTGCCGTCAACGCCGTAACAGATCGCTTCGCCGGCTTCTCGCCGGCCAAGTTCGATCGGCTCAGGGGCCATTTTCCATATCTCATCGAATGAAGCGGAATTTGTGTCGAGCGTTAGTTCGTATGCCTGTCGATAATCGCATACGACGACGTGGTGGCCGTCCGGGGACATATCGCCACCTGTCAGGAAGCCGTTAGGGATCGACGGCACGCTAAGTTCCCCAATGAGTGCAGCTTTCTGAACCTCGCTTTCCGAGAATTCCGGCCTCAGCTTATAGACACCGGCCGGACCGCTCACCCGCTTTGTGACCACATAAACCTCGCCCGTCCTAGGTTGTACCATCAGGGTCTCGGCATCCTGATCGAAGTCGGGATAGACGAACCTGATCGTCTCCGTTCCGTTCGCGGTGATGGCGGTTCGCTTGGTCGGGCCAGGGCCCGCACGAGCCACTATCGGTTCCGGCAGCCGGTAAACAGCGTGTTCGCGGCGGCGAAGCTTATTGTCGCCAATCTCGCCGATATAGAGCCAGCATTTGCCCGCCTTGTCTTTGAAGGCTGCGATATCTTCCCAATCGATATTCCGCGCCTCCGCGACGCGCCACGTTCCAAGCAAGTTGCCCTTGGTGCTGACAGCGAATACGAAGGCGTCGTCGCCTGAATCATTATGTGTCCAAAGGACGTCGCTTTGACATCGAGACGCGGCTATTCCGCTGCTCTCCGTAATGTCGGACGATTTGATCGTCCCAATGACCTTCGGGGCGCCATATTTTTCACTCGGCCGACCATTCCCTGTTTCGGGGCCGAACGAAGCGCAGGCGTCCGACAGCACAGCCAATGAAGCGATGAAAATGACAAACACGAGGATTTTAGTTATAGTCATTTTCGACACTGAATTCTCACTGCATTATATCGCAGCCGATTCGCCGGTGAGGCCGAACCATAAAGGGCAGCTTATCGTAGTATCTTTGTTTCGCGATGATCGTAGGAACCGAATGGCTTATTGAGGCAACGGGCTGTGATGCCGGCCTATTGCGCGATGAGGCGGCGTTGCGGCGGATCATGGATCGCATCATTACCGAGCTTGGCCTTAGATCTATCGGTTCTGTTTGGCACAAGTTTGGCGGCCATGGCGGCGTTACAGGCCTTATCGCTCTGACGGAATCTCACCTGGCGTGTCACACATATCCTGAACACGGAACGGCAACGTTCAACTTGTACTGCTGCCGTACGCGACCCGAGTGGGATTGGCGGCAACACTTGGTGAAGGAGCTCTCGGCCACTAATGTCTCGATCACCAAGATCGAGCGAGGCGGATCGCAAGTTTCTAAACCTAGACATGAAACTGCCGGAGGCCGCGGATGAGCATTCTTCAGGCAAATTGCCCGACGTGCGCTGCTCCTATCGAGTTCAAGGCTGGCTCGACCATTGTTCTCGTCTGCCCTTACTGCCGTTCTGCTGTCGCCCGAACCGATCGAGGACTCGAAGACATAGGCAAGGTCGCCGAAATTGTCGATTCCGAATCACCTCTGAAGGTCGGCCTGAAAGGTGAATACAAAGGAACAAGATTTGAGTTGACCGGCAGAGCACAACTCAAGCATGAGTTGGGCGGCGTCTGGGACGAATGGTACGCGACATTCTCCAACGGCTGGGTCGGCTGGCTGGCTGAGGCACAAGGACGTTTCTATATGACGTTCTACCAGCCTTTGCCGGATGAAGCGTCATTGCCAACGTTTGCCGGCCTGCAGCTCGGCCAAACTGTTCCCGAGATACCGAATCCGACACCGCTGATGGTGCAGGAGAAGGGGCGCGCGACAACCGCTGCGGCAGACGGTGAGATACCCTACAAACTAACGCCGGGCGAACAGTTCGAATACGCCGATCTTGCCGGCAAGGACAATGCATTCGCGACAATTGATTACAGCATGTCGCCGCCGTGGGTGTTCGTCGGTGAGTTGGTAACGCTCGAGCAGATCGGCCTTGGAGATGCAAGGTCGGCAAAACGCGAACCAAAACGTGTGTCTGCGGCCGGCATGGGCTGTCCAAATTGCGGTGGCCCGCTCGAACTGATCGCTCCGGACAAGTCGGAACGCGTAACGTGTCCGAACTGCAGCTCGCTGCTCGACGTTAATCAGGGTAATCTCACATATCTTCACGCTCTCAATCCTCCGCCGAACGCCCCTGATTTTGTCGCGCCGATCGGAGCCGAAGGGACATTCCCCGGCGACGTGAAGTTCAAGATCATCGGAGCCGTGGTCCGCAGCGTGACGCTCGACGGCGTTCAGTATTTCTGGCACGAATACTTGCTGTATAACCCGATGATCGGCTTCCGCTGGCTCGTGCATTCAGACAACCATTGGAACTTTGTCGAGACCGTCAACGCCGCCGAGGTCACGCCGCCGGCGTCAGGCATAGGCAAAGGTGCGGTCGCGAATTACAACGGCCGAACGTTCAAGATCTTTCAGGATGCCACGGCAGTCGTTGAATACGTCAAGGGCGAGTTTTACTGGCGTGTCGAACAGGGAGAGACCGTCCGCGCCGTCGATTATATCGCTGCTCCACTCATGCTCTCACAGGAGATGTCGCAGAACGAGATCAATTGGTCTGTAGGGACCTACATGACCAATGACGAGATCGAAAAGGCATTTGGCATCTTGGGGTTACCAAAACCATGGAGCGTGGGGCCAAACCAGCCCTTCACGGGACGGTTCTACTATACGTGGGGAGCTCTGCCGCTGCTCCTGCTATTTGTCGTCGCTATCTTTATGATCCCGCTGACGGGCATATCGGCTACTATCCTCACTCAGGAGGTCGTGTTGCCGCCGATGGTCAATGCGACGACCGCGCAGGCACAGTTTAGCCAGCCGTTCGATCTTAAAGGTGGCCGCAACGTGAAGATAACGGCCTCGGCTCAGGTAGATAATTCCTGGGCTGATATCGACATCGACCTCGTCAACGACCAGAGTCAGGAGGTCGAGTCGGTAAATGTCCCAGTCGAATACTACAGCGGCACAGACAGCGACGGCTCTTGGACAGAAGGATCGAGATCGACCGATGCGACCATTTCGTCGCTGCCCGGTGGCAAGTATACGCTTCGTGTCGAGGGCACCTGGCAAAACTGGCAGGCCCAGATGCCCGTCAATGTCAAGGTCGAGCAGGGCGTCAACCGCGGCGTCAATTTTTGCTGCGCATTGTTCGTATTGGCGATCGTTCCGATCTTTGGGCTTATACGTAAGATATCGTTCGAGTCCGGACGTTGGAAGGACAGCATGTTCGGTTCGTCGGGCTCGGACAGCGAGTAGGAAGCTATGCTCAAGAAATTATATTTGGTATTCGGCGGCGGCGTTTTGCTCTTGTATGCGTCGGCCGCGTGGTTCGGGTGGGAGCTTGCAAATTCAGGCAGTAAATCGCGGCTCGGCACGCCATTCTTTTATTCTGGATTTCGTGGAGGAAAATGATGTTCAATCTTGCAGCCTTTGTCTCGTTCCTCGGCCTCATTGTTAAAATGGAGGAACTCTGGCCCGTTCTTGCGACGACGATCATCTTTGTCGCTATCGGCCTGATCGTTTTTGCGGTCGCGTTCTTTATTGTCGTGATCGTTGCCCCTTTCTCGGTCAAGAAAGAGATCGAAGAGGACCAGAACTCGGCGCTTGCGATCATTATCGGCGCACTGATCATCGGTATCGCTATGATCGTCTCAGCCGCCATCCAGGGTAACTAGGATTCAGGCAGGATGGGCAGGATAAGCAGGATAATTGCTTTTTCATCCTGTCCACCCTGTGCCTCCTGTTTGAATCCAGATGAAACGGACTCCGCTACTCTTTCTCAACGTCATAATCATCGCCACCTGTGGCCTGATATATGAGTTGCTGGCCGCTACTGTTTCGTCCTACGTACTAGGCGATTCTGTAACACAATTCTCACTTATCATCGGCGTTTATCTATTTGCGATGGGCGTCGGATCGTATCTGTCGCGCTTCATCGACAGGAACGTGGCTGAGAAGTTTGTTGATATCGAGCTTGCCGTTGCTATTGTGGGCGGCGCATCGGCACCGCTGCTATTCCTAACCTTTGCCTACGTGACCTATTTCGGGATCATCCTTTACACGATGGTCTTCATCATCGGCGTGCTCGTTGGTTTGGAGATACCGCTGCTGATGCGGCTACTTAAGGACCAACTGGACTTTAAGGAACTTGTATCGCGGGTTCTCGCCCTGGATTATGTCGGCGCGCTGGTCGCGTCGCTGCTGTTCCCGATCTTCCTTGTCCCTCGGCTGGGTTTAAACCGGACGTCTCTCTTCTTTGGCATGCTCAATGCCGGCGTCGGCCTGTGGGCGACGTGGCTGCTCGAACCGCTGATCGCACATCGAAAATTGACCATCCTCCGTGTCAAGGGCTTTGTGGTCATCGTCGTTCTGGCTATCGGCCTGATCAAAGCTGACCGGCTGACGAGCCTCGCCGAGGACGGCCTGTTCGTTGACAACATCGTTTACGCCAAGAGCTCACCATACCAGCGCATCGTTGTTACGCGGGGAAAGACAGGCTATTCGCTATTTCTCAACGGCAATCTGCAGTTCAACTCATTCGATGAATATCGTTATCACGAAGCTCTCGTCCATCCGGCTTTCGCGGCTTTCAAGGGCGATGCCCGGCGGATCCTCGTTCTGGGCGGCGGCGACGGCCTCGCCGTCCGAGAAATTTTGAAATACCGCTCGGTCGAGTTTGTTCAACTCGTCGATCTCGATCCCGAGATGACCCGCGTCGCTGACTCGGTCGCGGCACTCGGCGAACTGAACAAAAACTCGCTCCACGATCCACGCGTTAACGTTACAAATGCCGATGCATTCGTATGGCTCGACGGCGTGCCAACCGACCCATTTGATATTGTCATCATCGACTTTCCCGATCCAAACAACTTTGCCCTCGGCAAGCTATACACAACGCGCTTTTACAAAATGCTAAAGGCCAAGGTCCGGCCTGATTCGGCCGTCGTAGTTCAAACGACGTCACCGTTGATTGCTCGCAACTCGTTCTGGTGCGTGATGAAGACGCTCGAGGCCGCCGGATATGCAGTCAAACCATATCAGACGACCGTGCCGAGCTTCGGCATCTGGGGCTTTGCATTGGCGAAGCTGCAGCCCTTCGATCGACCTCAAATCCCGCGAACCGATGTCGAATTGCGTTTCCTCAACGCCGAGACTTTCGCATCGCTTTTCGAGTTTCCAGCCGATACATCCAAACCTGCAGACGAGATCGAGATCAACCGTCTGGATAATCAGGCGTTAGTCCGTTACTACGAGACCGAATGGCGGCGGTTCGAGCAATGAACCTGTCGCGAAGAGAACTTCTGACCACATTCCTCGGCGCACCGTTTGCTTTTGCGGCGTGCGGGACACCGCAGCGCACGTTCCCTGACGGCGAGATAGTCGGGCAGTCGGCAGATCTTGGCCATATCTTGAGAAACTCAACAAATTACGAGGTTCCGTCCGACAACTGGGAAACAAGAAAGGTCGTTATCGTTGGCGGCGGCATTGCGGGGCTGTCGGCTGCCTGGAGGTTGAAGCAGGAGAACCTGCACGACTTTGTTCTGCTCGAGCTCGAGAAAGAGGCCGGCGGCACGTCGTCGAGCGGTAAAGGAGAACCGGTCGGTTATCCGTGGGCGGCGCACTATCTGCCGGTCCCGTTTGAGGAGAATACCGAGTTGATATCGCTGCTCGATGAGATGTCGCTGGTCGAGGGGCGAGCTGACGACGGCCGCGTGGTCGTAAAGGAACAATACCTCTGCCGCGAGCCTGAGGAGCGTATCTTCTACAAAGGTCGATGGTACGACGGGCTGTATCTGCACGTTGGTGAGAACGGCGAAGATAAGCGGCAGTTCGCAGAGTTTCAACGGCAAATCGATCATTGGGTTAACTGGCGCGATGGAAAGGGCCGCCGGGCGTTTGTGGTGCCGTCGGCGAGATGTTCTAACGATGCCGAGGTAACGGCGCTTGATAAGATCTCATTCGCGGACTGGTTGCGGCAGCATGGGCTGAATTCGGAGCGGTTGTTGTGGTATTGCGATTACGCTTGCCGCGACGATTACGGATTGAAGCCGGAGCAGACATCGGCGTGGGCCGGCTTGTTCTACTTCTGTTCACGTGTCAGAAAAGGCGGTGACGAATCGCAGCCGTTCATCACTTTTCCCGAGGGCAACGGGCGTTTTGTGGCGCATTTTGTCGATAAGGCCAGCGAACACATTCGCCGCTCGATGATGGCGGTGTCGATCGTGCAGACGGACAAAGGTGTCGATGTCATTTGCCTGAATGACGGATCGTTGCGGGGCATTCATTGTGAAAAGGCCATCTTTGCATCGCCGGTCTTTACTGCACCGTATTTGATCCGCGGCTTTCGTGACGGTCCGCCGTTCGCCGCCGAAGAGTTCCAGCACAACGCATGGTTTGTCGCGAATCTCTTTCTAAAGGACAGGCCCAAACAGCGGTTTGCAAAGGATTTTCCGCTCGCATGGGACAACGTCATTTACGAGAGCCCGTCTCTCGGCTACGTCAACGCGACACATCAAAAGGGCATAGACTACGGCCCGACGGTGCTCACCTATTACTATCCGCTGTGCCACGAACCGAATGGCCGCACGACGCTTTTCAATTACGACTGGCGGCAGCTTGCAGATGTTTGCCTCACCGACCTCGCCCGTGCGCATCCCGATATTTACGACCTGACGACCCGCATTGACATAATGCGCTGGGGCCACGCGATGGTCTCGCCCCGGCCAAACTTCATCTGGAGCGGCATCCGCGAACGTGCCGTCAAACCATTCCGCAACATCCACTTCGCCCACACCGACCTCAGCGGCATCGCATTGTTCGAGGAGGCGTTCTATCATGGATTACGTGCGGCTGATGAGGTGCTGACAAAGATCTGAACAGGATAGACAGGATGAACAAGATAAGAGAGAATCCCGTTTGTCCTGTGCATCCTATTTGAACAACCGCGGAGTGGACGCCTCACTTTCAAAACCAAACTACTGGCTGTTCTCGCAACGGATCGATCTCACGGTCTTTCTCGGCAGTGCCGTCGTGTCTCTGGTGCTGCTCGCGATCGGCGCGCAGGCGGGGCTGCTCGTTGGGGATGCGCCTGAGTGGACTTGGGTGACGGCGGTTTTGATGATCGACGTCGCACACGTTTGGTCAACGAGCTTTCGGGTGTATTTTGATACGGATGAATTCAAACGCAGGTTTTGGTTGTATGTGCTGGTGCCGCTCGCGGGTTATGCGGTCGGCGTGGCGTTATTCAGCGAGGGCGACCTCGTTTTCTGGCGGGCGTTGGCGATCCTCGCCGTATTTCACTTCGTTCGGCAGCAATATGGCTGGGTAAATCTTTATCGCCGGCGGCTCGGCGAAACGTCGCTGCTGACTTGGTGGATCGATGCGACGACGGTGTATCTGGCGAGCGTTTATCCGCTGGCGTTCTGGATGACGAGCGTGCCGAGGAATTTTGAATGGTTCGTGCAGAATGATTTCGTCCTGCTGCCTTCGATCGTCGAGACTATTCTGTTCCCGATCTACGTCGCGGCCCTCGCGGCGTATGCGATCAAATCCGTGTATCTCTACTTTGCCGTGGGCTTCCTCAACATCGGCAAGGACATCGTCGTCGCGACGACCGCCGTGTGCTGGTACGTCGGCATCGTGGCGTTCAACTCGGACTACGCATTCACCGTCACGAACGTCATCATCCACGGCGTGCCGTATTTTGCATTGATCTATATGTACGCCAAATTCCGCCGCGAGACGTCGGGCGGTGTGTATCGTGCGTTCTCGTCAAACTGGATCGTCTTTCTCGCCAGCCTGTGGGCGTTGGCCTATGTCGAAGAACTCTTCTGGCACCGGGGTGTCTGGCACGAGCGGCAGTGGCTGTTTGGCGGCGACTGGGAATGGACGCGGACCGTAAAGATGTTCGTCGTCCCGCTGCTCGCCGTCCCGCAGCTAACGCATTACGTCCTCGACGGCTTTATCTGGCGACGCGGGAGTCATCCTGAGTTTCGGTTGTTCTAGAAAGAACTAACCACCGATGGACACAGATAAACACAGATAAAGGTCACCCCCTATCCGTGTCCATCTGTATATATCTGTGGTCAATTCAAATCACCCGGCCAAAGCCAAGAAGTGATATCGGTGCTGTCGGAGCACGCGGAGCGGCCATTGGGATCGACGGCAGGGCCGGCATCATACCGTTCTCTTCATCATTGCGGAAAAAGAATCCGGCGTCTTTTGACTTCTCAGGAGTAACACTGATCGTCTGTCGGCGGCCGTCCCGAACAACCGTTACCTGAACGTCGCCGTCCTTTTTCTCGTTGATGCCGCGGATCAGATCAAGTTCACTCTTGACGGCATTGCCGTCCAAATCGACGATGATGTCGCCCGCCTTGAGCCCCGCCTTTGCTGCCGGCGAACCATCTCGCACACTGTTGATCATGACGCCATCATCTACCTTGAAGTGCTCGGCAAGCTGTTTGGTCAATGGCGTGATGCCGATGCCGATCATGCGTCCTTCACCTGCCCGCCACACATAGGCTTTGCCTTCGCCGCCCGGCACGCCGAAAACCTGCGGCCCGTCCTTTGGCAGGTTCTTGAGCTTTTCCTCGAGGCCTTTCAACTCAGGCATCTCGATCTTTCCTTTCCATTCAGGTATTGAAAAGGAGAAATTGCCGTCACCAAACTTTGGTGTCGGCCGTTTGCCGATCGTCGCGGTTATCTGCTGTTCACGTCCACCGCGAAGCACCGTGATGGCCGCTTGATGGTCAGGAGCGATCTCTGAAACGAGCCGGGTCAGCTTGCGTGTGCTAGTCACCTCGTCGCCGTTAACGCTAACGATCACATCATTAGCAAGAATGCCGGCCGCGGCGGCAGGCGAGCCTTCCATCACCTTTTCGACGCCGACACCGCGGACGGCGGAGAGGCCGAATTTAGTGAAATTGTCCTTGTTTACTTCCTCGGTCTGGACGCCGAGATAGCCGCCGTTGCCGTCAAGTGTGAATGCGAATGTTCGCTCGATCCGCTCAGCATCCTTCTTTTTCTCAGGAGTCTGCCCTATTGCGAGAATGAACGACGACATGACGATCACGCCGAAAGCAAGTATCTGTTTAAACATAAAACCTCCGTAGCTAAAAGATATTTGTTGCACTTGCGAGCCGCCGGGTTTCCCGTTGCCGCGCATTTGACCATGCCATAAAGACACCGCCGATGGCCCGAATATGACAAAGATACGTCGTTTAGAGATGAGAGAGTTTCTGCAGCCGCTCGGCTACGGCCTCGAGCGTTTCGTCCTTCTTGCAGAAACAGAACCTGACCTGCTTTGCGAACCCATTTTCGGATCATGGTAGAACGAAGAGCCCGGCACTACGGCCACGCCGATCTCGCGGATGAGGTGCTTTGTGAATTCAACATCGTCTGCGAAACCAAACGCCGAGATGTCGGCCATCACATAGTAAGCTCCGTCGGGATAATCACATTTAAAGCCGGCTTTTTGCAGTTCGGGCACAATAAAATCGCGTTTTCGCTGATACTCCGTCTGCAACTCGCAGTAATAGCTCGTCGGAAGGCCGAGGGCGTACGCACCTGCGTGCTGTAGGCAGTTTGCCGCACCGACGGTGAGAAAATCGTGAACTTTGCGTATTGCGCCGGTAATATCGGGCGGCGCGATGCAGTATCCGACACGCCAGCCGGTTACGGAGTAGGTCTTGGACATCGAATTGACGATCACAGTCCGCTCGCGCATCCCGTCAATATTGGCCATCGTGATGTGCCGGATATCAGCCCCTTCGCGGGGGTAAAGAATGTGCTCGTAGATCTCGTCCGTGAAGCAGATAGCGTCGAATTCCTTGCAAAGCTCGGCGATAAACTCCAATTCATCCTGCGAAAGAACTTTTCCGGTCGGATTGTTCGGATTGCAGATGATAATCGCCTTGGTTCGTTCGTTAAACGCCTCTCGGAGTTCCCCGCGATCAAACTGCCAGTCGCCGTTCGCGAACCTCAAGGGCACATGCCGTGGTCTTGCGTCGGACAGTATTGCATCGGGGGCGTAGTTTTCGTAGAAAGGCTCAAATACCACCACCTCTTCGCCCGGATCGACCGTCGCCATCATGCCGGCGATCATTCCCTCGGTCGAGCCGCAGGTGACCGTGATCTCGGCCTCGGGATCGATATCGAGGCCGAGAAACCATTTAGTCTTGGCCGCGACCGCATCGCGAAACTCTTTGACGCCCCACGTGATGGCGTATTGATTATGGTCATTCGCAATGGCCTCCATCGCCTTGCGTTTTATGTCTTCGGGCGCGGCAAAATCCGGAAAGCCCTGGCCCAGATTGACGGCGCCGTATCTAACAGCCTCGCGGGTCATCTCGCGGATGACCGACTCGGTAAAGCTGGCGGCCTTGCGTGATATACGATTTCTGGCAATTCTCTGTCCGTTCATAAATTCTCTGAATCATCGATGTTATCACGCGTGGCGTGAATGTTGCCGGAAAACGGAAGGTTACAACGCTGCATCAAAGCCGCGTGGTTCTGAAAACTGCTTGTAGCGCCGCATAGTGGTGCGATAAACTGCTACGTTACGGCTTAGGCAGAGAGGTTTTTGATGAAGGCTCGTATTTTTCTTGTTGGTTTTCTAACGGCTGCGCTGTGCGCGATCTCATTTGGGCAGGACCTCCCGCTGAACGGAACGACGCCAAAGGGTTACCTGATCGGGCCCGGCGATGAAGTGACGGGCAAGGTGCTCGGTGAGAAGGATTTTGATTTCGTCGCGACTGTCGATGAGGACGGCCGTATCGAGGTGCCGTTCTTTGACAAGCCGGTGGTTGCGAAATGCCGCACCGAACGCGAACTTCGCGTTGAGGTCGAAGAGCTGTTATCGAAGTACTTGCGCAGCCCGCAATTGAGCTTTCGTGTCACACAGCGGAAAAGCCGTCCGCCGGCAGTGGTCTATGGCGAGGTCAATGTCCCCGGCCAGGTCGAGATGATGCGGCGGGCTCGCCTCGTCGAACTGCTTGCCTTCTCAGGCGGCCTAAAGGAAGAGGCCGGCGGCGTGGTCCAGGTCTTCAGGACGCAGCCTCCCCTTTGCTCCGATGCAGATGATCCAAGTAACTGGAGAACCGAGGGCACGGAACAGACGGATGTTCCATCAAAGATGTTCAATCTGGCAAGCGTTAAGGCCGGAAAGGATGAGGCAAATCCGATAATCTATCCCGGCGACGTGATCTACGTCCACAAGGCCCCGCCGGTCTATATTACGGGCGAGGTAATGGCTCCGCAGGGTATCTACCTGAAGGACACCGGCCTTACGCTGACCGAGGCCATCGCGAAAGTGAGCGGCGTTCGCCGTGAAGCTAAGACCAAGGACATCAAGATCTACCGACTCAAGGCAGGTTCGACCGAGCGAGATCTGATCACGGCGAACTATGACCTGATAAAAAAGGGCGAGCAAAAGGACATACCTCTCCAGCCCTACGATATCGTCGAGGTCGATCGCGCTCGCGACAGCATCGCGATGTCGATATTGAAGATCGCAATTGGAGCCGGACGTGCAGGAGTAAATGCGGTCGCAACCGGCAGCGGTTACAGGGTGCTCTATTAAGGCCTGTCAATCAATGTAGAGGCGATCGATCACATCGGCGTATCGCTCGTCCACTACGCGGCGTTTGATCTTGAGCGTCGGAGTCAATTCTCCACCTTCGACTGTCAACTCACTCTCAAGCAGGGCGAAGCGCTTTACCTTCTCAAACTGTCCGAGGTTCGGGGTCATCGCATCGATCTGGCGGCTGAATAGGTCAAGTATTCTCGGATTGCTGCACATCTCGGCGTGCGACATTTCGCCAAGTTCCTTGTGCCGGATGTAGGAGTCGAGCATCTCAAAATTCGGCACTATCAATGCCGCCGGGAATTTCCGTTCATTTCCGACCAACACGGCCTGACTAACGAACCGGGACGCGCGGAGCATCTGTTCGATATGGGCGGGAGCAATGTATTTGCCGCCCGAGGTCTTGAATAGTTCCTTTTTGCGATCCGTGATAATCAGAAAGCCGTCCTCGTCGATACGGCCGATATCGCCGGTTCGAAACCAGCCATCTTCCGTAAACGCCTCTCGCGTTGCCGTGTCCTTCTTGTAATAGCCCAGCATAACACCCGGCCCCTTGACCTCGATCTCACCATCTGCAGCAATGCGGACCTCGACGTTGCGTATGGGCCGCCCTACCGTGCCGACACGTATCGCCGATGGATTGTTCGACGAGATAACGGGCGATGTCTCGGTCAGGCCATACCCCTGCATTATCTGGATCCCGGCACCCGTAAAAATGAGAAATATCTCATCCGACAAGGCTGCCCCGCCGGTAATGCAAAATCGCAGGCGTCCACCAAAAAAATCGCGCAGCTTCGAATAGACCAGCTTGTCCGCAACGCCGTGCTTGGCGGCCAGCGCGATCGGGATCGCCTGTCCCGCGTTCTCGAGCGCTGCGTACTCCTTGGCGATAGCGATGGCCCAGTCAAAGATCATCTCATTGACACGTCCTGCCTGCAGGGCTTTGAGACGGGCCCGTTCAAAGACCTTCTCAAAGATGCGAGGCACACCGATAAAGATCGTCGGTCTGATCTCCTTCAGGTTGTCGGGCACTTTGTCGATCGATTCGGCAAAGTACACGCTCATGCCGTAACGGATATAGACATACATTCCCGTCCGCTCAAAGACATGCGATAGCGGCAGCACCGACAGCGAGATGTCGTGACCCGAGAATGAGTATTTCTCGCTTGCGTCGATAGCGTTCGAGATCAGGTTGGCGTGCGTCAGCATAACGCCTTTTGGCTCGCCTGTGGTTCCACTGGTATAGATGAGCGTTGCTATATCGTCTGGTTCGACCGCAGCGCGGAGTTCCTCGGCAAGCTCGGTCTGCTCGGTCCCGAGCCGGTCACCCATCCGTTCGAGATTGTCGAGGGAGAGAAACCTCTTGTCGTCCGGAACCGGGCCGCGGAAGATAACAAAGCGATCGATCGATGAACATGAGCCTACCGCGACGCGGACACGTTCATACATCTCAGTGTCTTCGAGAAATAAGACCTTTGCTTCCGAATCATCGATGATGTATCGGATGGAGTCGGGCGACAGCGTTGTGTATATCGGGACATCGACGATACCTGCGAACTGGCAGCCGGCATCTGTCAGGGTCCACTCAGGGCAGTTCGCTGCGAGTATTGCGGCTCGGTCACCCCTTCGCAGGCCCAGCTCATACAAGCCGAGGCCGATATTCGTCGATCGGCGAACGATATCGCGCGATGAGATCGGTCGCCACTCGCCATCACACTTTGAATTCAGAGCGTCTGCGAGGTCAAATTCTGCCGCAGCACGGATGAACAACTCAGGCAGCGTCCTCACTTCGGCAGAAAGATCGGCTGCGCGACGAAGGGCAGCGGTTTCCATTGTCTCTGCCTCTGTCATTTCGTCCGCATTCCTTCGAACAGTACCTTGATGACCTCACCCGCCATCGGCATGAGTGGATAGTGTTTCTCTGACAACACCCAATTGGTCACCATTTCGTCGATCGCACCGTAAAAGATCTTGGCCGCTACGATCGGCTTGACATCCGACCGAAACATACCCTTTTTCTGCCCATCAGCGATCGTGCTGCGGATGATATCGAGATATTCACGAAAGCCGGCCGCTGAGAATTCCTGCATGAATTTGGTCGAGCCGCGCAGCTCGACCTGAAATACGACCGCCAGATCGCGGTCGGCACCGAGGCGTTCGAGGTGTAACTTGGCTATCCTCGCGAGCTTTTCTTCCGCTCCGGCCAGCCCGTCTATCTCGGCCCTGCCTTCGGTGATAAACTCGGCCATCGCACGGTCAAAGATCGAATGCAGGATATCGTCCTTGCCCTTGAAATAGAGATAGACAGTGCCGTCTGCGACGCCTGCCTCCCTTGCGATGTCCGAGACCTTTGAATTGAAATAGCCCTTTCGGGCAAAGACGTGGATCGCTGCGCGTAGGATCGCCTCGCGCTTATCACTCACGACCTGCCGTCCGGCGACACCGTGTTTTGGGGCAGTTTTCTGCATATGAATGAATGCTCATTCATTATGACACTGCACTGCAAGAGAATCAATTTGTGTTATGTTGAGCTTCCGGCCTACTGTGCCCTAAGCACCCATCCATTTGGATCGATGGCTGGCGTGGCCCCAGAGAATGCCACGCTGCCGCGGCCATTCGGCATCTCAACCCGCTGCGGCTTACCGTTGATCACAACATCGATCGGCATCGGGAAGGGCAGATCACCGGGTGTTTCCCATCGCAGTTCGAGCCTGCCAGCCTTTGAGTCGGAAACCAGTTTTGGCAGCTTCGGTTGGCGGAGGTAAAGCTCAAAGAACCAGTCGAGTTCGCACGCGCATTCAGCCTCGGCGATCGTTAGGAAATCATCGGTGTTGACGAGCCGCTCCTGTCGTCCGTCAGTATATGTCTCCATCACCTTGCTCGGATAGGCCATATGCCTCAGGGCCTTGAAGAACGCTTTGTCGCCGATCAGGTACCTGAGCGTATGGAGGATATACGCGCCCTTACCGTAGATGTCGCCATCGGATTTCGTGTAGTCCGGCTCGGCCATATAAACCTGATACGCGATCTTCGCTTCGCGAGGAGCAATGGGCTGCTTGTTGCGGAATCTGGTCGCGGTCGCTGCGATCTTCTTCATATAGGCATCTTTGCCGTGCAGATATTCCTGATAGAGCGCGTCCATATAGGATTGAAAACCTTCATGGATCCAGAAATCACGCCAATCGCTCGCCGTTACGAGATTCGCCCAATATTCGTGGCCAAATTCGTGCAGAAGAAGAAAATCCGTTCCGTCCTTGTCGTATTTGAAGTGGTTGCCGTAGGCGATATTCGTCGAATGCTCCATCCCGAGATGCGGCGTCTCGGAGATGCCGACCTTCTGCGAGCGGAAAGGATACGGCCCGAGATAATGCTCGTAATATTTGAGATATTTCTTCTGCTCGGCTATGAGGCCAGCGGCCTTGTCGGCGTCCTCAGGCAGAACGTAAAAGAAGATCGGCATCACCACGCCGGAGATCGATCGATAAGAATCTTTGACGACCTTGTATGGCGCCGCGTTAAAGACGATCGAGTAATTCGCGATCGGATTCGTCATACGCCAGTTGTATGTCGAGGTGTGGTCGCGATTCTTCTTGATATTGACAAGTTTTCCCGGAGCCGTCGCATAGAGCGGATCGGGCACGGTGATGTGCATCGAGACGGTCGCCGGTTTGTCCGATGGATGATCCTTGCAAGGGAAGAGCAGATCGGCACCGTCATTCTGCAACGCAACGGAGATCCAGTCGGCGCCGTCTTTCGTCTTTTCCCACATAAATCCGCCGACCCATGGCGGACGCGGTGCGACACGCGGCGTCCCCGAATAGACGATCTTCGTCTTTATCGTCTCGCCGTCCTGCTTTGAATACGGGAAGTAGATCCAAATTTGGCCGTCCTTGCGAATATATCGCAGCGCCTTGCCGTTCTCGGTAACTGATTCGACATTGTATGGCGTGTCGAGATCGAGCACGATCACGTTCGAAGGGATGACGGCCTTTGCGGTCATCACGGTCGTTCCCGTTATCGACTTCGTTGCGGGATCGGCCTTGAGCGAGATGTCATAATCCTGAACGTCAAAGACCGCCTGCTCGAACATCAACGGCCCGCCGGTCTTGGTCGGCTTTGCTCCAAGCTCACGCTGCCCAAATGATGAAACCGCAAACAACGCGATCGCTGCAAACGCATAAAGTGCCTTCATAACACCGAAACTCCTTGAATTGTCGAATTGAAACTTTCTCTTAGCATACGCCAAAGTCGCCAGAAAGGTTTAGTCCGCAAGATCGATCTCGATCGCCTTTTCGCGTTCGCCCGTGCGGACGTATGCACCGGAGAGGGTGCCGGCCGGATGTCAACGCAAATGAACACTTGCGACCGCTCGTGTTTCCGCCTTTAGTGCTGAGCTTTTAGCACCCAGCCGTCCGGATCGACCTTCGGGGGCGCTCCGGAATACGTGACCGAGCCTTTGCCGCCGGGCATCTCGACGCGTTGCGTTTTGCCGTTGAGGAGTACGTCGATCGGCATCGGGAACGGCATATTGTTCGGTGTATCCCAAGAGAGCAGCATCTTACAGTCCCTCACACAGTCGGCCGGGATTGCGGTGACGAGTTTAGGCAGGTTTGGCTGACGTAGATACACCTCGAAGAGCCAGTCGAGCTTCATACCCGAATCTTTCTCGGCGGTGGTCAGAAAATCGTCGGTTGTAACGAGGCGTACCTGGCGCCCGTCGGTGTAAGATTCGTGAGCTTTGTCAGGGTAAGCCATATGGCGAAGGGCGTTGAAAAACGCCTTGTCGCCGATCAGATAACGCAGTGTATGCAGGAAGTATGCTCCCTTGCCGGCGATGTCGAAGTCAAGGCTTGTGTAATCAGGTTCGGCCATATAGACTTGGTAAGCGATCTTCGGTTCGCGTGGAGCAACGGGCCGTTTATTGCGAAATCTGCTCGCGGCTATTCGTTTCATATACGCATCTTTCCCGTGCAGGTATTCCTGATAAAGAGCGTCCATATAGGATTGAAAACCCTCATGGATCCAGAAATCACGCCAGTCGCTCGCCGTGACGAGGTTCGCCCAATATTCGTGGCCGAATTCGTGCAGCAAGAGGAAATCCGTGCCATCCGCATCGTATTTGAAATGGTTGCCGTAGGCGATATTCGTCGAATGCTCCATCCCTAGATGCGGCGTCTCGGAGATGCCGACCTTCTGCGAGCGGAAAGGATACGGCCCCAAATAGTGCTCATAATATTTGAGATATTTCTTCTGCTCGGCTATGAGGCCAGCGGCCTTGTCGGCGTCCTCCGGCAGAACGTAGAAGAAGATCGGTATTACCGTACCGTCGATCGAACGATACGAATCCTTGACGACCTTGTACGGTGCGGCATTGAAGACGACCGAGTAGTTCGAGATCGGGTTCGTCATTCGCCAGTTGTATGTCGAGGTGTGGTCGCGATTCTTCTTGATATTGACAAGTTTTCCCGGAGCCGTCGCATAGAGCGGATCGGGCACGGTGATGCGCATCGAGACGGTCGCCGGTTTGTCCGACGGATGATCTTTGCAAGGGAAGAGAAGGTCCGCACCGTCACCCTGCAAGGCGATGGAGATCCAATCTGCGCCTGACGGGGTCTTCGTCCAAATAAACCCTCCGATCCACGGTGGATTCGGAGCGACACGCGGGGTCCCCGAATAGGAGATGGAAGTCTTGATCGTATCGCCGACCTGCTTGGTCATCGGAAACCATATCCATACCTTGCCGCCTTTACGCTCATACCTCAGGTCCTTCACACCGTCGGTCAATTTACTGATCGCATACGGTGTATCGAGGTCGAGCACTATGACATTCGTCGGGATGACCGTCCTCGCCGTCATTACGGTCGTGCCGGAGACCAACTTGGTCCTCGGATCAGCGCTGACTGAGATTTCGTAGTTCTGTACATCGAATGCCGCCTGCTCAAACATCAGCGGCCCTCCGGTCTCTGTTGGCCTGACTCCGTGCTCACGCTGCCCAAAGGCCTGCATGGCGAGGAGAAGGATAACTGCTAATGCGATCGAACGTTTCATTGCTACTGCTCCCGTACCGAGTCGTTTATACTGAATCTCTTGAACATACACGAAACCCGCAGAATGTTAAAGACGGCTGTGTTGTTGTCCGCCGTGGCCGCGTCCTCGGCGATGATCACGATGGCCCAGGCGCCGACACCCGGTGTTAAGAAGGTCAATGACCGGCCGCCTGATAAAACCACCACTACCATCGAGCCCTATGACAGGGCAGACGTGAGATCAATGGCCGGGAAATGCGTGACATTCGACACGGAATCCGGAATGATCGAGATAGAACTCTATCCCGAGCATGCACTCGAATCGGTCAGAAACTTTCTAAATCTTACGGCATTGGGGTTGTTCGACACGACCACATTCAGCAGGGTCGTGCCGGGCTTTGTGATCCAGGGGGGCAATGTCTGGACCAGAGCAGGCGCCGTGACCCACACCGTCGGGATGCGTGCGCGACGCACAGTACCTGACGAGCCGAACCGCATTCTTCACGAACGCGGCGTTGTGTCAATGGCCCGCGGCGACGAGGCGAATACAGCAACGACCAATTTCTTCATCCTCGTTGATAAGGCGTCCTATCTGGACGGCAAATTCGCCGCCTTTGGCCGTGTGATCAAAGGCATGGACATTGTCGATACGATAAACAAAGCTCCGGTCACCGGCGAGAAGCCTGACAAACCTGTCCGGATCCTAAAAGCGACAGTGGCCGAATGCAGCACTAAAGCTCCTTAGCGAAAGCGAGGACATGGCCGTCAGGGTCTAGGCTGTATGCCGCCTCATGGCCCCAGTCGCGTGCTGACGGCGAGCTAAGCTCAACGGCTCCGGCCTTTATGGCCCGCTGGTGATAAGCGGCAGCATCATCGACGACCAAGTAGACCTCAGCCCTCGGTGTCGCGCGAGCGGCATCGAACCTCTCCGTCTCGATCCCCAATAGCCGCGTCGCCCCGGCCTCGGGCATCAAACCCAGGACCGCTCCTTCGCCGAGATCGAATTCCGTCATGCCGGGCACGTTCAGGATAGGTTCGAACGCAAGTGCGGCAGTGTAGAACCGAGTGCTCTGCTGCTGGTCGCGGACATACAAAATGATATGACGTTTACGGATCATCTCAGTCGGCGAGGTCCGTCTCGAGCGTCATGCGGTATTCATTTGCCATCGACGGATGGCCGTGGGCCAATGAAACATCGATCCCCTTTCGATACGTCTCGATCGCCTTGTCGCGCTCGCCGCTCTGTAAATAGGCGTTGGCCAAAACACCGTAAGCGTTTCCCTCGTCTTCTGCGTTTGCGAGATATCGCTCAAGCAGGTCGATCACCTTATGGTGCTCGCCCGATTTCTCGTACTCTTTTGCGAGCCCGAACATCACCATCGTGTTCGACGCATCGTCAGCGAGCATCTGCTCGAAAACGGCAATTCTTTCCATAGTTAGATTCTGGACGCAATCAGGCCGTAACGCAACGGATCAAAAGAGCCTTTGCTGGACAAACTCGATAGATTCGTCGGATCCGGGCAACGGTGCATTTTTTGTCGCATTGTCGCGGACATTGAATCCAAGACGGCTGGCGTGAAAATCGAATAGTCTCTTTGTAACTTCCCACTGCTCGGTCCGGCCTGTGGAGCGTTCCTTATATGAACGGTGCCGCAGGCTGCCGCCGCGTTCTCGCTTCATCGTATTAACGATCTTCGCGACGCGGGTCGCGGGCAGTCGCTCGTTCATCTTTTGAACAAAATACTCCTCGATCGAATCGGTGTCGATATGCAGCATCGACATAAATGCACGCGTTGCACCCGATTCTCTTGCCGTTTCGAGCAGGTCCGGAATGTCGGGCTCATTGTATCCAGGAATAACCGGAGCAACGCCGACGCCGGTCGTTATGCCCTCGTCTGACAGCATTTTCATCGCCCGAAACCGTGCCTCCGGCACAGGCGTATAAGGCTCGAAGGGATTCGACTTCTCTTTGGTCAAAAACGGCAGCGAAAAGAATACGGTGACCTCTAGTCTTTTCAGGATTTCGATATCGCGGGTGACGAGCGGCGATTTCGTTATTACGCCGACGGGAACGCGAAAATCGGCACAGACATTCAGACACTGTCGTGTGAGTTCATAGCTCGCTTCAAGCGGCAGGTATGGATCCGTAGCGAACGAGAAATCGAGATGCGGCATCCGGTCGCGGCATTTCTTTAACTCTTCTCGCAAAAGCTGTGGCGCATTGAGTTTGACGACGATCTTTGTCTCAAAATCGGTTCCTGCGCCATAGCCGAGATACTCATGATATTGCCGTGCAAAACAATATGTGCAGCCGTGGACGCAGCCGCGATAGCAATTCACGGTGTAACGCCAGCCGCCTTCCCAATCGGACGCAAAAGCCTTAGTGATGACCTTCTTTGTTGCGGTTTCCTCAAAAACCTCCAACTTTGTCGGCGGCGGCTCGCCGACGTACTCGGCAGAGTACTTGTTGTATGGGTTGGGAGGGTTCTTGACGACTCGCACAGATGCAACGTTACTGCATTTATAAGGAGTAAGCAAGTCTGCCACAGAGATCACAGAGGCCTCGGAGAAAAGGAAATTCTTGTCTCCGTATTCTCTGTGTTCTCTGTGTCCTCTGTGGCTATAAGTTCTTCTGCATCAGGAGATCGGTTTGAGGGTCGGTGCCGAGTTGGAAGGTGTGTTTGCCGACGATGGTGAAGCCGTTCTTTTCGTAGAATCGCTGCGCACGCGGGTTGTATTCCCAAACACCGAGCCACATTACGTCTCGGCCTTCTTCAACAGCGCGTTCAAAGCATGCATCCATTAAATTCTGCCCGACGCCTTTGCCGATATATTCCTGGTGCGAATAGAGGCGATTCAACTCGACCGGACGCGTCGCGGTAATTCCGGGCTCTATGGCGTCGATGATGATCTTGGCGTAGCCGGCCGGTTTGCTCTCGACTTCGGCGATGAGAAAGATATTCCTCGGCTCGGCGAGTTCTGCCGTTATCTGCTCAAGGTTAAACGCCTGCCGCATATAGTGATCGAGATCGTCCGGTGCGTTCTTGGGATGATGAGCGAACGCATCCCAGAACGTCGTGTAGGCAAGATCGGTAAGGAGCTTAGCGTCCTCGACGGTGGCCTGGCGGATCGAGATCTCGGACATTACTTACCGGTGGTGATGAGTTTGGCGATCGTCTGAAGCTGCATGTTCGATGTGCCCTCGTAGATCGCTCCGATCTTGCTGTCTCGCCAGAATTTTTCTACAGGATAATCCTTGACGTAGCCGTAACCGCCGTATAGTTCGATGGCCTTGGATGCAACGGCCTCCGCACAGCGTGACGAATAAAGCTTTGCGATGGCTGCCTCCTTGAGGAATGACTTTCCGGAGTCCTTCAGACGTGCGGCGTTATAGACCAATAGCCGCGTGGCTTCGATCTCGACGGCCATTTCCGCGAGTTGGAACTGAACGGCCTGAAAGCTATTGAGCGCGGAGCCAAACTGTTCGCGTTCGGCAGTATATCCGAGAGCGGCCTCGTAGGCGCCCTGTGCGATGCCGAGCATTTGGGCGGCGATGCCGATACGGCCTTCGTTGAGAGTTTCGATCGAGACCTTGTAGCCCTTTCCGACCTCGCCAAGCACGTTTTCCGCCGGCACTTTACAGTTGTCCAGGATGAGCTCGGTCGTCGATGATGCACGAATGCCGAGTTTGTCCTCTTTTTTGCCGACTGAGAATCCGTCGAAGCCCTTTTCGACAATAAATGCCGTAATGCCCTTGTAGCCCGCGTCAGGATCGACCGTGGCGAAGACGAGGAATATCTCGGCTTCGTTACCATTCGTGATCCAGAGCTTTTGACCCGTCAATTCGTAGTGGTCGCCCTTATCGACCGCGCGAGTCTTGAGGGCGAAAGCATCCGAACCCGAGCCCGCTTCGCTCAGCGCGTATGCACCTACTCGGCCGGTCGCCATTTGGGTGAGGTATTTCTTCTTCTGATCGTCCTTTGCCCAGCGCATGAAAGCGTTTGTCACCAGCGTATTGTGCACATCGACAAACACCGAAACGCTTGCATCGACACGAGCAAGTTCCTCGATCGCAAGGATCGCGTTAAAGATCGTCGAGCCCGCACCGCCATATTCTTCCGGCGACTCGATAGCCATCAGGCCGAGTTCGAAGCACTGCTTGATCAGGTCGGCGTCCAGCTTTCCTGCGTGCTCCATTGCCTCGACCTTGGGCCGAACCTCACCCTCGGCAAATTCGCGCACCGACGCGCGAAACAATTCTTCTTCTTCCGACAAAACGGTCAGCCCTGCATTCAAGAGTGCGGACCCGGTTGCTGTGCTCATGTTATATCCCGTACGTTTTTGTTAATTAAGTTTCGATAAAATACCATTTTAGTCACGCGAGGCGGCAAAGGCAATACATTGGACCCTGCAACCCGGCCCCCGACAATTCCCGAGTCAAAGTTTAACCGTATCACGCTGATCGCGGTGCTGATGACGCTTGGCGGCATCACCCTGTTTGGCTATTTCATCTACGCTGTCGGCTTTCGTGAGATCTGGAACGGCATCGTTCGGTTCGGATTTGCAGGCTTTGCCGTCATCCTAGCCCTGTATTTTGGGCGGGTATGTGTCAGGGCCTGCGCTTGGAAGCAGTCTGTCCACGAACCGTATGGTTTGCGGCTTCGCGATACGGTGCCGGCAGTCGTTATCGGCGAGGCCATGTCAAGCACGATACCGCTCGGAATCCTTATCAGCGGCACATCGAAGGCTGTCGCTGTCCGCAGGCGGATACCGCTCGTCGCCGGCCTCTCGTCGGTCGCGA
Organism: Chloracidobacterium sp.; assembly: GCA_016715795.1. Classification (NCBI taxonomy): domain Bacteria; kingdom Pseudomonadati; phylum Acidobacteriota; class Blastocatellia; order Chloracidobacteriales; family Chloracidobacteriaceae; genus Chloracidobacterium; species Chloracidobacterium sp. The sequence goes on from JADJXP010000001.1 coordinate 681,571, forward strand.
CCGAAAACCTCTTTTACAGTCTGATAACAGGCCTGTTTCTCATCAGCGGCGCCGTGCTTCTACTCGGTGTTCATGCCCTTGACGAGGGCGTGACATGGCTACTGGGTCTGCTCATTTCGGTACTTCTCATTCTGATCAGCTCGGGGATCGTCATGGTCGTTCGCCAATGGCATTTTGCTAGCTGGATCACGGGGTGGTTTTACTCCAAGGGTGTTCTGCGACGATGGCTCGAGGGCGGCCGGGCTGCGGTCCGACAGTTTGAGGACCTGATATATGGCTTTTTTCGGCGGCACCCACGGCGTTTCCTGTCAATCTGCATTTTTGAGGTCCTGTATCATGCCTTCGGTATCGCCGAGGTCTGGTTCATCCTCAGCCGGCTCAGTGAGACGTTTCCGTCGTTTACAACCGCCTATCTGCTCGAATCCGTAAGCCGACTGGTCACGATAATGTTCAAGCTGATCCCATTCCTCATCGGCGTTGACGAGGCCGGGGCAGAGTTCATTGCCGAGACCGTCTCGTTAGGTGCGGGAGTCGGCGTAACGCTCGCGATAATACGAAAAGGGCGGATACTCTTTTGGACATTGACCGGAGTTGCTCTGATCGTAAAACGTGGGATCTCGATATCCGAACTGCTACAAAGGCGTCGCTAGAGCGGCCAGAATACGGGCACGAGCGTGATAGACACGATGAACACAATGACGGTGAGGATCGCGCCGATCTTGACGAAGTCCATAAATCGGTAGCGGCCGGGCGTATACACAAGCACACAGGCCGGTTCGAGCGGTGTTATGAATGAGAACGACGCCGCGTAGGTAACACCGATGATAAACGTGCGCGGCTCCAGCCCCAATGCGAGAGCCGTCTTGATGGCGACCGGCAGCACGACCAGGGCTGCCGCCTGATTCGACATCGGCTGGGTTAGAGCGACCGTAAGCAGAAAGAAACCTGCAAGCACAGCGGTGCCGCCAAACTGACCGAAATAGACGTTGATCAGGCCGGCAAGATACCTGTCGGCCCCGGTCGATTCCATTGCTACGCCAAAGCTCATCATGCACGCGATCAGCACCAGCAGCCTCAGGTCGATAAGGTCATACATCTCAGCGTAGCGGACGGTTTTCGTCGCCAGCAGCAACATGACGCCGATCAGGACGCATACCGCCAGCGGGATGTCATAACCGGTCAGGGTGCCGGAGAGTGAGAGTGCGAGGAATACAAGAAAGGCACCAATTGCCGATCGACGCTTCTCTATCCTAAAGCTGCCCTCAGATACATCTTCGAGGAGGATGACCTCGTTCTCCGTAACGAGCGGTTCGATGCGGTCGCGGCGTCCCTGAACCAGGAGAACGTCGCCAAACCTCAGTTGGACCTCGCTCAACTTCTCGATAAATGTTGCGCCGTGGCGATTGATCGCCAGCACTGTCAGCCCATAGCTCTGTCTGAATCGTAATGTCTTGAGTGTGTGTCCCACCAAACGCGAATCGCGCATTATCATCAGCTCAAACAGCTCGACGTCCTTGCCCTCGAGCAGGACATCGGCAAGCATAAAATCAGGCTTGATCTCGAGCCCGACCGCTTCTTTGATCCGCAAGATTTCGCTTACCTGTCCCTCGACTATCAGCGAGTCGCGACGTTGTATCCTCTCTGTCGGCTCCGGCGCTATGATCCTTTCGTTACCGCGGACGACACCAAGGACGTTAAGTTCCAGATCAGAGCTGAATTGAGCTTCATCGAGCGTCTTGCCGACCAGTTCTGACTCTGGCAGCACGAGCACCTCTGAGATGTATTCGCGAATGTTGTATTGTTCGGTGAGGGAATCACCGCCGCCGCGTATCGGGAGCATTCGACGCCCGATAAACAACATATACAGTAGCCCGAATGCGAACGTGATGATCCCGACCGGTGCCAATTCAAACATCGAAAATGGCTCTTGGCCGTATCGCTGAATAGCACCACTTACTGCTAGATTCGTCGAGGTCCCAATGAGCGTACAGCTTCCACCGAGGATCGCACCGAACGCCAGCGGCATCAGCAATTTTGACGCCGGGATCTTTGTCTTAGCGGCGAGGCCGATCACGACGGGCAGGAACATCGCGGTCGTGGTCGTGTTTTTAAGCACTGATGCCGACGCGGCGGCCATGATCATTATCAACGCTGTCAGAACGAACTCATTATCGCCCGCGATCCGGCTGATACGGCGGCCGATCAGGTCGACCAAGCCGGTCTTTATCAAACCACCGACAAGAATGAACAATCCGCCGATCGTGATGATGACATCATTCCCAAAGCCCGCGACCGCCTCCTGCACGGTCAAGACCCGTGTCAGGATCAGGGCGATCACGAGCAGAATGCCTATGACATCGACGGGCAGCTTCTCGGTCGCAAACAGGATGATCGCAACGAGAAGCAGCAGGAGAGTTACCGCAATATCGATTGACATTTGAGCCAAGGATAGCCGATATCAAATGATTTGAAAAGAAAACGAAACCCGCTGTCGGCCCTTTTTCGGCCTCTTGATTAATTGTCATTAATTACCTGTCGTGGTTTCCTTTCAAAAGTTAGTGTCACTCGTACGATGAAACAGTTATACTTGGAAGATATTGTTTCAATCTTAAGGTTTGTGTGAGAGTTTTCTAATAATACATATGAACCACCTCAATGTTGTGTGTCCATAGTCAGAACCGCCGCGTGAGCGGGCGGCCAATTTGGATCGACTTCTAATGACATGAAAAAGATCAACTCAATCATTCTTGTGCTCCTCGTTGCCGCGTTTGCCTCGGCGCAAACTCTGGACGACAAACTCAAGGAGATCGACGATTACGCCAATACCGTGATGGCCACCTGGAAAGGCCCGGGCATGGCGATCGCGATCGTAAAAGACGATAAAGTGGTCTCGGCCAAAGGCTACGGAGTTCTTAAGCTTGGCGAACCCGCCGCCGTTAACGCCGACTCGGTTTTTGCCATCGCGTCGAATTCAAAGGCATTTACGACCGCGAGCCTAGCGATCCTCGTCGATGAGAAAAAGCTCAACTGGGACGACAAGGTGTCAAAGTATCTGCCTGATTTCCAGATGTACGACCCGTGGGTGACGAACGAATTGACGATCCGAGATCTGGTGACGCACCGCGTCGGGCTGGATACATTCAGCGGCGATCTGTTGTGGTATGAAACGACGTATGCGCCCGACGAGATACTGCGACGGGTCAGGTATCTCAAGCCTGTATCGAGTTTTCGGACGCGTTTCGGGTATCAAAATTTGATGTTCATCGCTGCGGGCAAGGTCGTTGAGAAAGCATCGGGCCAATCATGGTGCAGCTTTGTCACCGAACGGATCCTGACGCCGCTCGGAATGGCGCGAACAAGGTGCAGTATAAACAACCTTCCCGACAACGCCGCGTGGCCGCACAACGAATCGGGCGGCACGCTGCGGGTGCTGCATCGCGGGAATGTTGACGGTTCGTACTCGGCGGCGGCGCTCAATTCGTCGGTCAACGACCTCTCAAAATGGGTCCGCACACAATTGGCCAAGGGCAAATTCGGTGACAAGCGGATCTTCAGTGAGCAGCAGTCGTGGGCGATGCACCAGCCATACCTTGCGCAGCAGGTGTCGATGGCGGCATCGCGAAACAATCCGACAACGCATTTCAGCGGTGTTGCTATGGGTTGGTTCGTCTCTGACTATCACGGCCGAAAGATCATCAATCACAGCGGCGGGCTTGACGGGATGTTGTCCTACACCGTCCTTATCCCCGAGGAGAATGCAGGGTTTGTCGTGCTGACGAACAATGAGTCGCCGTCATTCGCGATCATGATGAATAAGATCCGCGACGTTCTTGTAGACGCTCCTAAGCGCGACTACAATGCCGAGGCCGTGACGCGCGTCGCCAACAACAAAGCGGAGGACGCTGCCGATGCCAAAGCCGTCGATGACGCACGCGTCGCGGGCACTAAGCCGTCGCTTGCCCTGTCAAACTACGCCGGAACGTACGCCGACAAGCTATATGGCGACGTTGCGATAGCGGAAGAGAACGGTAAGCTGGTCATGCGATTCCTGCCGTCGCCGAATTTTGTCGCCGACCTTGAGCATTGGCATTACGACACGTTCCAGATCAAATGGCGTCCGTCGGTCGCCTACAATTTTCCACGAGGGTTTGTGACCTTCACGATCGACAAGAACGGCAAGACCGACCGATTAACTGTCGATCAGCCAAACAATGATTTTTGGTTCTATGAATTAGACCTGCGCCGCAAACCAGAGATGGCAAGCAGCCGATAGCTCGACAAAATAATGGCGATATGTAAAAATCCTCTTTCGATTTCGTAAATAGGAGAATGGGTTTAAGTTAATGTCAGAAGAAGCAGTTCAGCCGGCCGAAACGGCACCCGAAACGCCGGCCGCTACCGAAGAGGTACACTTTCAGGCCGTCGAGAAAGAAGGCGTAGTGACGGCCATCTGGGAAATGCAGGGCCTCAAACACCTGCGGACCATCGACCCGCGTTCGGCCGAGGGCAAACAGATCCTCGCGTTGTTTGAGACCGCAGGTTAGGAAGTTTGGCAACGAATTAACACGAATGGTCACGAATTCAGGTTCGTGGCTGTTCGTGTTTTCTTATTGCGGAGGCCACAGGCCGAGCAGCGTGTGGTTGCCTCCGCCGAGACGTCGGTCGTCGAACTCATCCACTCGCACGATGCCGAGGCCGGCGGATGTCAGGAATATCGCATCGGCACCATCCAATTCATCGATCTCAGCCTCAACCTCGTCACAGTCAATATTCTCAAGCACATATTCGCGCGTCGTCCCCGGCAAACATCCCGTTGACAACGCCGGTGTGTAAAGCCTGTCGCCCTTTAGCCAGTACACATTCGACATACAGCCGCCTGTGATATGCCCACGTTCGTTGACACGAATACCCTCGTGAAAACCGCGATCTTTAACCTCATTGATAGAGATGATGTTCTCAAGATAATTGCACGATTTCACTCCGACCAAAGGCGAACGGGAATTGACCGGATACGGCGAGACCGTCAACCGGAACCGTGACGGCGGTGGCCGCATCTGGCCCACTATGATGTGGATCCTTGTCGCATGGTCGGGATTGCTACCGGACCAGATATTGCTCGGCCGCTCGTCGCAGAAAGTTACGCGGGCGCGGCCCTCACAGAGGCCGGAGGTTTGGACTGCTTCGGCAATAGCTGTTTTCGTCGAGATCTTCGAATACGGCGAAAGGTCAAGATCGATCGTCTTGGCGTTATTGATCAATCGCCGCCAGTGCTTTTCCCATAACTGCAGTTCGTGGTTCTGAACGGCGACTGTTGTGAATACACCAGTCCCGTAGAGTGAAGCACTAGACTGTTCCATGCCCCTCGCTGCCACAAAACTGCGTGACTATCGTTGCAAACGAATTGCTGCACTCCTCCTGCGGCACGTGCCCGCAATCTCTTAGGACAATGAGGCGAGAATCGGGCACGGCATCACGGAGTTTGTAGCCGTCCCTGATCGGGATGACGGTGTCATCTTCGCCCCAGATTATGAGAGTTGGTTGAGTGATGAGGTGGGCGTCGCGTTCGATGCGGTTTGCGGACCAGTTGCGTGACGTGGCCAGCAGGCTATGGTGGCCGTCGGCGCCTAGCAGCGGGCGGCGAACGCCTTCGATACGTTCGTCGGTGATCAGGTGATGGTTCGCCTTTGCGAGCGTGCCGTGCATGCGGTGACGCAGGAAGAACCGCGAGTCTGAAACAAAAGGCGTCATGATCTCGCCGATACCGGGAAGCGCTCCCAACCGCAGCACCGGATGCGATTTGAGATCGTCATTGATCACCGCATCGACGAGAACGAGTTTTTCGACACGTTCGGGATAATCGAGAGCAATTGTCGCCGCGACGGCTCCGCCATATGAACTTCCAACGATCGTCGCCTGCCCGATACCGAGCCGCTCCAGAAACCGCGTGACGATTCTGGCCTGAGACTCGATGGAATATTCAAATCCACGCGGCTTTTCGGAATAACCAAACCCTACCAGATCGACCGCGATCACGCGAAATCCGGCGTCAGCAAGCATTGGCGCTACTGTTTTCCAAACGAACAGAGACGCAGTGTAGCCGTGGACCAGCACCATCGGCGGGGCCATCGGCCCGCCAAACTCCTGATAATGCAGCCGAATCCCGTCGACCGAAACAAATCTCGACCGGTCGGAATGCGGGACGAGGCCGATGACTTCGTCCCAGCGAACCGTCGCCGGACGCGTCAACATCTTGACGGCGACGGCCGCCGTGGCCGCTCCGCCAATGACCAGTGCCAAGTCTCGTTTCCTCATCGACGTAATTCTATACCAAAACAACCTTTGGCCGAATTGACGCTTCGGCCTCATCATAAAGGCCGACCGCGATCAACCTGCCTGCATCCGTCAGCATCCTTACGGCCTCACCGTCCGCAAACGTCATGTCTTCGATCCGCGTCGAAAGGCCGTTCAGTGTTCGCCTCGCCCTTTCTTTGCTCAGAGCGAAGCGCGCAAGGTGCGACACCGCCTCATCCATTGGCAGCAGTCTCGATCCTGGCTCGTCCATGCTTCCGAGTTCATCGAGCGTAACGCTCTGCGACAATTCAAACCGACCCGCACGCGTCCGTCTCAACTCGGCCAAATGCGCTCCGACACCGACGGCCCGGCCGATGTCCTTGGCCAGCGTTCGGATATACGTTCCCGCGGAGCAAACAACGCGGAATTTCAGATTTGAGATTTCAGATTTGAGATCCTCGCGAAGAGGTTCGACGATCTCAAGTTCAGATATCGTGACGCCTATCGACTTTCGTTCAATCGTCTCGCCCTTTCGAGCGTACTCGTAGAGCTTTCTCCCATCGATCTTTTTCGCCGAGTACATCGGCGGCACCTGCATGATCTCGCCCTTGAAGTGCGGCAGAGCGGATTCAATGTCCTCGGTCGAAACCGATCTGGAATCTGAAATTTGAGATTTGAAATTGCCCGTCGTATCGCCCGTATCAGTTTCACCTCCAAACCGCATGGTAGCCAGATATTCCTTCTCGTCCTTGTCCAAAAACTGCGCGAGCCGCGTCGCCTTGCCAACGAGCACGACCATCACGCCAGTCGCAAATGGGTCGAGCGTGCCGGTGTGGCCAACGCGCCGCGTACCGAGAATACGACGAACTTTTGACACGACGTCGTGCGACGTGATCCCCGGCGGTTTGTCGATGACCAGAATGCCGTCCACCGGCTAATTTTAGAATGCGTTGGTTAATAATGCACAATGAAGAGCGTGTCGTGGCGAAAACGGACCCGAACGCTTGATGACGCCGACCGCGTTGTGAACGACCGTGAACGCTCACGTGAGCGGACGATGAACTGCGCCGTCAAACTGCTCGCTGCCAAACCGCGTTCGGTTGCGGAGCTTCGCGAACGTCTGCTCGAAAAGCTCTGGACGGATGCTGAGATCGTCGACGCCGTGATCGAAAAGCTCAAGGAATACAACTATCTCAACGATGAGCAGTTCGCCCGCGACGTGGCCGTTTCAAAGCTCCGCCAAAAACCACAAGGCCGCCGCCGGCTGCAAATGTCGATGTCTCAGAAAAAACTGGACAAAGAAACCATCGATGCCGCCATTGCCGAGGCATACGAGAAACTGCCCGAGGAACAATTGATCGACGCGGCGATCGAGAAACGGCTGAGGCTCAAGGGCAAACCGGCGACGCGGGACGAAATGAAGAAACTTCACGACCATTTGCTGCGGCAGGGCTTTTCCTACGACCTGATCCGCGACAGGGCGTCGCAACTGCTGCTTGCCGAGCGGGATCGCTCAGAAAATGCTTGACTTTTGGGTGAGTTGTGCTATACTTGCAACAGTTTACGGTCTTTGACAGCAGGTTTGGCCACACGTGTGGCATAAACCCCGTTTTTGCGCGAAATTCGCGGAACGCGGTCTGAAAACCTATATTAAACTTAATAGATGCAATATTTACAGCGTTCCGCCCTGGGGTGGAACACGAGCGGAACGCACCGGAACGTTCCGGTACACCGAGCAGGCAAACCCTGTTTGGGACAGTTGGGACACTGGGACATGTGCGACAAATGGGAAATGGGACAAGGGAAGGGCAAAAGTAAAAAGGTAAAAGGCGAAAATTGCCCGCAAATCGGGCATTTGCTATCTTAAATGATTGCGGAATTAGCGCTATTTACTTCAGTAAGAGTTACTAGATGACGACTGCGACCAAAAAGAACGGTAAGGCCTCGGCCGACAAATATCACGGCCTCGACGCCGATACGCTTGTAGGGCTTTACCGAACGATGTACCTGTCGCGCCGGATCGACGACAAGGAGATCCAGCTAAAGGGACAGAACAAGATATTCTTCCAGATCTCAGGTGCAGGGCACGAAGCGGCCCTCGTCGGTGCGGCCCTGGCGATGAAGCCGGCCTACGACTGGTTCTTTCCATACTATCGCGACCGAGCCTTGATGCTCGGCCTGGGCATGACGGCTCAGGAGATGCTTTATTCGGCGGTTGGAGCGGAAGCCGATCCTAATTCGCACGGCCGTCAGATGCCTTCGCACTGGGGGCATAAGGACTTGAACGTTCCCTCACAATCGTCATGCACGGGTTCGCAGGCATTGCACGCGGTCGGTGCAGCCGAGGCGTCGTATCGGGCGTCGCTTGTTAAGGAACTGCAGGACAAGATCACCGGTTTCAAGGGCGACGAGGTCGTCTATATGTCGGTCGGCGACGGTACCACAAGCGAGGGCGAGTGGTGGGAGGCTCTCAACACGGCGTGCAACCTCAAGCTGCCCGTCATCTTCTGCGTCGAGGATAATGGTTACGCGATCAGCGTACCGGTCGAGGTCGGAACGGCGGGCGGCGATATTTCAAAGCTGGTCGCGGGATTTCCAGACCTTTTCATCCAAAAGTGCGACGGCACCGATCCGCTTGAGTCGTATGCGACATTCAAGCGTGCGGTTGAATACTGCCGCGAGCGGAAAGGCCCGGCCTTTGTTCACGCAAAGGTAATTCGCCCGTATTCGCATTCCCTTTCAGACGACGAAAAGCTCTATCGCCCCGACGAGGAGCGAGACGCCGACGCTGCGATCGACCCGATCCGGACATATGCTGAGTTTTTGATCAACGAGGGAATCGCAACCGGCGATCAGCTTGAGGCATTAAGAAAAGAGGTTGACGACGAGGTAAACACGGCCGCCGATATCGCAGTCGAAACGCCGCAGCCCGAAGGGCCGACGGCATTGCGGAACGTTTTCTCGCCCGACGTCGATCCGACCGACCGACAACTATTTGACACAGAGGACGCTGCGGAACTCTCGGGCAATCCCGGCACGATGGTCGATCTGATCAACCGCTGCATGCATGAAGAGATGGAACGCGATGCCCGCATCGTCGTATTTGGCGAGGACGTGGCAGATTGCTCGCGCGAAGAATATCTCGACATCGTCAAGGGCAAAGGCGGCGTTTTTAAGGTCACAGCCAATCTGCAGCGTAAGTTCGGTTCGGCCCGCGTTTTTAACTCGCCGCTTGCCGAGGCCAATATCATCGGACGTGCCGTCGGCATGGCCATTCGCGGCCTAAAGCCCGTTTGCGAAATACAGTTTTTTGATTACATCTTTCCGGCGATGATGCAGATCCGAAATGAGGTCGCCCTGACCCGCTGGAGAAGCGACGGTGACACAAAATGCCCGATGGTGATGCGTGTGCCGGTCGGCGGTTATCTAAAAGGCGGTGCGGTCTATCACTCGCAGTCAGGCACGACGCTCTTCTCGCACACGCCGGGCCTGATGATCGTCTATCCGTCAACCGCACTCGATGCGAATGGCCTGCTGAGAACCGCGATCCGCTGCGACGATCCGGTCCTGTTCCTCGAACACAAGCACCTTTACCGACAGGTCTACAATAAATCCGCCTACCCGGGAAGCGATTTTCTGATACCGTTTGGTAAAGCGAAACGCGTCCGTGAGGGCAGCCACGTTTCGATCGTCACCTACGGAGCGCTCGTCGAACGTTCGAACCAAGCCGCAAAACGCCTCGAAGCCGATGGCATCACCGTCGATCTCATCGACCTCCGCACGCTGGTTCCCTACGATTGGGAAGCTGTCGCCGAGTCCGTGAAGAAGACCAGCCGCGTAATCGTCGCCCATGAGGACCCAATTTCCTACGGCTACGGTGCCGAGATCGCCGCCCGCATCTCGAACGAACTCTTCGAATACCTCGACGCCCCGGTCGGCCGCGTTGGCGCCACCGATACCTTCGTCGGCTACGCCCCGCAACTAGAAGATTTCATCCTGCCGCAGTCGGAGGATGTCGAATCCGCAGTGCGGGAGTTGATGAAATACTGACATATGCCATACGTGTCGATGTTCTTTGGGATCATCATCAGGATGTTCCACAACGAACACAATCCGCCGCATTTTCACGCAGAGTATCAGAGCCAAGTCGGTGTTTTTGACTTCGATGGTAATATGAAAGCGGGGTCGATGCGTTCGAGGACTGCTCGCCGGCTCATCCGTCAATGGGCGAGATTGCATAAGGACGAACTTGAACGAAACTGGGAACTGGCGATGAGCAAGAAGGAGATCCAAAAGATCGATCCGCTGGAATAGTGATGAAGAACGGATATTTGCCAAGGGTTATCGACGCCGATTACCTGAAGGACTATAAGATCAAGCTCACGTTCGACAACGGCCAGATACGGGTTGCCGATTGTTCGAAATGGGTCGGCGGCGGCGTTTTTGAGGCGCTCAAAGACAAAAAGTACTTCAAAAAATTCTTTGTCGACGGCTGGACCATATCATGGCCCAACGGCGCCGATATCGCACCAGAAACACTCTACGAAGAAGGCGAACTGATATAGAAGCAGGCCGTATCATGAACTGCACAAATTGGGAGTAGTTCGATTTGCGTAATTCGTGTTACTTCGTTGGCGATCTATTCAGCCGATAAACGCCGGTCGTGACGCGCTCGGCAGACCCTTCATCAACCAGCTCGTGGTTTGCCTTGCCTGATTCCCAACGGTAGAAACCGAATTTGCCTGACAGCTCACCGAGCAGTGTCATGCCGCAGGCCTGAAGATACGTTCGGGCGAGTTCCCGGACCGCCTTTTCCCGGCTCATTTTGACCTTTAGCTCCTCGGGAAATCGCGCCTCGGCAAGTGTCCAGATATAGGTGAATTTGGGCATATAAACGACCTCCGCTGGAACGACTTTCATTCGGCGTTGCAGCTCGTCTATGGCAGTCGTCAGGTCTTTCTTGTCCTTAAAGCCGCACTCGGCCCGTAGATCGGCGGTCGCCATTTCCCATTCTTTGCGGAGTACCTTTAAGACTTTCTGGGCATTAGGGGAAAGCACGCCGGACTCGCCCTTTCGCGAGCATCCCCAAAGCGTGTTGAATACAGGTATCATCCGCCGCGAGAGAAACCACGACTTGCCCTTGATGAGCTTGCCGTAATAGATGCGGCCGCGGGCTATACAATCGTCCTTTAGCACCCACGCGCGGCTGGCTTCGTGGTCCTTTTGAACATTCCTCGGCAGGTGAGCATCGCGCCGACCGCAGACCGCGGTATAGACCGACGGCAGTCCCGCGCGGGCGTCGGTCAGCCCCAGGCAGAAGCCGATCTCCTCGACCATCGCCTCGACATCCTCTGCTGAGTCAACGCGCAATGATTCCTCACGCCGCCATTTGCGATCTCGGTATAGTTCTATCTCCTCCGGAAGTGTCTTGTAGCTAACAGCCACGATAAATGCCGATAGGCATAATAGCAGAAAAGGACGGGCGATCCTCGGATCGCCCGTCCGCAGTTCTGACCGAGGGACTGTGCTATCTTGGTCCGACCGACGACGAGGACGTTGACAGAACGGTCAACGTGGACCCGGCCATAAGGCGAATGTCGTCCTTTCCGGTCAGGATCACAGAACCGGCTCCGCCGCCGGCACCGATCACAGCTCCGATAGCCGCTCCTTTACCACCGCCAATGATGGCACCGAGAACTGCCCCAATACCGGCCCCAATACCGCCGCGTTTGACCGTCTCTTTTGTCTGACTGTCGCCCTTTGCTGTTCCCTCGTTATCAACCTTCACAGGCTTGCCATTCTGGTCCTGGATGCTTTGCAGGACGGCGGCGAAATCATACGACTGTCCGTCTTGCAGCGTTATCCGTTCGAAGTTAAAGGTGATCTTTGACTGGCCCAGGACCTTGCCTGATCGGTTGATGCCCGTTATATAGCCCTCGACCCGCGCACCGCGGAATTCACCGGGCGACTGCACCGTCATACGGAAGCGATCATTATTCTGCGAAACTTTTGTGTTGATCTCATTGTCGAGGACACCTGTCAGGACAACGCCGTTCGGGACGATGAAGTTTCCCGATCGCGTAGTTGCGATAGTCGGCACGCCACCGTTTGACACATTACCGGACTGGTCGTTGTCAGAATATGTGCCGTATTGGCCGGACGTGTTTCCGCTGTTGCCGCCGACGCTGAGTTGAGCGACAGAATCGATCTTGTTATATACGCTTTCGGCAAAGACGGTCTGATTCAGATAGTCGGTCGTGATCCGTCTGGACACCTTCATTGCACGTCCCTCCGATACAGAGGTGAATGTAATGTTATAGTCCGTTTCGCCGCCGATCGACGAGACGATGAGCTTGTCTGCTGAGAGTGTTGCACGCAGGCGAACACTGCGGCCCTGTGCATCACGCTCAACCTTGTCGCGTCCGTCCGCAATGAACTTGACGGCCGGGGCGTTAGATGTGGCAAGAGTTACCTCGCTTCCACGAATGTCGATAGCGATCTGCTCAGGCGCCTCCAGCTTGTCACGAAGATCCTGTCGCTGGTCGTTTCCGAGCTGCGTGTCCGAAACGATATCATCAACCTTCTCGCTCCGGACTCGATCGATCTCATACGTGCCGGACAAACCCACGCTGAGCGTCTTGCCCGGCGGGTAAGACGAATAGTCTCGCACGGGCTCAGGCACCGTCTCGGCGCTCCAGTTAGTTACGATCCCATAGTTGGCCGAGAGACGGTCGATCTGCGTCTTGACGGCAGTCCAATCGTCATCGATCCGACGGTCGGTCTCGAGTCGTGCGAGCAGATTGCCCACGGCTCGCGCCGCACCGACGATGCCGCTCACGTCGGCGCGGCCCTCGCGTCGGCGGTCGAAGTTCTGCTCAAACGACCACACACTGTCTCTAAGCCCGCGAATATTATCCGTTGCAAGGCTAACGTCCGTACTTGATTCAGAATTGCTCTGCATGTATTCGCGGAGGTCTGATTCGAGGTCGTCGATCCTGGAGTTCAGGCCACGAACGGCGTCGCGAATGTCGCGGTCATTGCCGCGCTGGGCCTCGGCCGCTCCGGCTCCCGCCAGAAGAAGCGCCGCCGAGAGAAGCACCGTCCAGATACGATCGTTAAAGCTTTTCATAGTTGTTGTCCTCCGCGTGGCCGACCAAGCACACGACCACCTCGCGCTCTTTTGAAGCATTTCGCGTGCCATAGGTTGTGCAGGGCAACAAGATACCAGGGTTTGCGTATGCTAAACTGAGCGAATAAGTCCACTATCCAAGATGTCATCAAACGAATACAAAGCAACGGTCAAATATGCCGGGGATGAGTTCTTTATCGGAACCACTCCGAACGGATACTCACAAGTTATGGATACCAAAGGAGATAGACATTCGGCGCCGACGCCTATGGAGATGCTCCTTGTATCTGTGGCGGCCTGTACAGCGGTCGATGTGATCTCGATCCTTAATAAGAAGCGCCAGAATGTGACCGATTATGATGTCGAGATCACCGGCGTCAGGGCTGACGATCATCCACGCAAATTTATTTCGTTTCACATTAACCATATCGTGCGCGGTCGCGACATTTCGGAAAAGGCTCTTATCGACGCCATCGAGCTCTCAGACGAGAAATATTGCTCGGTCGCGGCCACGGTACGGCCGACAGCGACTATCACAACGACCTACAATATAGTCGAATCCTAAACTCTATGAGATATTTAGCGATCTTGATCCTGATGCTTGTTGCGTCGAGCATTCTTGCCCAGGCTCAGATACCGTTGGCGACGGCAGTGCAGATCGCAAAGTCCGAGGACTCGCGTACCTTTGACGCGACGTTCGAAGCCTTGTTCTCTAGCCCAAATGCTGATGTGCGTCGGCGGGCGGCCCTAGCGGCCGGACGGATCGGCGATGTCGCGGCGGTCGGCGCACTCGAGAGGCTTGTTGCGAAGGACGCCTCGGACGACGTTCGAGCCACGGCAGTATTCGCTCTGGGTGAGATCGAATCGCTTGACGGGGCAGCGGCTGTCGTAGCGGTGCTGGATGATACAAAAGCCTCCGCCGAGGTGCGCGGCCGTGCGATAGAGGCTGCGGGGAAGATCGCCGCCGCAAACCTCCCTCAGGATGATGCCAAACAGCTCGGCCTGGCTATACTATCGGCCCTAAGGTTTGAGGACACAAAGCGGTCAGCCGCATACGAGAATGTTGTCCGATTGGGCCTTACCGCACTTCTTCGCGTCCGGCCTCCGGGAGCTGACGACGTCGCAAAACGCTTCCTGCGGTATTCGGATCCGTCTATCGTCGCGGACGCACTCAATACTCTCGCACGGCTGCGCTCAAGGGATGTGAATCCGGAAGTACGCGATCTGCTCAAAAAGGCATCTGACCCGCTTGTCCGTGCTAATGCAGCCCGCGTGCTAGGGGCGGCTGAGGCAAAGGCACTTGTCCCTGAGCTTCTTGTCGCGGCGGTCGAGGACAAAGACAGCCGTGTGCGTGTGTCGGCGATCAGATCTCTGGGCTCCTTGAATGATAAGGGAGCAGCCAGACAGCTTATTGAACGCGGCAACATTCTTCTCGCCGAGATCGGGAACACGCCCTATCGCACTCCGCCTGGTCAAAAGAGTGAACTGATCGAGATAACTGTCGTGATTGGCAGATTGCTCCAGGGAACGGGCGACCAAACTGCGATCAAGTTTCTTAAGGATTTTGGGGTTCTTGACCGCCTTATGACGCCGGACATATTCATTGCGCTGGCGAGGGTCTCTCCATACGAGATGCTCAAGACCTATGACCACACGCATTGTGCATTCAAAAAGTCACAGCCGTCATGTTGGAAGTACCTTAGCGGACTCGATCAGGGGCGGGCCGAGCTTGCCCGGCTGCCCGCCGGCGACCCGCTAAGGGCTGAGGCCCTTGAGGATGTGCGAAGCGCTGTAAAGGCCGAGAAGGAACTCGAATTCGCCCCTGATTCGAAGAATACCAGGATGGCAATTCCCGATCGGTTGCGGAGCTTTGCTGCGTTCAAGACGGATGACACAGCGGAGATAATTCGCCCGTTCCTGACCTATGGAGATGTTCAGGTCAGGGCGGCGACGGCAGGTATTCTCCGTGATCTGCCGAGTTCTAAGGAGAATATTGATGCTCTCAAGAGTGCCTTCGACAAGGCGATGCTTTCCGACAAACGCGACAACGATGCTCAGTTGGCGATACTTGATGCATTGTTCCAACTCAACAAGACAGAGGCCGTTGGGCGATTGCTCGTCGCGGTAGATTCGCCGGACTATCTCGTTCGCAAGCGCGCGATCCGGATGCTCGAAGACAAAGATCTACAGAAGGCATTTCCAGAGATCACAACCACCCTCGATAAAGTACGTGCAGAACATAAGGACCGTGTTCTGCCTTATTCGGGCGCCATGGGAACAAAGCTTGGACAAGTGCTGAATTCCGACGCAGATTACCGTCGCGCTCTGTCACGCCGGAACGGTTCGGTCAAAGCGGTGGTAAAGACCGATAAGGGGACTTTCACAATCGACTTTCATCCGGAAGATGCTCCGTTGACAGTCGATAACTTTATCAAGCTCGCACGCAAGCGGTATTTTAGCGGCCTCGAGGTGCATCGCGTAGTGCCGAACTTTGTAATGCAGGACGGAGACCCGCGCGGTGATGGCAGCGGCGGGCCCGGCTGGTCTATTCGCTGCGAGATCAATATGCACGAATACCGCCGTGGTGCGATAGGCATGGCTCTCTCGGGGAAAGACACCGGCGGCTCACAGTGGTTTGTGACCCATTCACCCCAACCGCATTTGGATGGCGGCTACACCGTTTTCGGCCGAGTGAGTGAGGCCGATATGAAGGTCGTCGATACGATCGTGCGCGGCGATAAGATCATCAGTGTAAGAATCATTGGAAAGTGAAATAACCGCATAGATGTCTATGTGGTTGTTGTTAATATGGATGACCTTGAGCGCCAGGAAAGAAGGGTCAAGATCGAGCGGAATCTCGATGAGCTTTCGCGCTATCTCGACGGCTTATTTCGAGTACCCGGAACCGAATGGAGGTTCGGGCTCGATTCGCTGATCGGATTGATACCGAATGTCGGCGACACGCTTACGGTCGTCCCTTCGTTATACATACTGGTTTCCGGCGTTCGTTACGGCGTGCCGAAGATCACGTTGCTTCGCATGGCTTTCAATATCGGCCTCGACTATGTCGTAGGAATGGTACCGTTCGTGGGCGATGCATTCGATTTTGTCTGGAAGGCCAACAACCGCAATATGAATCTGATACGCGAGCGGGCCGCCGGCCTTGGCCGGGGAACGACGGGTGATTATGTGTTTGTCTTTGGCCTTATCGGGCTGCTGATAGCGTTGCTGTTAGGCTCGATCTTTCTAAGCATGTTCGTCATGTACTGGCTCCTCTCGAGCTTGGCGATGACCTGAAGCGATCAGGCACCCGCTGAAGCGGCAAACATCTTCTCCAAAGCACCTGTTAGAACACCTATGCCGTATTCTCCGGCGGCTCGCGATCTGAGTTTTCCTTCCCCGTCGAAGAGATAGTAAACAGGCACCCACCCTTGCTCGTTCTGAAATGCGTCCTTAAGCTTGTGGAGGCTGTCGACAGCCGTCGGTTCCGTTATCCCATTCGCGCCGATCGCCTCGTTAACCGTGTCCAGATCGGTATCGGCCTCATAACGCGGCATGTGGACCGCTATCGTCTGCAGACCAAGCGGGCCATACCTTGCCTTTAACTCATTGAGCGCCGGCATTTTCTCCTTGCATATGCCACACGATACCGCCCAGAAATGCACGAGCGTCGGCTTGCCTTCAATATGCTCGGTTGCTTCCTGCAGTGAGCCATTGATCCAGGTGGTTGCCCCGTCGAACTCTGGCATCGCATCTCCAATTCTCATTGGCATAACAGTCTTCTCCAATCGAATGTGTCAGCAGCCGGGCTACCGATGTAACCCGGCTGCTATTCACGATAGTTGCTTTATACCTTCAAATTCTCCTGTCCCGGCGACCAGTCAGCGGCACAGAGGCCACCCGTCTGCAGGCCCTGAAGGACACGCAGGGTCTCATCGACCGAACGGCCGATATTTAGGCTGTGGACGACCGAATACTGCAGCACACCTTCAGGATCGATGATGAAGAGGCCGCGGAGAGCAATATTCGCATCCTCGACGAGAATGTTGTATTGCCGTGCGAGTTTGCCGCCCACGTCAGATGCGATCGGGTAATTTACGCCTTCGATGCCGTTCTTGTCTTTCGGCGTGCGAAGCCATGCCCGGTGCGAGTGGACCGAGTCCGTCGAGATGCCGATCACCTCGGCGCCGATGCCATTCAGCTCGTCGAGGCGATCTGAGAAATGGATGAGCTCGGTCGGGCAAACGAACGTAAAATCAAGCGGATAGAAGAGCAGGATGAGCCATTTGCCCTTGTAATCCGAGAGCTTGACGTTCTCGCCGAGTGTATCGATGTTCTTGGTCGACGGCATGTCGAAATCAGGCGCCGGTTTCCCGACCTTTGCGAATGTGACCGCGTTCTCGGCGGCCGTTGCTGTTGCTGTTGACATAGTTGTGTATTTCTCCTTGTTATTTCATCAGACGGTTTCTCGACCGTCGCGAAAACTTTGATTGCTGCTTGGCCTTGTATGATCCAACTCCTGACGGTTCCGCCGATTCGCTCGTGCAGGCTGAACACTTGCCTAGCAGCGTGAGCTCGATCGATTCGGGTTCAAAATGCGAATACTCAGCGGCCCGAGCCATCAAGCCGGACGGCAATTCCATCTCAATATCTACCAGCCGACCGCATTCAGTGCACAGTGCGTGGTCATGTCGATGCATGACCGCATCAAACCGGCTCGATCCGTTGCCGAACCTGATCTCTGTGATGTGCCCGGACTCCTTGAGATAGCGAAGGCTGTTATAGACCGTTGCGAACGAGATCGATGGTAAATGTTCCTTTGCCGCTGTGAATACCTCGTTGGCTGTCGGGTGAGAATTACTCATCCGAATGACATCAAGGACCGCCTCCCGCTGCGGGGTCAAACCGGATGTTTGCTTGTCCAACGTGTCACGCGACATATACTATAGTTAGAATAATTCTAATTATAGCACTTGTCAACAACGAAATTGAAAGATCTGTATTAGGGCTTGACCAAGAGCTTTCGACGAGCAACAACCGTCAAACGGGCCCGCTTAGAGCTAACGTCGATCATTCGTTCGGCAACGCCGCGGGTTTCGATTACCGGCATTTTGGGCATATAGGTCACAACGTACGCAGCGTCGATCATACGTGCGACGAGCGGGGCCTTCTCGAGCATTTCGTCAGTCGTTTCCGGTAGGATAAACTCGCCATTCGTGCTGTCGGCAAGTGTGGATAGCTGCTCTTGGCTGGCCTCGAGGTCGGCCTTACGGGCCCGCATACGGCGCAGAAAGCTGCGGTCGGTAACGATGGTCGGGCCGACCTTGACCCCCTTATCGCGGACACCATTGGGCAGCGTCGCCTGTATCTCATCCGGGATCGCCTTTGGTGGCGGTGTCTGAGAAATACCTTTGGCCCGAGGTTCGATATCGGCAGTTTCGAGTGCTGTGTAGCTAATGATGTGAACAGAGATATCCGTTGCCACCAGATCGCGGATCGCATCAAACTTCGCAGACGGACGGCCGAGGCTATCAGTTCCATCTGTGATGAGGACGATATGACGATTGTCGGCGGGGTTCCGCATCACGAACTCGCGAGCCATCTTGAGAGCATCGGTAAATAGCGAGCGCCGACCAAACTTGGCCCTGGTGATGGCATTGACGGCATCAGCCGGGTCGCTCGACCATTCCGATAAGATCTCGGGCTTGTCCGAGTACTGCATCACCGCGATCGAATCGCCAGCCCTGAGCGCCGTGACGAGAGACTTTGCCACAAGCCGGGTTTTGTCGAGGGTCTTGACGAAGCGCATCTCGCCGCCTGTGTCCATTACGATGAGAACTTGCGCCGGTATCCGCCTTACACTGGTCGGCTGATGAAGAAGATCGTTC